>CAYRHE010000015.1:0-32640 GCA_964424095.1 uncultured Candidatus Peribacteria bacterium | reverse complement strand
ATTTTCTTAACGGTAGAAAACACAAACAAATTCGACTCCATGTATTTTCTTTACCTAAAAATATAAACGCTCACCTATTTTATCTTATACAATATAACTAATTTTATCTCCAATTTCCAGCTGTGTTTTATTGTTTTCTACTCAGGTGATTTGATCGAGTGAGATGTTGTCGTAAGGGTCGATTTCTGGGCAATGGAGGAGTGTGCGAACTTCCAGGATTGTTTCGTATTCTTTAGTTTTGTCCTTTGGATTCCCGCCGCAACTGGCAAGGCGGGAATGACTGGAACGTTTTTTTTGTTTGATATTCATGATATATCCTATATCCTCAGTTCATTTTCTTTGTTTTTCTTTTTTGGTGAGGAGTTTGTCGACTATATCATCTGCTTGTATAAATCTTGTTTTGAGTGTTTTGTCGTCGACTTTACCAGGTAATTTGCTTGATGCAGCTAGTGGTTCGTCGTGATATTCAAACAATGCGATGTTGTCGAAATAATCCTTTTGTAAAAAATCCAAAAGTTGTTGATGATCAAAGTCTGTTTCTCATGGAAATCATATAATAATATTGGTTCTGACAAATCTTGTGGGAAATTCTTCTTTGATAAAATCTAGAAATTTATAGATAGCTTCTTCATTGTAAAATCTTCCCATTTTTTTGAGCAAAGGAGCGCTAATATGTTGGAGAGGAATATCAAAATATGGTATAAATTTTTTGAGTTTTGTGAGCTTTTTGAGATGTTCTAAGGTCAAAATATCTGGATATAAATATAATAATCTGAATCTAAAATTTCCTTTGAGTTTGTCTATTTCTTGTAATAGTTCAAAGAGAATTGGTTTTCTATATAGATCAGTTCCATATCTTGTAGTATCTTGTGCGATGAGAATAATTTCTTCGATACCGTTTGTTATCATATTTTTGGTTTCTTCAATGATTGTTTCGATAGGGAGAGATTTTTGCTTTCCTCTGATTTTTGGAATAATACAAAAACTACAGTTATTGTCACATCATTCTGCTATTTTGAGGTATTCGAATTTGTGTTCGATATTTGTATAGACTCTAGGACTTGATGTAAATTCAAAATCTTTGAAATCTGTACTGTTGTAGCCATTGATAAGTTGTTTGAGTGTTAAGGTGTTGAGGTCGTTTCGTGAAATTGTGAAGATATCTTGGTTAGAAGCTGATCAATCTGGATTCCCGCCCCAACTGGCAAAGCGGGAATGACTGTTAGGGTTTAAATTCTTGTAATATTGGACAGCGCAGCCTAGGAGATAAACTTTTTTGCCTTTTTGGAGGAGTTTTTCTAGGGTATGGGCTGCTTCATCTCTTGCTGAGGAAATAAATCCACAGGTATTGAGAAAAACAAAATCCACTTCTTTGGCATAGGGATCTATGTGATATTGTGGAATTATATTTGGTTCTTTTTCTGCCAATGTAAAAATTTTACCAAGAAGATGTTGGGTATCTACTAGATTTTTGGTACAACCCAAATTGATAGAGGAAAAATTGAATGCTTGCATAAACAGATGCTAGTTGAAATAAATATATCTGTTTTATACTAACGAATCCTATAGTAAAATCAAATTATTGTAATTTAGTTTTTTGTGAACTTAAAATAATTTTTATATTATTTTTTTCTTTTTATTTCTTGCGTTTGTTCTAAATGGAATATTTCTGTTAGTTCTTCTCTTTCTTTTTTGATTATTTTATAAGCTTTTACTTCTTCGATTCTTTTGAGATGTGTTGTTTTGTGATGAAGAAAAAGATCTATATTAAATTCGTTTTCTTGTAGTATAGATGCTATATGTAATCATCCTATAAAGTGAGGTAATATTACATAAGTTGCGCCAATTTCATACATTTTCATGGCATCTTCTATTGTTGTTCCTGTTGTGATTACAATACAGTCTTTGTTGAAATGTTTTGCTTTTTTGATGATGAGCATATTTGCTTCTAATTCTCTTGTAGAAGATATAACCATTTTTGTTTCTGGTTTGATTACTTCTTCCAATAATTCTATATTTCCAGCGTCTCAATACATACATTCCATATCTCTTTCTTGTAAGTATTTTATAACTTCTGGATTGTAATCTACGATAATATGTTTTTTGTCTAATTTGTCCAAAGTATTTATTGTTTCAAAACTTACTTTATCATACCCAAACAAAACTACTTCATGTCATACATATCATTTATCTTCAAATTCTTTTATTCATTTTTTTTCGAATATTGATAGATATGGTGCAAGGTATTTGTAAAGTTGATCAGAGTATAAGATGAAATATGTGGATCAAGCAATAGTAATAAGTCAGACTATACTAATTAGTGATAAAATATCTCCACTTAAATAGCCAACATTTGCTCCCAAAATAATCAGAATAAATGAAAACTCACTAATTTGAGCAACTGTTAAACCAGCTTTAAATGAATTCTTTTTGGTATAACCAAGCCTACCCATCAAAAACATAACAATGGTAGGATTTCAAATCAATATAAACAAAGACAAAACGATAATTGGTATTATATAATTTCCAACGCTGTTTAATGTCATATGTGTTCCAAACAACACGAAGAATATTACGATAAAAAAATCACGTAAAGACTTCATTTTGGAGCTAATTTCAAATCTGAATGGTGACATTGATAATGTGATTCATGCAATCAAAGCTCATATTTCTATAGAAAATCCAGCTAAATGAAACACACTAGCCAATACCAAACATCGTCCCAAAGCGAATAATTCCAAAAATTCTTGAGATTTTGCAATTTTTTTCATTATTTTGGGGAGAATATATACTCATATAAGTATTACTCATCCTACAAGTCATATTCCTTTTGTAAAAATCTGCAACAATATACTTCAAGCGCTTCATTCTGAAACAGAAAATGTAACAAACATCAAAATAGCCATAGCTATAATATCTTGTATAATCAAGAAACCAATTGCTATTTTTCCATATAGACTATCCATATCTCATTTGTCAGATACGAGTTTCATAATTACTATCGTACTACTAAATGTAATAGCAATAGCAATAAACATAGATGTTATATTATCAAATCCAAGCAACCAACAGATTCAGAATCCAATTATTGATGTAAAAACTACTTGTCATATTCCTGTTATTGTTGCAACTTTACCAACTTCTTTGATAATTTTGGGATTAAGTCATAGTCAAACCATAAACAAAAGAATAACTACTCATATTTGAGATAAAGTAGCCATTTCTGATGATGGATTTACAATTCAAGTTGCACTAACAATAAGTCATGTAAGAATATATCATATAATCAATGGTTGTTTCAAAAGGCTCATGATATAAGAAACTCCTACAGCTACAATAGTTATCAAACTAATGTCTATAAATACATTTTCTCGCATTTTTTGGTTTTGTTTATATTAAATAAAAGTGTTTTTGTAGTCCAATCAATCAGCATATTCGATTTTGCCTTTTTTGGGACTGTTTTGTTCTTTTACTTGCATTTTTTGTTGATAATCTCTGATTTTTTGTGCTTTTGTTTCTTTGTCTTCTTTGGAGATTACTCAAGGTCATCATATACATCAGCCAGGACAAGAAAGTAAATCCAAGAATTTGATATTTGTATCTGATTCCATTTTTTTGATAGCTTCGTTGATTTGTGGAATACCGTCCGTAATTATTATTTGATCGTCTGTAAGTATATCTTTGCGATTTATTGTTTGAGCAACAGCTCAATCTAGAGGATATATTTTGGTAGAGTTGTTATGGAAATTATTAAATTCTGATTCTTTTTGGGTATCTATTGTTATTCATTTTGTTTTTGCATATTCTATAAGTTCTACTAATTCTTTGAAGGTAATTGCTTCATCGACTTCTCATGTCATTTTTGCTTCAACTTTTTTGGCTAGACATGGTCATACAAAGATTGTTTTTGTGTTTTCACCGTATTGTTTTTTGATAAATCTACTCATGATTATCATAGGTGAAGCAATTGGTATAAGTTTATCTTTATGCTCAGGAAATTTGTTTTTGATATACTGTACTATGGTTGGACAATTGCTACAAATTCGAGCTTGTTCTGGATTGTTTTTGAAATGCTCGTGATATTGATTGTTGATAAGTTTTGCAGCGTAAGTAAGTTCTACGACTTTTTCACATCATAGTCATTTTAGAATATTTATGATATCTGGATATTCGAAGTCTACAGGAAAACTTGGCGCAAGAAGCGCGATTGCTTTGTTTTTTTGTATAAAATCCAAAAGTTTTTGCATTTTTTTTGTTTTTATTAAAAATTTTGTTGGTTTAATTATAGTAAAAAATTTTTTTTTTGCAAAATTTTTAGTTATCTCCAAAAACTTCTTCTATACCTTCTTTTAGAACATATCAATCCAAGAATTCCTCTAAGTGTGGTTTTTTTTGAATAAGCGTTTCAATGCTAGATTCTAGCATATTGTAATCACCAGATTTTGGATAAACATAGGTAATAGGATCCAAAAGTCCTGTTGGTCTAATGATTTGTTCTATTATTTGTTGGCTTGTTGTTAGTTCGTATTCTGCTGGAGTAGCAGAAAGAAAAATAGTTTTTGCGTCTTTTTTTGTTGGTAGAAAATCTTTATCATATTTTCATATATGCTTTTCTAGTCGTTTATATGTTTTGCTTTGAGTTTCTGGCATGCTATTTATATCTTTTTTGATTTTTGCTGTATAGCCTGTTCGACCTACTTTACATTCTAGTTCCGAAAAGTTTAATGGTCTGTGGTCAAGGGCAGAGGGGAGGCGGAATCCGTATTTTACTAGGTTCGTCTTTCTTGCTTTGTCCCCGGCAGGCATTGCTTGTAACTGAGGAATAGTCATATGCGATTCATCGATAATCAACAAGAAATCATCTGGAAAATAATCAAAAATCGTATTTGGAACTTCGCCTGTTTCTCTTTTGTCAAAATAAAGAGAGTAGTTTTCGATTCAATTTACAAATCAAGTTTCTCTCATCATTCTAATATCGTATTCAACCCTTTTTTTGATTCTTTCTGCTTCAATTGGCATTTTTGCATCCAAAAATTCTTTGACTCTTGTTTCTTTTTCTTGATCCATTTTTTTGATAATATTTTGTAAGTCTTCGGTATTTTGTAAAAATTGTGTTGCTGGCCAAATCCAAATAAATTCTTTTTTCCCTTTGTATTCGAACGTTGTTGCATCCCTGATTTCTATAAATTCCAATACGTCTTCGTTGAAATGGAGTCTGTATAAATCTTTTTCTGTACTAGAAAATATATCAATTCTTTCTCATTGGATTTCAAACATTCAATGTTCTATTTTGCTTTGAATAGGTTTATATTGAATCTTGAGAAGTTGTCTTTTGATGTCTTCTCTCTGATAAGTTTTTCCTGTTTGTAGATATATAGTACTTTCTTTGAAATGATCTTTTTGTCCTAACCCATAGAGTGATGAAGCTGATGCTACGATTATTACATCTTCTCTACTAAGTAATGAGGACATTGCACCAAGTCTGTACATTTCTATTTCTTGGTTGATGGTTGCTTCTTTTTCGATGTAAAGTCCTTGCGCAGGAAGATAGCTTTCTGGTTGGTAGTAGTCAAAATATGATACGAAATAATGCACTGCGTTGTTTGGGAAAAAATGTTTGAATTCTGTTGCTAGTTGGGCAGCGAGTGTCTTGTTGTGAGATATTACTAAGGTTGGTTTGCCAATGTGCTCGATAATATTTGCCATGGTAAATGTTTTCCCAGTTCCTGTTGCTCCCAAAAGCGTTACTTTCTTTTTTCATTTGGAAAATGCTTGCTGAATTTCAGCGATTGCTTTTGGTTGGTCTCCGGCTGGATTGTATGAAGATTGAAGGTTGAACATATTTTTTTGAAATATGATATATAAATATTTTTTATTACTTTATTGAGATGTGTTTTAAATATTCTTTCTATGTTACTTTTTGCTGCCGGGTCAAAAAGTAACCAAAAACCCCTCGTGAGCTGTTGAATTTTCTTAACGGTAGAAAATACAAACAAATTCGACTCCATGTATTTTCTTTACCTAAAAATTCAAACGCTCACATTTATTATTGATACTATCGACTTATTGATTTTTTCTTTTTTTGTTTGTTATTTTTATTGCTCAGTTTATTTGGTTTAAAATAAAAAACAAATAAAATTCGTTTTAATAATGATAAGATTTTCCGCTTCTGATTGTCTCACTTCTATAAATCTGCTCAATAAGAGTTAGTTTAGCGAGTCAGTGTGGAAGTGTAATTTTTCAGAGTCATATTTTTTCATTTATTATAGAATCAAGCTGATTTTCATTTAAACCATAGGGTCATCCAATGATAAATATTACGTGATTTGGCTTGTGAATTGTTTTTTCGAGTTGTTCCGTGGTTGTGAGTTTACCATCTTTTGACATCAGAATTTTATAATGTTGTTGATATTTTTTATTTAGAATCTGAATTATATTTTCTGTATCTTTTTGTATTATTTGTTCGCGAGTTCAGTTTTTTGCTGGTTTGATGTTTTCTATAACAATCATTTTTCCAAGTCTTTTTTGGTATTCTTGTATTGCTGTATTTCGATGTTTATCGCTGTCAGAAATGGAAAGAATAGTGTACATTTTTTAATATAGCGTATAAAGTGATTTTTATTAATTTGGATTGCCACGCTGTCGCTCGCAATGACTATGACTAATATAAAATGTATCTGTCGTCTTTATTTGTATAATAACTTTTGATTTTTAGTACATCACCTTTTCTAATTCCATGAGATTCAAAAATCTGAATCATTCCTTTGTGTTGAAGTAATCATCGAAATCGTTGTTCTGCTTCTTCATTTCCCCAAGGAATCATCCAAACTAGTTTACATAATTCTGCATCATAAATTTCTCGTACTTCAGTATATTTTGCTTGTGTTTCTTCGATGTATCATTCTTGTGTTAGAAATTCTTTTTCTTCCTTGGAAATATTTTTGATATGTATTTTTTCGTCTGTTTCTTCTTGTTCAATATGTTCTGGAATATGATAAACTTCTTCATCTTTTGTGTTTTTAAGCATAGGAATCATATTACGTACTCGTTCGTCTATTCCATGATGAGTTGCTGCAGAAACAAAATAAGTATATTTTTCCAACAATTTTTGTGTTATTTTTTTTGAGATTTTGTTTTTTTTGAAATATTCTATCATTTTTTTGTGAAGTAAAAACATTTCTTCGTTGATAATTTCTTCATCGTTTATTAAGTCATACTTGTTTATAACAAAAATAATTCTTTTTTCCAAAATAACTTCTTTTTCTTGTTTTGCAAAAAGAGTTACCATTCAATTGCTTTCTTCTATAGTTATTTTGGGATTATCAAATTTTTGGTCTATATAACTTATTATTTCATCAAAAATATCTATTATTTCTTGAATTCATGCTTCGTATCTTGAGCAGTCGCTTACAAGACAAAATATTTTTGCCTTAAGAACGTGTCTCAAAAATGCATTTCAAAGTCATTTTCAATCAGAAGCTCATTTGATGAGTCCAGGAATATCTATCACATTAAAAGTAAGATCATCCGCTTGTACGCAACCCAAATTCGGAATTAATGTAGTAAATGGGTAATCAGCAACTCTTGCTTTTGCATGAGAAATTGTGTTTATGAGTGAAGATTTTCAAACACTTGGGCTTCAAATTAAAGCAACATCAGCCAACAATTGGAGTTCCAAGATAAGTTCTTTTTCTTGTCCAGGTTCTCACATAAGAAAAAAATCTGGATATTGATGTACAGAATCTTTGAAATGAATATTTCAAACACCTCAATCTCATCCTTTTAGAGCCGTTCGTTCCTGTTGGTCTTTTGAAAAAACATGTAGTATTTTTCAGTCTTTATCTTTGATTAAAGTTCAAATAGGAACAGAAAGAGTTATATTCTCTGCATTAGCTCAATATTGATCTTTTGATCTACCAGGGAAACCAGGCTTTGCTTTAAATATCTTTCTAAACCTATAGGGCAAAAGAGTGTTTTCATCTTTAGATGATTTGAAAATTATAGACCCTCATTTTCATCAGTTTCCACCCGCTGGTCATCAATAGGGAACTCATGCTTCTCTTCTTCAAGTAGCAATTCAATCTCATCATTTTCCAGATTGTATATTTATTTTTACTTCATCATAAAATTGCATGTTATTTTTGCTTAGTTAATTGTTAAATATTTATAATTGTTTTTTATGGTTTTGTTTTGTAAAATAAAGGGATTATGATTTGTTCGTAAAATTTTTAAGGTTTATAAAGTTCTTTTTTTTGTTTGTCTTCTTTATTACTCAATTCATTACGTTTATAAATTTATAATACTAAGTATTAATTGATTAGTTATAAAAAAATTAAAAACTAATGACTATGAGACAAAAGAAGTGCTGCCATAATTCAAATTCCCAACAAGAAAAAGAATATTTGCAATGTTGCTTGCCAGAATTTATTTTCTTTGTGAAGTTCTGGAATAAGATCAGCCCCAGCAATATAAATAAATGATCCAGCAGCAAAAGGAATTAGGTATCATGCTAAATTTTCTATATAATTACTCAATAAAAGAGCAACAACAACTCATATAATAGCACTTAATCAAGTAAGTAAATTTATTATCAATGCTTTTTTTTTGCTAAATCATCAATGTACCAAAACGCCAAAATCACCTATTTCTTGGGGTATTTCGTGAAATAAAACAGCAACTGTTGTCGCTATTCACATAGGAATGCTTATTAGATAGCTAGCTCAAATTATAAGTCAATCAATAATGTTGTGAACAAAATCTCATATAAGATTCATTATTGCAAAATGATGAACATGATTTTTTGTTATTGGCATATGACAATGATTTCGATGAATGATTTTTTCTGTGATTAATCAAAAAATTATTCAAACCAACATAAATATAGATGTTTTTAGAGTAAATCACTCTTCAACCATTTCTGGCAAAAGATGTAAGAAAACATCTCAAAGCAATGCTCCGGCAGAAAAACTAACAAGATAAATTACTATCTTTTTGAGTCTTGCTTGTTTTAATCAAATAAATACTATTCAAACCAAAGCCAATAAACTTATTGCTAGCGTGCTTCATATTGCGTAAATTCGAATTTCTGTCATTTTATATATATTTGTTGTTAAAAGTTTTTCTAGCATTTTCTGCTATTTCTTCTCTATTTCGATTTGTTTTTATAAAGATGGAGAAGTTGTCTATAATAGTTTTTTCTGTTTTGTTTTCAATAAGTATGCCAGACTTTTTGTTTACAAGTTCTGGAGTTGCTCATTGGTTATATCACAAAACGGGGACTCAAAGACACAAAGACTCGGCTGTTGATAAACCAAAACTTTCTTTGGTTAGGTTTATTGTTCATTTTGCATTTTTTATTATTTCTATGCTTTCTTTTGGTGTTTTTCGTCATGTAAATGTGATATTGTCATTTGCAATTTTTTTGAGTTCTTGTTCGTCAGGTCAGCTTCATATAATAATTAATGGGTAATTAATTTTGTTGAAAGCTTTTATAATGAGATCAATTTCTCTTACGAATTTTACAACTCTTCATGTACAGACAAAATATTCTTTTGGTTTTGTTATAATTTTTTCATCAAAATAAATCTGATTTACTTTTGGATATTTTACTTTGCCATCTATGTTGTATATTTTTTTTGCAAGATTGTTTGTGAAGTTACTATTTGTATATATTTCATTGTACTCTCTATATTGGAGATCTCGTTTTTTTAATCTACTGATTATTCTTCTAAAAAGTCGTCATTTCCATCATTTGAGTTTTTGTTTATATTCTTCGTTGTGGCTTCGAATATATTGCATAGGGGAATGGAGATATAGGGTGATTTTTGGAGAAACGCGATTAATCGCGTCTGTACATATTCAATATTTTGCTTGATCTATGTTTTTTGCTACAGCAAAAGAGGAAATTAAGATATGATCTGGATTATATCTTTTGATTTTTCAAGAAATTATTTTCATAAGTATTGGATAAAAGAAAATTAGATTACGATAATCGAAAATTTGTTTTAAAATAGGTAATTTTGCTTTTGAGTTTCGTTGAAAGAATTTGTTTAATCGTTTTGGAAGAGCAGTTGTTATTTCTATTTTATGGTTGTCTATGTTTATATTTTTTAATTCGCTGTAGATTGTGAATATTTTTATTTTGGAAAACTTTCAAGAGTCTGATTTTTCTTTTAGTAAATCTATAAATACGTCTAAAGCGCCTCATTTTGCTATTCGACAATGAATTCATGCTAACTTAGTTTTTAATAGAGCCATATTTTAATAAATGTGTGATTAAATAGATTTTGCTATATATATATCTATTGTTATTTGTTGGATTATCAACTATAAATTAGTATTGAAATAAGAGAGGGAAAGTCTATAAGAGCATTAATAATTTGATTTTATAATATTTTTTTTGATATGGATAAAGAAATGAAACAAATTTTTAAAAACAATTTAATAAAGCTTATTATAGGTCTTGTATTGTTGTTTTTCTGTTATTTATATGTTCAAAAATATCCTGCAGAAAAAATTGCAATTTTTTCTGGTTTTGATGTGATGATTCAAAGAGCTGAAATACTTTTAAATAAGTTTTGAAATAATAATTCAGAATCATTGAAAACAAAATTTGATTATGAAAAAGCTTATGAGGAATTAATAAGAATTGCTGAGGCTAATTGATGTAAAAGTCAACAAATTATTCAAGAATTACATGATACGCTTGAGGCATTACAAAATGAGCCAGTAAAAACTCTTCCAGATATGTTGCCAGGATATATTCGCAAAGCAAATGAACTAAAAACAAGAGTTTCTCAAGAATGTAAAAAATAAAAAATTTCTAATCTTTTTTTAATGAAATTATAAATCAGATTGTTGATCATTTTTCTTTTATAGGAAAAATATCTACAGTAAAAAAACATTTTTTTGCTACGTCTTCTAAATCTTGGATTCTATGGTTGAAAAGTTCTATTTTGAACATTTCTTTGTTTTTTTTCCAAACAAATTCGCGTCTTTGTAGAAAATGTCATATTATAAATTGTCAATCTTGTTTTAATATTCTATATATCTCTTGAAAAAGTCATTCTATATTTTCTATATGCTCTAGGACAAAAAAAGAAAGAGCTAAATCATAAGTTTCATCTTCAAATGGCAAAAACTCTTCTAAATTACAAATGATTTTTTCTATTTTATTGGTTCCGGGGTGTTTTTTTAGAATTTTTTCTGAAATATCACAGGCAGTATATTTTTCTATATTTTTGTCCTTGAAAAATTTCCACATTCTTCAATCTCAGGCTCAAATATCTATAATTTTAATATTATCTAAATTTCTGGGTAATACTCTCAAAAAAAATCACTTATCAAAAGAATCTAAGTGATTGTGATATTTTCAATACTGATCCGCTATTAGATTGTATCATTCTTTTGGTTTTTTTATTTCTACATGTTTACTATCGTAGCCCATTTAATATTTATTTTTTTAAAAGAATTTTTTTTCTTGGTTTTCAAAACTTTCTTTTTTGCTTATTTTATCTATTTTTTCCAACATATCTTGGTCTGGTTCTTGAAGAAATTTGTTTAATTCTGTAGATTTTTCTGCGGCTTTTTTGATGTGAACGTAATATTTGCTTAATTCTGTTACAACATCTGTTAAATCATCGTTTTTTTCTAATAGTTTTGTTATTTCTTCTTTTAAAATAATATTTTGTTCTGTAAATTCATCTAATTCTGATTGAATAAATTGTAATTCTTTGTTAGCTTCTTTTAAGCTACTTCTAAGATGATTTATTGTGTCTTTGTGTTTGTATCTAAAATAGAAAATAGCGTATCATATGGCTCATCAGAAAATTAAGGCAAGAAAAGTGTATCCGTTCATTTTATTTAATTTTAAATATAAAGTTTATAAATTTTTTAAAAACGTCTGTTATGATTTATATATAGTTTTTCTGCTTTTATGCAAATAAAAAATATACAAACAAAAAAACTTTCTCATCGAGAGAAAGTTCTTTTGAAGTGTGTGAAGAAAGAAATTATTTCACAGCAGCTTTGAAATCAGCACCAGCTTTAAAAGTAACAACTTTCATAGCAGGAATTTTGATTTTTTGAGATGGATTTTGAGGGTTAACACCTTCTCTAGCTTTTCTTTTAGAAGCTTTAAAAGTTCCAAATCCTTGAATTCTAACTTCTCCTGTTTTTTTAACACCAGCAATAACTGTGTCGATGAATGCGTTTACTAATTCAGCAGCAAGTTTCTTAGAAACTCCAAGTTCTTCAGCTAAGCTAGCAATAAGAGCTGTTTTTGTCATTGTGTACAATAGTTATAAAATAAAATTGTTTTGTACGCCTAGATATTAGTATACAGGACAGCTATTTCAAGAGATTTTTTGCAAAAAAATAAAAATAGGAGTTGTTGTTTTTAATTGGCTTTAGAACTGTTGTTTTGTTGTTTTTTTGTCTTGTTTTTTGTCAAATATGAATTGACATTTTTGTATATGATTGTATAATTATATTATGGGGTATTTTCTAGGCGTGATTTGAGTTGTTTTATTGCTCTAGAAAGTTTTTGTCTTACATTATCATTTGATATTCACAAAATAACCTCAATTTCTTCGTTTGATTTTTCTTCAATAAATTTTCGGTAAATTATATCTTTACTTCAATCATCAAGCTCTTTCATTGCTTTTTGTATCTTTGAAAATTCAAAATCTTTTTGTAATATATTTGATATATCTTCTTCTTCTACCAATGTTTCATCAAAACTAATTTCTTGATCGTAACTCTCCAGATCAGTAAAAGGTATATCATGATTCTTTTTGAAATAATCCTTTAGTGTGTTTTTGAAAATTGTTCGAAAATAACCAGAAAAAGATTGTTTTTCGTCATACTTTTTTACTCATTCCCAAAATTTTACATAAAAATCTGAAATTATATCTTGAGCATCTTGTGTTTTTAAAAAATAATTTGCTTCTAGATAACGAGAAAATATATCAACAGTATTTATATAAAATGTGTTGAATGAGGAGTGGTCTTGTTGTTTTAGTTTTTTGATAAATTCTTGATCAAATGTAAACATATTTTCATTGTAAGTAATCAAATGTTTAGATGTTTTTTTGTAATATTACTTCAAAATGTTCTTCACTTTTTACTTTATCTGTTTGTATTCATCAAACACATGTAAATATTTCTTTGAAATTTTTGTTTTCGTCTTGAGCTGGGAGTACAGCAGGAGTCATTATCTTATCTATTTGTAAGTGTTCAGCTCATTTTTTTATTTGACAAGCACAAACATAACATGCTCCCATACAGCAAGATATCGGTATATCTATATTGTTATCTTGAGCCATTTGACTTAAACTTTTTTTGTAATCAGCAGGAAATGATCCAATTATTTTTCACTCTGTATTTTGTATTGTTACCGTTACTGTCATCTTTATATATACGAAATAAATTGGATTTGGTTACATTGTTAGAATAATTTCTTTTGCTTTTTCCAATTGATTATCAATCTTTTCGTCTTTATAAAGTTCTGGATCAAACTCTATTGTTATGTCTGGTAATACTCAAATTTTATCTACGTTTTTACCACTTGGACTATATCGATTTCCAATTGTGTATTTTAATGAAGCTCAATCTTGAAAATCTTGCATAGTTTGAATAGATCATTTTCCAAAGCTTTGTGTTCAAATAATTTTTGCACCTATTTGTTCTTGTAATGCTAAGGCTATAATTTCTCATGCAGAAGCTGTTAGTTTGTCTATCAAAACTACGATAGGAACTTTTGGTCATTCGTATCATTTTGAATAAAACGATTCTTCGCCTAATTGTTTGTATTTTGAAGAAACAATAAGTTTGTTTCTTGGCACAAAATGAGATGCAATATCAACAGCTATTGGTAAAAATCATCACCCATTTCATCTAAGATCAATTATCAATTTTTTTATTTCTTCTTTCTGTAATTTTATAAGTTCTTTTTTTAATAAATTTTCTGTTTCGTTTCCTATTAGAGATATTTCTAAATATCAGATCTTTTCTTTTGATTCCAATATTTTGCTACTTACAGAAGGTATTGATATACTATCTCTGACTACTTTTTTTTCTAAAACTTCTTTTGTTTGATCTTTGTGTATTCTTTCTATCCACAAAGAAACTGTACTTCATTTTGGTCATCTGATTAGTTTTACAGCCTCATTTATTGATAAATCTTTGGTTGGTGTCTCGTCTATAATAACAATTCTATCTAATGGTAATAACTCAGAATTGAAAGCTGGTGATTCTTTTATAACTTCTTCAATAAGAACATAATAGTCTTTTTTGCTTATAACAGCACCAATTCACTCAAAATTTGCTTCTCACTTGAGATCTTCTTGGAATCAAGAATTTGTTTCTGCGTCTAAATAGGATGTGTATGGGTCTTCAATAGCGTCTACATATGCTTTTAAAGCACTTTCTATCATTTTTCAAGTGTTGATTTTTTCTTGTTCATAATATAGAAAGTTTAAAGTTTCTAAAACTTCATCAAAACGCTTGTATGATTGAATTTCTTGTGCTTTTGGTGTCTGTTTAGTAAAAAACTCTTGATATCAAAAAAATCATATAAGAATTCATAATATAATATATATTCAAATTAATTGTTTTTTCATAGATTTCATATGGTAGATAGTTAATTATTACTAATGTTTTCGTAGTGATGAAGTATATGATTTTCTTTTATGAAAACAAGATCAATACGAAGTTGTTTGTTGCTTGGAAATTCGTAATTAAAGAAACCTATTGTCTTGTATAATGTTTGTATTTTTTTCTTTGAAATGTAATTGTGAAGATCTGTCGTTTGGTCAACTTCTTTTACTTCTATAAAAACGCGATTGTTATTTTTTTCTGCTACAATATCTAATTCTCATCAACGAATAGTATAATTCTGATGTATTATTTTGTATCAATTATCAATTAGGTACTGTTTTGCTATATTTTCAGCTTGATATCAACGTTTTCTCTTGTTCATGTTTATGATTTAATATAATAGATTAGATTATAATTTCTTTATGTTACTTTTTGCTACCAGGTCAAAAAGTAACCAAAAACCCCTCGTTCTTACAAGACTCATCTAGTTTGATCTTGAATTCAAGTTGTTTATGTTTCAGACAAATTGTAAGAATCAAATAAGTTTAGTTTGAAATAACGTTAATTGATCTTTTATAAATCGAGCAATAAAAAGAATAAATAAAATAAATAAAAGAAGGAAGTCATCATTAAATCAACATTTCTTGTAGCCAAAAAGTAGCGATATAATATTAGCTAGACTATAATTCTAAATATGATATTGCCCTGATGATGGATGAATTTTTTTTATTTTTTATTGCGAGATATGTTGATAAACATAAAAAACCTATAAGCTTTTATTAAAATTCTCTTCTGCAAAATCCCAATTGATGAGGGACCAAATGTTTGTAAGATATTCTGGTCTGCGGTTTTGATAATCTAGATAATAAGCATGTTCTCGTACATCTATTGTGAAAAGAGGAGTGTGGCTTTTGTTTTCTTTGTTTCAAATAACTGTTTCTGGTCTCATTGGAGTACCTGCATTTGAAGTATTTATGATTTCTAGTTCGTTATTTTCTGTTTTTGCCAACCAAGTTCGACCAGATCCAAAATTATTTGTTCATTTTGAGATAAATTCTTGTTTAAATGTATCAAAAGATCATCGTTTTTGTTCGATGGCTTGCAAAAGATTTGTTGTAGGTGCGTTGTTTTCTTGGGCTGGGCGAATAGAGTTTCGATAAAACGTGTGGTTTCGGATTTGGGCAGCATTGTTGAAAATTGGTCCTGCGTCAGCAGTTTTAATAATTGATTCCAAATCTGAGTTTTCCAAAGATGTTCATTGAATTAATTCGTTGAGTTTATTTACATAAGCTTGGTGGTGTTTTCCATAATGAATATCGATAGTTTTGCTGTCAATAATAGGTGATAATGCAGTGTTTGCATAAGGAAGTTGTGGTAGTGTTATCATTGTATATTGTTAGGAGTAAAAGGATTAGATGGGTTAGGTAGATTAGGTAGATTAGATGGGTTAGGTAGATTAGATGGGTTAGGTAGATTAGATGGGTTAGGTAGATTAGATGAGTTAGGTAGATTAGATGGGTTAGGTAGATTAGATGGGTTAGGTAGATTAGATAGATTAGATGGGTTAGGAAATTAATCCTGTCTATTCTGTCTAAAGCGATAGTGTGTCTAAAAAAGAATTGTAGTATTTTGAAACACAGATTCAATATTATTTTGTAATTTTATTTAGAATTGTCAACCCTATAGTGATGTAATATTCTGATTTTTTTTGATTTTTTTGAGTTGTGGATATAATTACTATAGAATTTTATTTATTATATATTTATTATGTTTGTTCGCAAAAACTTGGTTCAACAATGAGATGTTGTAAAAAGAAATAGTGTTTTAAAAGCTTTGGCTTTGTTCTTTCTTGGTGCTTCAGCAGTACTTTTGTTTTCTTCTGCTGATTTAATTTTAAATCCAAATGTTTCAAGTTCTTTTGTTTATTTACAAAAAATGTTTTTGTCTCCAAGTGGAACATTAAATACTCAAGCTACAATTTCTTTTGATGGAACCTCTGGTAGTGTTGTAGCTAATTCACTTTCTTGAACCAATATATCAGCAATCAATATGAATACAGCAGTTTTTACTGCTTCTGTTGCTTCAATATCCAATTGAGTCAATACAACTCAAATATGTTCTTCTACTTGAGCTAATTGTTTTAATCCCGCTTCGGTTGTGAGTTTATCTGGTGATGTAGGTTCACTTTCTGGACGCTTGGCACAGCTTGAATCTTTGGTGCAAGAGCTTTCAGGAGTTGTTCACAACCCATAAAAAACTTTATTGTACAAAAAGTCTTCTGAGATTTCTCAGAGGTTTTTTTATTTAAAAAAAACTAGCAATTATTTTTTGCTAGTTTTAATTTACTTTTAATTTAGTTTTTGTTCTAAATTATATCATTTTTTTTGTGCAAATTCTTGGCACATTTTTGTATGGTCATCAAGCTTTAAATCTGTATTTCGTTCTTTTCTTCTTTGGATTTCTTGATAAGATGCTGCACTAATTATTTCGTCATTTGTGATACAATAATTGGCTTCATTAATTTCTATTTCTTTTCATAATCATAACTTTTCTAATATTGTTTTTATATTTTTTTTGTTTTCATTGTTGTTTTCTAAAATATCTTTATTTCAAATAGCTGTCTTATAAACTAAATTAATTGGATGGTTTCCTTCTATTTCTGTTATTGGAAATGTTGTAAATACAGCATATCAAGATTCTAGTCAAATCTGTTTGTCGTTGTATATTTGAGCCAAACAAGTTGCGGATTTGTTTTTGTTATCTTTGTCAACTCATACTACCAATATAAGATTTTTGTTTGAAGGAATATGATCGTCGTTTCAAAATCAATTATCACTTAAAATTGTTTTGATGTTGTGAGGATATCATATTATTTTGTACTTTTCTCGTACTTTGAAGTTTCTGCGTTGAAACTCTTGTTCAAATTCCAAAATTTTATCAAAATCTTGTTGTATATCTATGTTGTTTATTACTATTTGTGGTTTTATTCATAATTCTATTTCACTTCTTTTAATTATACTGTTTGTTGAATTTATGCTATATTCTTTGTTTGACAAAACATCGTTTGCATCTATACAAAACAAAACCTCTATTTGTTCTTTGAGTGGAGCAAAAATATGTTTTTGGCTATCAACGATATATCCTGGTAATGTTCTTGCAGCATGAGGGTCTTGTAAAAATTTACCATCAATTTCTAGATAAAGTTTTCATTTTTCAAAAAAAGATAGCTTTTTAATAATAGCTTCTCTTTGTTTTTTGATATATTCTTGTCAATCGAATCATTTCTTTTTGTAGAGAATTACGTCAGAAGATGTAATCATGTTTTTTTGTTTTTGTTATAATAAATAGATTTTGTTGATCTATTTAAGTATATTCAGAAAAATGCTTTTTGTCAAATTTTAGAGAACTTTTAGTTCTTGGAGAATGGTTTCATATTCATTATATTCTGATTGATATTTCTGTAATAAATAATCTTTGAGAAGTTGTTTCCGATCAGAAAAACTTTGGTTATCTTGAGAAGAAAGTTGTAATTTTTCTAATAGAATATCAGTTTTTACCGATTGTTTTTTGAGTTTTATTTGTCATATTTGATTTGATAAGTCCTCGTTTATGTGTTCTTGGAGTTGTTCGTAGTCCAAAGTATTTCAAACTATAGTAAGAGAAGTATATTGTAATGGTAGAAAATCAGATTTTTCTATTTGTATTTGTTGTGTTCATGTAAAATTGTTTTTGCTGTTTTCTGTTAATTCTTGAAACTTTTTTTCAAAAATTTCTTTTGTGATTTTTTCACCTTGCTGAAATTCTAAATATGGATTTATGCGTATTGGATTGGCTTTGTAGAGGTTTTTGTCTGTGTGAAACTTAAATAAAAACTTTTCTTGATTGGTTTCTAAAGGACTAGTTGATCGCAAACTCCCTGTACAAAGATAGTTCTTGTAAGAACAAGTTTGATGAAGATGTCCTGAAATAAATTTTATTGTTTGCATATCTAGTAATTCTTGACTAAGTGCGATGTCTTTGTAAGAAAATTGAGATTTTTGGCCAGGAAGTTTTGTTTTATTGAAATAATAATGATGAATAACTAAAGATTCTGGATTTTTTTCTAGATAATATGCTAGATTTTGGTTGATTTTCCATGATGTTTGTTCGTTTTTATTTGATGATGTTGCTAAATATTCTATGTTTTTTAACCAATCTGGTTGTTGTTCTGGTTGTTCTTTTGGTGTTTCTAGCATAAAAGGAAAAAATAGAACGTTTTTGTTTTCTATGTTTATTTCGGTTGGTTGTGTTATAAACTGTAGTATCCCTTTGTGATTTGTGTCGTATTTTTGAATTATTTCAAATGCTTTTTTTGCTTCCTCAAAAACAAATGAACTTCATAATCGATCGTGGTTTCAAGCAAGAATATAAACATTTTTTCCTTGTTCAAAAAGTTCTACAAAGAAATGAAAAAGTGTTAGAATTGCTGTCCTGTCATAAGAAAAATGATATACATAATCACCAAGAAAAATAATGTTTTTTTCATCAGAATTTGATTCTATATATTTTCTTAGTTCTTTTATTATTCTATCTTTGTGTTTTGATGTTATATGAATATCTCATATTAATAGCATGGTTATTGTGTTGAAAGTCATAAAGAATAATATTGTTTTTGTATATTATATGATAGTGAAAAGAATTGTTTTTTGCAAGATATAAATTTTTTAAAAAAGACGCACTAAAGCGTCTTTTGTAATCGTTTTTTATGACTATGCGTGATTTTCTTTTTTAAATCTTGGGTAATGTGTAAAGAAAAGAATTGAAAATAATATTGCTCGAATAATTCATCACAAAACAGTTTCTTTTACATTAACATTTCTTCCCAAAAGAACTTGTTCTTTTTTTTCTGTTTCACAAGTTTTTATTTGTTCTTCTGTTGGTCTTCGACTTTCGTCTTTTGCAGCAGTCTTTCCATAATAATAAGGTTCTTTACATTGTTGTAATTCGTAATATCTTTGTCAATTTAAATATTCGTTGTTTGTTATAATTAGTCTTTGACCAAGTGAAGTCAGAGCGATTCACAAAGAAATCAATCATCAAATAAGTCATACAAGACTTGCTATAAGTAGATAAAGTTTGTAAATACTCCAAGTTTTTTTTGAATCTTCCATAATAAATGGTTTATAATGTAAAATGTATAATTAATAATTATGTATTAGTTCACAATAAGCAATACAAATTTAGTTGTACAATAATTCTCGTCCTTGCAATTTTTTATCTGTAAGAATATAGATACCGGGTTTATTACAATCTCCTTTTTCAATTTCTTTTCATTTGTTGTTTAAAATATCGAGAATTTCGAGAGTTCATATTTCGTTTTTTGCAATATATTTGATTTTCATGCCTCTGGTGATTACTTCTTTGGGGTCGATTTGAAAATATTTTTTGCCGTTGTGTTCGATATATTTGTCGGTGAAAACTCAAAAATTATTGCGGTTGAAAAGGGGGCCTCAGGTGGTAAGGGTGGTCGAGGTTTCGATATTAGATGGGTTAGATAGATTAGATGGGTTAGATTGGATTGCCACGCTATCGCTCGCAATGACTGATTTGTTAGTTTTGGTTGGCTCTTCTCATTCTGGGTAATCAGCTAATTTGTTGAAAACAAATCCTGATCGATATTGTCTATGTGGTACTACGTTTACTAAATTTTTAATATTTTCATCAATTGGTGTACCAGCAATGATAGCATCACGGACGTGTTTGTATGCTTTTACAATACTACCAACATATAATTCTGATTTTGATCTTCCTTCTATTTTTATTGCATCTACGTGAGGCATCAGTTCAGCGAGTCTATCGATAGTACAAAGATCTTTGGATGATAAAATATGAACGCCATTTTCATCGTCTTCTAGTTGGAAAAGTTTTCCTGGTCTGCGTTCTTCTTCTATTCGTACTTTGTATTTAAATCTGCATGAATGTGAACATTCTCATTTATTAGCTTGTCTTCAATTCATATAATCACCGAGTAAACATCTTCATGAATAACTCATACACATGGCTCCATGGACGAAAACCTCCAATTCCATATCTGGGACGTCTTTTTTGATTTGCGCGATTTCATCGATATGTAATTCTCTTGCGAGAACAACTCTTTTTACTCCTAGATCTCTTCGAAAAGCGACAGAAGCAGAGTTGAGCGTGCTTGTTTGTGTGCTTAGATGAAGAGGCATATTTGGGACATATTTTCTAATGGTTTTAAATGTTCCTGGATCAGAAAAAATAATAGCATCGGCTCCTACATCAGCGATACGTTCTACGGTTTGTTCAAAGATAGAAATATCTGTGTTTCTTGGGAAAATATTCATGGTCAAAAGCGCTTTGGTTCCGCGTTCATGCAGAGAATCTACGGTTCTTTTGAGCTCTTCGAATCCGGTGATCTTGTTCTGTCTCATTCTCAGCGAAGTGAATGGAACCCCGACATACACTTCATCGGCTCAGTAGGTACTCGCTACGATAGCTTTTTGGTAGGATCATCCTGGGGCAACTATACTAGGTTTGTTCATAGACAATTTAAAGTGTTAAATATTGTTTTTTACTGTAATTAGATGTTTTCTAATCTCAGTTGGATTGTTTCACGTTTGTTAGCAATGACATGTTTGAGTATGTTATGGTTTTGAGTTGAAAATACAATGAAAAAACTCCTCATAAAGAGGAGTATAAATAAAAACTCAGATTCTAATTGTATGTTTGTTTAATTATTTGTGTTATGTTTATATATGTTTGTTCGTCTAAAAATTCACGATTAGGTTCGTTTTTGCCTGTGGTTTCTCAAATAGGACAGTCTGGGATTAGGTGAAAATGAAGGTGGTTTATTGATTTTTGGCATTTTTTTTCTGCTAAACCATCTCTAAGAAGAAGATTTACCGCCTCATGATGTGTATGAAGTTTATTTGTCCAAATATCTACTAATTCATGTAAAGAAATAAGTTCTGGATGAGTTAATTCTTGTAGCAAAACTACGTGTCTTTTGGGAATAATAAGCAAATGGTCTTCGACATAAGGAGCTCTTGCAGGTATGATATACATATATTCGTTTTCATAAATCATATGTTCGTGTTTTTCTTGGCAAAAGGGACAAAACTTTTTTTCTTTTATATTTTCTAAAATTTCTCAGTATTGCATTTTTTGTTTGGTTTTAGATAAATATGTTTATTTTATTGTTTTCTGCTGTTTTTGTCAAATATTCGAATATTTATTTAATTTATTTTATTTTAATATTGACTTTTGTTGTTGTTTTTATATAAAAAAGATAAATTATTTATATTGTTTCATTATGTTATCATGAAATTACGTTCTTCATTAAATTTTCAATCTACATCAAATAAACTTACAGGATTGTTGGTAACAGCTTCTTTGCTTTTGGTTTTGTCTTGAATTCCTCAACAATCAAAAGCACAAGATAAAGAAAAGCCACAAATAGAAAATGTAAAAGATAAATATTTTACAAAACTTCTTGCTGAAATTCAAAGAGAGATGAAGTTAGAAGAAGAGAGAAATAATTTGGAAAACAATAAAAATTCAACAACTTCTATTTTAAAAGATTTTCGTAATGAAAACACTTTTTCAAAAGAGAAAAAAGAAGAAATTCTTGATAAGTATTTGGATAAAATATTGACTGAATTATCTTGAATAAAATCTCAGTCTCAATTATTGTCTTTTTTGGATAAAAATATAAATTTTCTTACTTCTTTGAAACAAAGAACTGTTTTTATAGATCAAGAAAGAGTTTCTGCTGGTTCAAAAGAAATTGATTTTGATGTTTTAGATACTTATATTGCTAGATTAACATCATTGAAATCTGCTTTATCAAAAAATCAAAATCAACAAGAATCTTTGGATTTACTATCAAAACCATCGATAGCATTGCTCTTGGAAAAAGCAAGAGAAATTATAACACAAAGAGAGTCTGAATATAATAATCAAATTAGTTTAAATGATTCTTTGAAACAAGATTATACTCAACTTGTTCAATCTGTTTATGATTTAGAGAAAGAAATAACAGATATTTCTATTCAACTTCAAGAAAAAAATACTCAATTGAATTTTAGTCAACAAAAATTAGCTACTTTTGAATCTTTGTGAACAAATATAAATGAAAAGGATTTTGTTGAAAAAGTTGATTTGGTAAATGTTATTTCTTGACTGAAAAAAGATATAGAGGACTTAAAAAAGAAGCTTGAAACTGTAAACGCTGATTTGGTTGTAAAAAGCAATCAGATTCCTGTAAAAGAAGTTGATATTGATCAAAATATTAGAAAACTTAGTACTGCTCAAAAAGCATTGTTGGATGAGAAAGATAAACAATACGCTCAAATTTCAGAAAATTTCAAACAAGAGTCTATGTCTATGATAAGTGCTCAAGATAAAAAAATAGAAAATCAAATGATTGTTTTGAAAAAATCTATAGATAATTATAATTCTGGAATTGATAGTTTGACTAATGTTTTACAAAAAATAAATGAAGAAATAGAAAATCAAAAAACAGAAGAAGAAATAGATAATTTGTTTTGATCTTGAGAAAATGTTATTAACCAGAGAGAAATCAGAATCCAATGATTATTGAAAGAACATGTAAAATATTCTCAAGAATTGGAAAATTTGTATTCTATGTATAAATCTGTTTTGTTGCAAAATAAAGAAGCTATTACAAAGTTGGAGGAGAATAATCCATTTATAAAAACAGATATTTCGGTGTTAGAGTCAGAAAAGCAAGAGATGGAAAACCTTATAGAATCTTTGCGTGTTAGTATTGATGCTAAAGACAAAGAAAAATCACAGACTAAAGATGAAACTAGAATTATAACTTTGATTAATGAACTAACTATTTTGTATTCAAATTTACAAAGAGCTGAAACTTCTTTTAAACAAACAGAATCTTTGTTGGAACAAAGAAAATCTTTTGATGAAAATTATTTTAAAAGAAAAGATCAAGAGATAGAACAGATTGATAAAGCTATTGTTTATATTGATAATAATATTTTAGCGTCAAGACATGCTATATGATCTTTTGTGTATTGATATTATATGCAACTTAAAAAGATGGAAGTAGAAAATTTACAAACAAAAATATCTGGCGTAGAAAAATCTATTGTATCAAGAAAATCTTCTATAGAATCAAAAACTGATGAAAGAGAAAATATCGCAGAATCAATAGAATTAAACAGAAAAAGTAATGCGAGACCTGTTGAAATTTTGACAAAAGAAAAACAGTTATTTGCCAAAAGAAATTCATTGGCCTCTGAAATAGAGGGTTTGAAATTGGGATTGGAAAAAGATATTAAATATTTGGAAGAGTATAAATTAGCTTTGATCGAGCTTCAGAAATTATTTAAAGAGTTTGCTTTGCTTGCAAAAGAAGATTTGGATGCTTATTTGGATTTTTCTTTTAATGGTTTGGCTTTGAAAAACTTATTGAAAAACAATAATTATCCGGTTCCAAAAAAACTACCAATGGATATTTCGGATTTTGATAGTATAGAAAAATTAATGAACTTTATAAAAGAAGTTTGATTGGAACCAGCTTTTTCTATGGAAGATATAAAAAGATTATATAAATAGTTCTTTGATTACGTATGTTCACTTTTTTTTGTATCCGATTTTTTCGTAATATTGTTTAACTCATACACCAGAGATTACTGATAATCTGGTGTATTTTTTTTGTTTAGCAATTTTTTCTGCGACTTGCATCAGTTGTTTACCGAATCAAGTGTGTTGCACTCATTGGTCTTGTGTGGTTTTTTTGAGAGATTGGAGGTTTCCGTAGACGTGGAGTTCTCTGATTAGGGCTGTATTTTTACCGAGTCATTCTCGGTCTATGGAAACCTCTTCGTTGATTAGGAGTAATCTGGAAAATCCATAGAGATATCCCAATGAATCTTCGAAGCTGATAAAGTACTCAGCGCCTGCGCTGCTGAGATATTTCCTGATTACTAGGTTGGCTGTTTCTTCGTGTGGATTTGGATTGTGTCTGATCTCTCTGCTTCTCGTATCAAGTGAGATATAGTTTCTAGAGGATTTGAGATCAGGAGAAATTCCTATTATGCTTGTCTCAATTTCTGAGTCTCAGAGTATCTTTTCATCTTTGGATGCTTCAATATATTCGTCGAATGTAGTGTGTTGTGTGAAACTTCCATATAAACGCCCGAAGAAAGGATGTCGAGCTTCAATATTCTGATTTTGATCTTTTTGTAATTTTTCGTGGACGAGTTGGTTGAGATTGGTAACATTGCTACCTGCGGCGATTTCGGTTGCAGGAATATCGCGGATCAATCTCTTGATTCTCGTGTAGGGAGGGATAATCGTCGTCAAAGTTGTCTCGATAATATGTGCGATTTCTTTGGTTTCTAGCGGTTTGTATTCACCAGATTTATAGAGATCAAAGAGTTGTGTGTTGGGAATTACTGATGTCGGATAGAATTTGATTTCGTCAGGTTTGATATAGGGATTATCATATATTTGTTGGAAGGTTCCGATATCTTTCTCTAGGCTAGACTTGTATAATCCTGGCATAATATGCACGCAAAATTTGAATCCATACTGTCTGAGTTTGTGGCAGGCAGCTTCGATTTGGGCAACGGTATGACCTCTCTTATTGGCTGCCAAAACGTCATCATACATAGATTGGATTCCTATTTCCAATCTCGTCACTCCGAGCTTTCTTCGGAGCTGGCAATTTTGGTCAGTAACATATTCTGGTCTGGTTTCTATGGTCAATCCGATAATTCTATGGGGAGCGGTTTCATTGATTTCGATAGCTTCTTGTATATTTTTGGAGTAGGTGATGGTGTCTTGGTTGGTGATTGTATATTTGTATCTTTTATTTTCTTGTGATTCGTCGAGTCCTTGGTGGTCGATTTCCAATTGATCGAAGGTATTGCAGGCATCATAGAGTCCTTTGATAAACTCGATTTTATAATCTTCTGGATAGACATCCCAGGTCCCTCAGAGGACGATCATTTCTATTTTGTCGGTATCATGTCCTGATAAATTCAAGGATTTTAGTCTATTATAAGTTTGTTTGATCGGGTCAAATTGGTTGAGCAAAGCTCTCGCAGCACCTGGTTCTGTCTTGATGTAACTCTTGGGCATTTCAGGATCGTTGGGACAGAAAATACAGTTTCCTGGACACCAGAAAGGCTTGGTCAGTACCTGCACGGCAACAATTCCCGACTGAGACCTAATAGATCTTTTTTTGAGTAATTGCTCGACTTCTTTGTCCGCAGTAATCTTGCCCGCAGCAAGCAGATCACGGTAGGTTTGAATCAACGCGACATTACTTACTAAATCTTTGAGTTTATTGCTTTGAGAAAAATTCTTCTTGAGTTCTTTGAGCTTTTCAAGACTAGGGGAAGCATATAGTTGGAGTATGATATCTTCTTTGAGCATAGCAAAAAATTAACCATAAATAAGTGGTTTTGAGTGTAGGGAAATATGAGAGAAAATCAATATTTAAGTTGGAAATTAGATTTTTACAGATTCTAGATATTTTGCTACTCAGCATATTTTTTCATAGTGTAAAGACTTATCTTCCATTTCTTCATAAAATTCTTTTGCTGATTGGAAAAATCATTTGTGATATTCTAGTATTTTTTCTTTTTCTTCTTGAGTTAGGTCAGATTCTTTTGTTGTATCTATTACAAATTTTTCTGAATCCAACATACTGTTTTCATTGTCATCGTGATCAGATAATTCGTGAAGTAGAATACTTTCTACATATCATTTTATTGTGTTTAATTTTAGTAATGAATCAGTTATTCTTAATGTTCAGTCTTTTTCTCAATTTCGATAAGGTGACATTGCTCATCAAAATTTTGTGAAATGTTTTATTTCAATATCAGCATCTTTCCTTTGTTCTAATTTAAAAACTTCAAAAATTTCATCTTGTGGTTTTCAATTTTTGTCTATAAATGAGTATTTTCAAGATATATTGTCTATAAGTGTTATTTTTCCAAGATCTCTTTTTTGTTTTTCCATATTTAATAGTTTTATAAAATAAACACTTTATTTTTATGTTTTTTTGTATCAAAAGTCAATTATTTTTATGAGAAAACTTATTCTATATCTACTCAATAATTTTTTAGATCCAGAACAAATTCATCGAAACTATGGAAGACGAAGGTTTGGATTCCTAGGCTCTTTGCTCATTTAATTTTTTATTTTGAAAAAAGATTTGACTTTTATCTAACTTTTGTTTATTATCATTGCTACTTAGATGTAGCTCACCTCGAAAGAGGTGTAGAGTATCCCTTATCCGCAAGGATTGAAGGGATTTTTTTATACTCAAAACATTACTCTTGTATTTGTATCTATTTGTTTTTTGATTTCATCGTTTGTTATTTGACCTATGATTTTTATTTCTCCACTTTTTCTGTCTTTCCTTAATCTTTTTTTTGAAATACTTTTGATTTGTCTAATTTTTATGATAGATTTATGATGTAATTCATCACAGTCATCTATATTTATCTTGATATCAAATGTATCTATAGATTTTTCTTCATCATATGAAGTAATGGGAATCACAACAATATCTTCTCAAAATCTATAATTGTCGTGTTTGTATATGACTGCTGGTCTAATTCAATTAATTTCAGTTCAAATATTCATTCAAAAATCAATTAAGACAATTTTTCGTTTTTTTATTTCTATCAATTCTTCTTTTTGATGATTGATTTTTATTTTATCTTTAAATCGTTTTGAATGACTACTCATATTATGCTTTTTTGATTCTTTGTTTTCTATAAAATCGTTGTGTAATTGTAAAAAATATTGTTGTTGAAATAAATTTTCATAAGGCTCTTTTTGATCTATTCCTATATTGAGATCTACTTTTTTGTATTCGTTGTTCTTTGCTTCTTGTTCTTCTTCGTTTATCATTGTTTATCTTATAAAAAATAAAATCAGAATTAAATTTTCCAATTATATCTTAAATTTTGGATGAAATCAAGGGAAATATCGTAGAAATTTATTTATATATCTCTATCTTTTCTTGCATTTCTTTGGCTATATTTTCTGGGGTATCCGTTGAAAATATTTTAATATTGCCAAGTTTTTTGTAGATATCAAAACGTTTTCTAAATTTTTGTCTTTCTCTTTCTTCATTGAGACCAAAACCTCTCGATAATTGTCTTTGGACTACAATATTTGTACTTTCTCCTTTGGATTTAGAGGGGAGTAGTAAGATAGAAAATCATTCTTTTTTGATAGTTATTTTGTGCTTGTTTGTTAGTTTCTCTAGATTTTCGTGTACCAAGAATCCTGATGAAAGAACAAAGATTGTGTCTTCTGTGGTTTCTTCTAATAATTTGTAGAATAGGTTGGAATTTTGTAAGCAGTAATCTTCATATCATATTTCTTTGATATGTTTTGTAATATATCATATTTTATTGAAAAATTCTTTATCTAAATCGATAAATTTATAATCGAGAAGTTTAGCTAAAATTTCCCCAGAAGTTGATTTACCTACTCATCAAGGACCTATGATAAAGATGTTCATTATTTTAGATAATTAGTAAAATTTAGATTGTTTATATGTATTGAAATAGGATTTTCAATTATAAAAAAAGCCCGGATATACAGGGCTTAAAATTTTATTCGTAAGGGTAAAGAGGAATTATGAATTCTTCTTCTCCTTCTTTGTAAGCACATATTCCAAACAACCTCCAATCATTAGCTCTTTTTTCACCAAAGAAACTCATGGGAAACGCATCTTTAATAATAATTTGTTTAAAAAATACATTTGTTTTTTCGTTTCCCTTTACCAAGGTTACATTACATGGATACTTTTTCTTACCTAATATGTTATTCCATTCGTCCCAATTTGGAAATCCTTCGGGGATAAATCCAATAAACGAATCTAATAACTGATACTCTTTATCTTGATTACCAAGACGATACTTTTTTTTATTCATCTTCACCTCCTGTATTGGATTAGAAATAGATACTTCAAGAACTACTTGAGAACCAAAAGCAGAATTTATATTCTCTTTGATTCTTTTTTCTAGTTCTTTTCTTCTGAAGATAAGGGAATAATAAAGCACGATATTGTTGATTAGATTTTTCATAATATTTTGTTTTATGTTTATTTTTTATAATATATACATTTTATAATAAAAGTCAATCATAGGTTGATTATGAGAAAATTGGATTATCGTTTGGATTCCCGCTCCAACAGACAAGGCGGGAATGACAAAAGAGTAATAGTGAAGATTCTGTTAAAAATAGAAATTTCAATGACTGAGAGTATTATATGATTTCAATTTGTTGGGCTTTGATTTCTTCACCTTTTATTCTACTACCTATGATAGAAAATTGTTCTGCTGGACCAGTAGTGTAGTAGGTAGTTTGACCTCCAGTTGTCAGTTGATCCTTGATTTCAGGGTGTCTTTCTAAATAATTTCTAAATTTAGCTGCAGCTTCTTTGGATGGATCAACAATATCACCGATAAAAAATTTTTTGATATTTTTTGTAAGAATAGGGAAGTGTGTACACCCCAATATAAGTGTATCAATATCACGAAATTTGTTGATATGTTCTTGTACAACAAAATCTATTTCTTCTTGATTTGTTTCTCAAGATTCTATGATGTCTACCATTTTTGATGCAGTAACAAATTCAAAATCAGGATTGTTTTTTCATCAGAATCTAAAAAATAAGTCATTGTATATGTCTGATAATATAGTAGCTTGAGTAGCTAAAATTCAGATTTTTTTTGTTTTATTTTCTTCTGTTAAAATTTTTTCAATTCCAGGAATTGTGATTGAAAGTACTTTTTTGTGTGGATATTGAGTTTGTCGATTTCTTACTGAATAAGCTGCTGCTGTGTTACAAGCCAAAATAACTATTTTTGCTCAATTATTAAAAAGTCGATTTATTCAGTCAAAAGTTATTTCTTTTATCTTTTCTCAATTTTTACATCAAAAAGGGCAGTTTTTGTTGTCCGCAAGAAACATATAATTATATTGTGGATATAACTTTTGGAAATCTTTCATTGTTTGTAATCATCAAAATCAACTGTCGAAGAATCATATCATTATGGTGATTTATTGAATTTAAAGTATTGGATTGCCACGCATTCGCTCGCAATGACTGAGAGTTGTGCTCGCAATGACTTAATAGAAAAACTTGCTATTTTTCCACGAATGTGTACATATTCATAAAGATATTTCAAGGAAACATTTTATATGTTTTTTGTATAAATGATAGTTGTGTTTTGAAAATGAAAAGTTGGTAATGGAGTGGCTCGTTTACTTTGATTGCTTGGTAAATCATATATTATTATGGATGATCAAGATTTGGATGATATAGTTTTGTCTCAATCTGAAGTTGTTTTGGTGTCACCATGAATCAAACAATCTCATCATGTTTATCAAAATTATAAAAACAAAATTCAATCTGAATTGCAATTTCTTTCTGTTATATTGCCAAGTATTGATTTAAAAAATTCTACATGGATTTGAATTACGGCAACCAATGGTAAATCAACAACAACTTGGGTTATGTATCAAGTTCTTAAGTCAATGTTTCCACAAAAAAATGTTTGGATAACTGGTAATTTTGACGTTTCTGTTTCAGAAACATTGGCTCAGATTATTGAGCAAAACAAACAATCTGAAGAATATATTTTTGTAGTAGAATGTTCGTCATTTATGTTGTATGGTCTTCGTGATTTTGTTTTTGATTATAGTATTTTATTGAATATAGCAAAAGATCATTTGGATTGGCACAAAGATTTTGATGAATATCAAGAGAGCAAGCTGACCCTTTTGCGTCGTACAAAAGACGCCTTTTTTGTGCCAGCAAGTAGTCGATCATTACTTGATAATTTGTTGGCTCCTCGTTGAACTAAAGTTCAAGAAGACTTTGATCTTACATCAACAAAATTTGTTGGTTCACATAATAAAATAAACTTATCTGTTATTCAATCACTTGTTATTCACTATTGTAAAGTTTGTTGACGAGATACTCAAATTGCTCAGTCTCGTTTTATTGAAGTTCTTTCTTGAGTAAACCCACTTCCTCATCGTTTGTGATTGTTACGTGAAATAGATTGAATAAAAATTTATGATGATGGAATTTGTACTTCTTCTCATTCTTTGGCTGCAGCTCTTTCTTCGTTTGAAGAAAAGGTTGTTCTTATAGCAGGATGATATGACAAATGAGATGATTATAGTTGATTATCAGATTTGTTCTTTTCCAAAGTTTGATATGCTGTTTTGATATGACAAACGGCAGAAAAATTTACCAAAGTTTGTTGGCAGACTAAAACACCTTATTTTGTTGCCAAATCTCTCGAAGAAGCTGTAAAAAAATCTATTGAACAATCAAAAAAACTTGCTTTGTCGAAAATTGTCTTTAGTCCATGATCAGCCAGTTTTGATATGTTTAAAAATGTTTATGATAGAGTAGAAAAATTTGAAAAAATAGTTAATTCTTTATAATCTCTATTATCGACGAGTGATTTCAGATGGGTACATATCTTCATTTTTGTTGTTATGAAATTTGTTTCGTTGTGTTGCTGTTGTATAAAGTTCTATTCATTTTTCTGGATATTTTAGCTCTTGTCCTTTTAGAAAATCAAATTCTATATGATCGCGAATATATTTTTTTGCTTTGTTTTTATAGTATTCTTTATCTTTGTTTTGAAGTTTTTGATATTTTTGTTCCATAGAAAGTCATCATAGATATAAAATATCTGGATTTTCATCTTCTTCGCACTCATTTATATTTTTGTTTATAGAATCTTCTATATATTTTTCTACTTTTTCCATGGTTGTAAATCATCTTCATCTTACTTCAGCCTCTATTATTGCTTTTACTTCATATACACCATGATGAGCCAATCAACATTCGTTGCGATTTCATTCTAAATCAATCTGAATTTCTAATGTTTGATTATTTCAGAATTTGTCTGTTATTGTTGATTTTATTTTTATGTCTTTATAATTTTTATCGTTTTTTTTTGTTTCAGAATTGGTTTTTTTCCTTTTACTTGCTATGTGTTTTAATAATACTTTTTTGAAAATAGGATCTAATTTATATTTTTTTTCAATATCTTTTATGAAGTCTTTGACTTCTTGATACGTTTCTCCAAAAAGATTTTTATGATCAATTTCTCATGGGAAATTTTGCCAATGATATTCTAATAACAATAAAGCATCGGTTTTGTTTTTTGTTTTGCATCTCATTCCATAAATATCTGCAATTGCTTTGCTTGAGTTGTATTTGCTATTACTAAGCATTTTGATAATTACTCTTTCTTTTTCTTTTATTCTTGAATCCATAGTAAAATATATTGGTTTTTTGTTTGATATAGATGTTTTTGTTCTTAGTTGCATATGATTTATGTTTTTTTCATTTTCTGGGAAACTATCTTTTTTTGTTTTAAATTGTGGTAATAAGTGTTCTCTTTTTATTATTTCAAAATTTTCTTGTGCGTAGTCAAAATCCTTTTGATGTATATTAAAATCGTTTAAAGCTCTCATTATTTTCAATAAGAAACAATGGTGCGATCTGTTTATAGAATCTCTTTTGCTGGTTGAATTGTACATCAAAAATTTTACTACTTCTTCATGATTTTTGCATATGGGTTTTCATGATTTATCTTTTGATCGTTTGTTTATATAGGTGTCGTATAGTTTTTCGTGAAAAACTCTTTCGTAAAAATCTATACTTTCATGTAAAAGCTGATTAAAATAATTTATTCATTCTATATTTATTTTTTTTGTTTTTTCGTCTATATAGTTTTTTCAATGTTTTGAGATGTGTAATTTGTTCTCTAAAATTTTTTTTGCTTGTTCTTTTGAAGTTAAAAGAACAAAAAGATCATTTACTGTTATATCTTTTGTATCGAGTTTTTTTTCGTTATCATTTGATTCTAAAATTCATGAAAGGGTTTTTTTGTAGTTTTCTGTATTAGCACAAGAATATAAAAAAGATCAAGTAAAAGAATCTCATTTTGTCATGTGTTGAGTCGTTTCTTTTTTTTTCTTTGGTACAACCGT
>CAYRHE010000014.1:27014-33837 GCA_964424095.1 uncultured Candidatus Peribacteria bacterium | reverse complement strand
AAAGTAATGCGATTAAAGCTAATTTTTTCATAAAAACTGTGTAAGGAAATAAATATTCTTTTGTAATACGGAAAATTGGTAAAAATGTTACATATAAGTAGATGGTATATTGTTGAAAATGATTGTCAAGATAATTATATAAACTGCCTAATAAACCAAAAAAATGTCAAATCAAAACGTAAGAGAGAAGTCAGATTTCTTGTTTTTTTTGAGATGTTGTATATAATTTAAGAGTGAGAGTAGATTCAGATGGATTGCCATGCCCGTTTAAGCGGACTCGCAATAACTTAACTGAATTGTTAGAACATTGCTCACAATTACAAATTTGTTTTTATTCTTTTATAACATATTCTATGAACTTACAAGAACTTACTACAACTTTGAATCCTCATCAACTTGCTTATGTAAATCTTGATCTCAAAGATCCAACGAATGGGGATTATATGTTGGCTACATTTCATTTGATTCCTGGTGGAAAATTGAATATTTTGCAGGCCGCATGTGAAGTAGCTGCAGAATCTAGTACTGGAACAAATTTTCTCGTACAAACAGAAACAGCTTATTCTAAACTATTGAATGCTTTGGTTTATAAAGTAGATTTGGAAAAAAATTTAGTTTGGATTGCGTATCCATGGAGACTATTTGATAGAGGAGGAAATGTGCAAAATATTTTGACCTATATTGCTGGAAATATTTTTGGAATGAAAGAAATTCAAGCATTAAAACTTTTGGATGTTTGGTTTCCACCTGCAATGCTAGAACAATATGATGGACCTAGTTATACTTTGGATGATATGAGAAAATATTTAAATGTCTATGATAGACCAATTCTTGGAACTATTGTAAAACCAAAAATGGGACTTACTTCTGCGGAGTATGCCGAAGTTGCTTATGATTTCCGAGTAGGAGGTGGTGATTTTGTAAAAAATGATGAACCACAGGCAGATCAAGATTTCTGTCCTTATGATAAAATGGTAGCTCATATCAAAGAAGCTATGGATAAAGCAGTGAAAGAAACAGGGAAGAAAAAAGTACATTCATTTAATGTATCAGCATCAGATTATGATACAATGATTGCTAGATGTGAAATGATTGTAAATTCTGGTATGGAGAAATGATCATATGCGTTTTTGATTGATGGTACTACAGCAGGATGGATGGCAGTACAAACGCTTAGAAGAAAATATCCTGATGTATTTATTCATTTCCATAGAGCTGGTCATGGAGCATTTACGAGACCAGAAAATCCAATTGGATATAGTGTATTAGTATTGTCTAAATTTGCTAGATTGGCAGGAACTTCTGGTATCCATACAGGTACTGCTGGAGTAGGAAAAATGGCAGGAACACCAGAAGAAGATGTAACTGCAGCTCATAATATTTTTGGACTTAATGCTCCAGGACATATTTTCCAACAATCTTGGGGAACTATTCCTACAAATGATGAAGATCGAGTTAAAAAAGTACAAGAAGATCATCACCAACATTTGACAAAAGAAGACGATACTTGGAGAAATCTCAAAAAATGTTGCCCAATTATTTCTGGAGGGCTCAACCCAACTCTTTTGAAACCATTTATTGATGTGATGGAAAATGTAGATTTTATTACGACTATGGGAGCTGGTTGTCATGCTCATCCAAGATGAACTAAAGTTGGAGCAACAGCTTTGGTACAAGCATGTGAAGCTTATACAAAAGGAATTGATATCGCTGAATATGCCAAAGATCATGTGGAGTTGGCTGAAGCTATTGAGTTTTTTACAAAGAAGGAGAACAAAGATCTTAGACATGCTGAGAGAACCGAATCTAATTAATGTTTAGGTCTTAACTCTTAGATTAAAGGTCAGATGTAAAAGTCTGACTTTTTTTGATTGATTTTTTTATCTAAATCCTTATACTGATTGCTGCTAACTAAAAAAAACAAAAAAATGAAAAGATTATTTTTTGCCGCTATTGTATTAATAGCTTTGTTAAGTTTTTCTTCGTGTTCTGGTACGAAAGTAACACATTATTCTTGTGCTGGAATCAATCGAATTCCCAGCAATCAAAAAGCTGTTCAACCTAATTTTTATAAATTGGGAGTACAGAAAAAATATGAAATTGCTGTCAAAAGGCAACAAAAAACTTACAAGAAGGCCCTTAGGGCTGGAGATGGAACCTATAATTATTGATGTATATATTTATTATTAACTCGGGAATTCCCGAGTTTTTTTGTTTTTGGATTGTAACTTGAAAGTAAAATTATAAAAAGAAAATAAATCAGAATCTTAATGTTTTTTTATATTGTTTATTGTTGTTTGTTATGTATCAACCAAGTCCGGAATTACTCAAAAAATATGCAGATGTTTTGGTGAAGTTTGCACTTTGGAGTTGAGAATGAGCGAAGAAAGGTGATGTGATTTTTGTGCAGTTGCCTGAATGTGCGAAACCATTTTATTTACCTTTGCAAAAATCTATTTTGGAGGCGGGAGCTCATCCAATTTTTGAATATTATCCTGATGGAATAAGTAGACATTTTTATGAAAACGCTAATGATGAACAAATTGCCTTTTATCCGCATCATTATTTGCATGGGAAAGTAGATCAAATGACACATGTGATTTCTATTATTGCAGAATATGATAAATATGAACTCAAAGGAGTTGATCCACAAAAAATGGCGACAAGAATTCAGTCTCGTAAAGAATATATTCGTAGACGTACTCAAAAAGAATTGGAAGGAAAGATGACCTGGACTTGAGCTTTGTATGGTACCCAAGCTATGGCTGATGATGTTGGTATGACTTATGAAGAATATTGGGATCAGATAATAAAGGCATGTTATTTGGATTATGAAAACCCTGTTATTGAATGGGAAAAAACCATATCATCAATTGAAGAAATTTCTCAGAAACTGAGTGATATGAAAATTCAATATATTCATATGGTTTGAGATGATGTCGATTTGAGACTTAAAATATGATCGGATAGAAAATGGATGCATTGAGAGTGAAGAAATATTCCTTCATTTGAAATTTTTACCTCACCAGATTTTAGAGATGTTGAAGGTTGGATAAAGTTTAATCAGCCTTTATATAGATATTGACAAAGAATAGATTGAATTAGTTTAAAATTTGAAAAAGGTGAGATCGTAGAATTTGATGCAAAGGAGTGAAAAGATGTTTTGGCTAAAATTTTTGAAATTCCTGGGACAAAATTTTTGGGAGAATTCAGTTTGACTGATAGTAGACATTCTCATATTACTAGATTTATGTGAGAAACTTTGTATGATGAAAATATGTGATGAGAATTTGGTAACACTCATATAGCTATTGGTAGAGCATTTGATGAAACTTACATAGGTAAAATTGATTGATTGTCTGAAGAAGAAAAGAAACAGCTTGGATTTAATCAGAGTACAGAGCATGCAGATATTATTTCTACAGCAGATAGAACGGTGACTGCATATTTGGAAGATTGAAGAGAAAAAGTGATTTATCAAGATGGAAAATTCTTGGTTTAGTCTTAAATATTAAAAGTTGGGTTTTAATAACTTATAAACTACTATGAATTGAACAATAAAAATAACAAACAAAAAAAGAGAACATCAACAAATCAATATCATTCGAAGCCAAAGCAGGAATTTAATTATTGTGAGACTTTATACCTAAAAAAAGATAATGCTTTGATGGTTGATGTATTTTGTTTGTTTTTTATTGTGAAAGATTTTAAGTTTTTTGATTATATAATTTTACAACGTAAAATTTGAAATGTATCTTTACGGGTTTACGACATTTGCAGGTATAGATAAAGTAATGAAACTAGATCGTGATGATCTATGATTTTCTGTTGGAGATTTATTACAATCTGATGATGAATATTTTTTGGTGTTGGGTGATGACGTTTCTTTTGTTGAACAATATACTGCTCGTTTTCCAAAAGATCGTCAATTGGAATTAATTTATTCTGGTTTTGTTTCAAAAAAATATATTGATCGAGTTCATTGGATGGTAGCTCAATATTATAGTACTTATAGAAGTGTTATGAAATATTTTTTGAATCAAGATATTGAATTATTGTTGAAAAAGGAGATTACTAAAAAATCAAAATGATTAAATAAAATACAATTGAAATCTGAATTGTTTGGAATTGATTGTGTTGCAGAAAAAGGTCAGACTTTGATTGTTTATCCAGATTTGTGGACTATGTATATGATGGTTGATAAATCTGTAAGAGATGAGGCTGGGGTTTTGTTGCTTGGTTCTTCGGATACACAGGTTAAAAAGGATAAAGCTTTTTGGCAGGTGAAACATGGATTAGTGAAATATGTTTTGGTAACTCATGCCGAGTTGTTTCAAGATTTTAAAGACCTTAAAGCCGTTGTTCTTGTTCATCCGTATAAACGATATTATGCGAATCAACAGGATCCTCGTTACAAAACCCCAGAGGTACTTTCTTATTTGGCCGATATTTGGAAAATTAAACTTGAGCAGGTGGATTAGATGGTTTAGAAACCTAATCACTTCTATTCTATCTAAAAATCTAATCATGTCTAGATTATAATAAAACCTCTTGAAATATGTTTACTATTGCATATAGTAAATTTAATAAAGTCTTTATTTTTTACGTAATCAACATGCTTTTTGATTTTCAAGCATTTATAGAAGAACTTAGAGAAAAGCCAGAGAAGAAACAGATTGTAGAAAAATATGAACAACTTGTATGACAAGTTAAATGAGATATTAAAGACCAGGAATGGTATACAGAATATTTGGTAAAATTTACCCCAGTTTCTTATAAAGTTCCAGAAGAACTTAGAGAAGATTTTGATTGGGATTTACTTCAACAGCTTGTTTTAGGTTCTTTTAGTAGTGATTACGAACTAAAAAAAGAAAAAGATGATGAAGAAAAAGAACTTTATATAGCAGTAAAAAGTGGAGAACAAAGTGTGGTTAAAACAGTTTCAGAACTTTGGTCTTTTCAAATTTTAAGACTCTATGAAATATATATAGAAGAACAAATGAATCTTCATGCTCTTCGTAAAGAAGAAGAAAGCGAACAGGTTGCTATTGATGGAGAAAGAGATGCTAGAATGAAAAGATGGAAAGCTGTTTTGGATACTATGGACAAAGAAGAAATTAGTCAAAAAGCAAAAGAAGAACAAGAATCAAAATTAGGTGATTTGATGGGACAATTGTAAAATTGAAAAGTTATATTTTAAAATGTTATTTTTGGGAAAATATACAAATAGGGTTTCGGCCCTATTTTTTTGTTAATTAGATATATAATTTATTCTAGTATACTACTATCAATAAGATATGAAGGAATTGGCTGTTGGTAAATTGTTTCAAGTCAGATTTTTTTTGTTCACGCATATCAGAAACTAGAAATATATGTTTTTGCCAATGAAAATTCTTTTCAGTCAGGTAATTCTAAACAGAAACTTAATTCTTTATTTTCTTTGTTTGCTATAATTATGTAGTTTTGTAAATCTCAGTTTTGTCGATCCATTATATTTGCATCCATTATATTTGTGAAACTTTTGTTTATATTATTGACAAAATTTTCGAAAAAATCTTCTCATTGGAAAACCAATCCTGTAAAAAATATTCATAATTCGCTCAGTTGTCATCAAGATGATAAGATTATTCATATATTTACGTTTCATGGAGAATAATTGTTTTTGATTTTTAATTCTTTTAAATGTTCTGACATATTTCTATAAAATTTTTGTTCAGAGAAATGATTTGTAATATCAGATTCTGGTAAGTCTATAAATAATGGTAAGACAAAACTTTGTCATGAGCCAATAATAATTGGGTTGATGCATTCTGTTTCGTTTGGGTGTCACATTGAAATAATGTTTGATCTTCATTGAATATTTAAGGAAAAAGTACTTCCTGAGGATATATTTTGTTCAATAAATTTTTCGTTGTTTTTTATTTCCCAAGAATATCACTCTTTGCGAAGTTGCATCAGACTCAGTCATATTTCGCTTCATCATTTTGCTAGATAATATGCTTTATAGTAGTTATTCATTTGGTCTGTTTGAATGGCTATATGTCTTGTATATTGCACAGCAATAATTCCTAGTAACGAGCAAGCTACTAAGACGAATAAAACCAATAAACTTATGTTTCATTTTTTTTTCATATTATTTTTGGAGATTAAAGAATTGCTGGAAAAGGATTTTACTTGTTTTTATCCAGTTTCATTTTTCGTATAAAGGAGTGTATATTGTAAAGTTTGTTTGAAATCCCGGTTGTTTTATGTTTAAAAATGGAAATCAATCTGTTTCATTTATAATTTCTTCGTTTGATTTATAAGGAAATATTGTAAAATATGGTTTTGATATAAAACTTTCTGATGGTGTGTTTATTTGTGTTATTGAGTCGTTTTGATTTACTATAACTAATTTGCATGGATTTTCTCTTTCTTCTTGGGTAAATCAAGTTGTTATTTCTATATCTGTTTTACAGTTTCAAGTGCTTGTTATTGTTATTATTCCCTCTTTTCATGAGAGAAAAAGGTTTTCATGGTTTTGCGATCAATTGTATTTTTCAAAATCTATTTGATGATTGTCTGCTATGTTTTGTAGTACTTGAGCAATCCAAATCATTTCTTGCTGTATGTTTTTTTCTTGTTGTGCACGAAATGTTACTTGAGAAATGGTATTGTAAGCCCTAAATAAAATTATTATCAGAATTCAGATAATTGATATTGATATTAATAATTCTATTAGAGTAAATCAGAATTTTTTTTTGTTCATATTAGTAGTTTCAGATAAATGATTCCAATATTATTTCACCAGTTTTTGATCATCTTTGGTAAATTACGTGAGATT
>CAYRHE010000014.1:21677-26914 GCA_964424095.1 uncultured Candidatus Peribacteria bacterium | reverse complement strand
GATTCCAATATTATTTCACCAGTTTTTGATCATCTTTGGTAAATTACGTGAGATTCTATTTTGAGAACATATCATGTGTTGATTGTTTTTTCGTCTTCTCTAACTCATGTAAAAGAGATGTATCTAGAAAAGATGCTTGGTTGGTTGTTTTTTGTGTGTGTATATGTTGTATTGTTTGTGTGGTCTATATAAAGTTTGCTTTCTTCTGAAATATCTTCTTCTTGATCTATTATTGTTCGATTTATTTTTTGGTTGTTTTCTATTTTTCGCATTCATCAATTATCTAAAAAATGGTTTTTACATAACTCGTCTTCTATTTCTCAATTATAATTAGTATTTATTATGCAGTCCCATTGTAATGATGCTATGCGATTACTATCTCTCGTGTTATAAACTAATTCAATTCACTCTTTTGCCAAAAGTGTTGCTGTGGATTTTGCTTCTAAATTGTTTATTGTATCCATATTGTGTAGAATCAGCCTAAGAACAGCTAAAACACCAACAGAAAAAACAAGAAGAACTATCATAATTTCTATTAATGTAAATCATTTTTTTCTCATTTCTATTGGTTAGGATAAAGTTTTGAACAATTTATAAGCTCTATTTTACATGTGTCTGTTTTGATTTGAAAACAATGGTGTTTGTTCTTTGCGTTAGTTTCTATTGTTGCAACTCAGGTTTGATTATTTATTTTACATCATATTTTGTAGGGGATTAATTCTGCATCTATTTGATTGGTTTCATTGTTATTTATTTTTAGTTTTGTTATTTTAAATTTGGAATTGTAATATCAAGTATTCGTTTTTTCTTGTTTGGTTTCATCTTCAAGAAAATAGTTAAATCAATTTGTTCATGATTTTATAGAAATTGTCATTTTGTCATATCTTTCATTGTTGTTATAATTTGAGCTCATGTTTGTTAAAAGTAACTGTTCATAGTTGTTTTTGAAGTCATCTTTGCTTGTCTGAGCTTGAAGGTCGTCAATACGAGATGAGCTAAATTTCATAGTAATTGTCATAATTATTATGATAACTCACAAAACAATCATAATTTCCAATAGTGTATATCAGTTTTTTTTTGATTTCATAAAAAAAGAAGGAAATAAATTTCCCTTTCGTTATAGATATTTGTGAATAGGATGCAAATAATTCTTGGTGAATTGAAAGTTGTTTTGTAGCTAAAATATAAATAAAACATCAACGTTTGTAAGGCAAAAAGTTGGTATAAGGTAGATAGTAGATGGTAGAAAAATTCTAATTTCTAAATTCTAAGAGCTAAAACTAAAGTCCTGAGCCCTCCATTATTTGTAAAATAAGTCCGAAAACTGCGTAGGCGATTATTACTACAATTCAACCTATTCAGATTAGCATTATAGGTTCTATGATTTTTGATAAACGATTTATGGTTACATTAAGTTCTGATTCGTACATAGTGAGTACATTTTTGAGTGATTGATCTAGGTTTGCTGTTTGTTCTCAAACTTTTATCATTATTGACACATCTGCTGGGAGGAGATCTCTTTCGTGTTTTATCGAAGAGTATATATCTTTTCCCTCTTTGAGTCAGGATATTATATTTTCGAGCATATCTTGGTAGGCGGGGATGCCGAGAATATCTTTGAGTAATTGAAATGTATCAATGTAACTCATCCCCGCCGCGTTCATTAATTTCATATATCTACAAAATTTAACAACATAATAATATTGAGTCATTTTTCCGACTATAGGAATTTGTAACAATATATTGAACCAGAATTTTCTTCCTTTTTCTGTAGAAAAAAAGAATCATCCTATTGTAAAAGATCATCAAATTGTTCGTAAAATTCATTTCCAATTATTTTCTAGAAAAGTTGAAAAACTTCTTAACATTTGTGTTGTTCGAGGTAATTCTATGTTTTGAAAACTATCTGCTATAGAAAAAATAGATGGAAGAACAAGCATAAACAAACTAACAACAGAGATCAAAGCAACAATTAACAAAATAATTGGATAAATCATAGCTCCTACATATTTGTTTTTTATATCATTTGTGTATTCGTATTCTTTGGCAAGAGATGCTAAAACTATTGGTAGCTTACCGGATGATTCTCACGTTTTTATAACAGCAACATCTCATTCGTTGAAAAAATCAGGCAATCTTGCTATTGCATAAGACAATGGAAATCATTTTTTGAGGTAGGATTGAATAGTTCTAGCCATATCTTTTAGTGCAAAATTGTCTGTAGATTGTTGGAGTATATTGGTTGCTTCGTTTAAAGATATTCATCATTTCATTAGATAAGAAAATTCTTTGAAAAGGACAATTTTATCTTTTTGAGAAAAATTTTTTTTATCAAAAGATTGTAAAAAACGGATAATTATGTTGTCTAAAAAATCATTTTTTTTGTTTTCTTTATTCATTTTTTACTCTTGATAATAAAAAGCGTTCATTTTTATATCAACTAATTGTTCTTGGTCGTATTCCATGATGTTATAGTTGATTTCATCTATTTTGTATAAAATACGATATGATTTACTTTCCAAAACATTTTTATCAACATTTTCTATGAAAGCTAAAAGATAATCTTTGTTTATAAAACTTGCTTGTAATCTAATAGGTATAGAATAAAGTTGGCTTACAACAACAGTTGGTTTTCAAATAGAAATGCTGTTTATTTTTCCAATTTTTGGCTGATTATCATTGTTTTGGCTTATTTTTTTCAATAAAAATTCGTTTATGTTTGCCAAAATTATCTTTTCATTTATTTCCATTTTTGGGTCGTGTAGATTGTTTAGTTGTAGGTAAGATCTTGCAAATCAGAAGTTATCTCTGATTTCTTGGGGGATTTCTGCACATCATACTTTGTGGTTTACACAAGAAATAATTCTGTTTTCATGGATTTCTATTAATCATATAAGATCTTTGTCTTTATCATATTGTGATTGTTTTTGTAGAAAACTTGTTATTTGTTGTTGCTTTTCATTTATTTTATTTTGTAATGTTTGAGTTTTTTCTCGATTTGGTAATATATAGTCAAAAATTCAAACAATAATTAAAGCTAAAAAAATTAAAACATATAGTCTATATTTTATTGAAGAAACTCTTGCTGTTGATATTGTTATTTGTTCTTCTTCTTTTTTTTCTTCTTGTATAGTGTTTTGTTCCATTAATCTTTGTATGAGCTCTTGATTATTTTGTTCTGTATTTTTATTTTCCATCTTTTATAACGTTAGCTTCTAAAATAAATGAAAAAAAGTTTTCATTTTTTTCTCTTGTGTAGTTTTTTATATATAAATTTTCGATAAAATCTAAATTTTTAAATCTATCTATTAGTGATATCATTCATCTTTCAGGATTTGAATAATATAATAATGTCAGATTTGATACACGTCATTTAACAGATATTTTTTGTAGATCAACATTGAAATCAGATAATAGTAACGTTTCATCATTTGTTTGATCTAAGTTTTTGATTTCTTGTAGCATGTTTATTACTTTGTTTATATGTGTAGATCGTGGTATTTCGTCATATTTTCATTCTAATTCTTTAACTGCCATAAGTTTTGTAAATCATGTTAGTGATTTGTAATTTTCTAATTCTATATTTTGTTGTTCTATTGTTGTATTTTTGTCTTGAATATTTTTGTTTAAGAAAAAAATATATATTTGTAATCATACTAAAACAAATATAGTTAATAAAAATAGAATAGAACTTAGTTTAAAATATTGTTTTCGATGAGATTTCATGGTCTTTTATATAGGGTAAATGAGGTTAGATAGATTAGGAATCTAATACTGTCCATTCTATCAAAGGTGAGTTTTGTCTCAATTAATTATATTGCTTGATGAAAAAAAAACAAACCCGGATTGCTTTCTTTGTTGTTTTTTGTTGACAAAATTGTTATAATTGTTGAAATGATTGTTTTTGATGATTTTCTAGTTGATTTTTGTTTTGAAAAAAATATAAAGAAACGCTTTCTTCAGGCTCCTGTAGTTCAACGGGATAGAACAACTCTCTCCTAAGGAGTAAATACAGGTTCGAGTCCTGTCGGGGGTACATAAATAAATACATACCATAACGGTCTAACCATCTGTTGGTTTTGTGTTTATATTCTTTTATATTTTTATTTTTGTTATTATGGTTGTGAAAAAAGAAAAAACAGATTTCAAAAGACATGACAAGGACACTGGTTCTCCAGAATTTCAAATTGCTTTGTTATCAGATGAAATTGCAATGCTTCAATGACATTTAGAGAAACACAAAAAAGATTTTGATGCAAAAAGAAGTATTTTAAAAAAAGTGGCAAAAAGAAGAACTTTTTTGAGATACCTTAAAGAAAAAAATCTTGACACATATATGGCTGTTTCAAAAAAATTTGGTATTAAATAATTTTTATAGAAAAATAGAATAAAGTTATAGGCTTTGTTGTTATTTATCTATTCAAGCTTGTTGCTATTAAAAACTTTTATATTTTAACGTTTTATTTTTATGACAGCAAAAAAAGTTGCGAAAGCAATAAATCCAGCTGGGTTTGTAGTTCCTTTGATAAAAGAAGGTCAAAAAGTAAAAGGAATTGTTTTAAAAAAAATTAGTAATGGAGTTTTAGTTGATTGTGCGAATTCTGCTTTTACAGGAATTATTCTTTCAAAAGAAGTAAAAGAATTAGAAAGATCATGATATGATTTAGCTCCATGAAGAGAAATTGAATTAGAAATAGTAAATCCAAATATTAGACATGAAGATGGTTATTATATAGTATCTATTACTAAACTATTGCAATATGATGTATGGAAAGCTATTTTGAGAAAGTTTGAAGATGATGAAATTATTACTGTTATCCCTACAGAAGCAAATCTTTGAGGTTTGTTGGTCGATATGCATGGTATAAAATGATTTGTTCCTCTTTCTCAATTGGCTCCAATTCATTATCCAAGAGTAGAAGATGGTGATCAAGACGCTATTTTTGAAAAATTATTGGATCTTATTGGACAAGAACTTAGAGTAAGAATAATCAATATCGATGAAGAAGAAAAAAGAATTATATTATCAGAAAGAGAAGCTTTGAAAGAAGAAAGAGAATCTGTGTTGAAAGAATTAGAAGTTGGAAAAATATTTGATTGAGTTGTAAGTTGAATTTCTTCATATGGATTGTTTGTTACTATTGGAGGAACTGTTGAATGACTTGTACATATTTCAGAAATCACTTATGGACACGTTAATAATATTGATAATTTATGAAAGATTTGAGATAAAATTC
>CAYRHE010000014.1:19816-21577 GCA_964424095.1 uncultured Candidatus Peribacteria bacterium | reverse complement strand
ACTTATGGACACGTTAATAATATTGATAATTTATGAAAGATTTGAGATAAAATTCAAGTTAAAGTTATAGGTTTGGAAAATGGAAAAATATCTCTTTCTAGTAAAAAACTAAAAGATGATCCATGGACAGAATTGCCGAAATTCCACAAGGTTTGAGATATTTTGGAAGGAGAAGTTGTGAGATATGTTCCTTATTGAGTATTTATTAGAGTGTTTAAGGATATCAATGGATTGATCCACTTGAGTGAGCTTTCACACAAATCTACTCAAAATCCAAATGAAGTAGTAAAACTTGGACAAATTGTAAAAGCAAAAATTATCTTATTGGATCCTAAAAACAGAAAAATTGGACTTAGTATGAAAGGAGTAAACGAAGAAACACCAGAAACTCCAATAGAAAAGAAACCTGTTGCTAAAAAACCTGTTGCAAAAAAAGGATTAGAAGATATTGTTAAAAAATTAGCTGAAGAAAATGTTGTTGAAGAAGAAACTAAACCAGTTAAAAAAGCGACAAAGAAAGCAGCAAAATCAGAAGAATAAGATGTCTTATGATACAAAAAGAGCCGAAAGGCTCTTTTTTTGATATTGTAATTAAAGTAAGTTATGATTTGTTGTTTTACTTAAAAAATGTTTTTATGTGATTTACTAAAGTTTGATAGTCTTTGATCTGATTACATTCGGTTTTGAACTCTTTTGAGCCGGGGATTCCTTTTACGTATGAGTAGAGATGTTTTCTAAATTCCATAAGCGAACGTTGAAGGTTTTCTTCTGATGAATTTTTTTCTTTGATGATTTTTATGTGATTGAGAATTGTTTCTAGTTTTTCTTGAAGTGTGGGGGGATGGGGAGTAAAGATCCAAGGGTTTCCGATGGCGGCTTGTCATATCATTACCCCATCGAGGTTTCCGATCATTTTCTCAATATCTTCGTAACTGGTAATTCCTCCATTTCCGACAATTTTTTGGTTTGGAAGTTGTTCTTTGAGTTGGTAAATAAAATTTCGGTCAGGATGTGGTCCATATCCTTGGGCTGTAGTTCTTCCGTGAATTGTTATCATATCGACATAATTACTAGCTTTTAGCAAAAATTCAGTCTGATTTATTTTATCTTGTTGGTTTGTGCCTGTTCTTGTTTTTATACTAAATGGTATATCAATTGATTTTCTTAGAGCTTTGATGATTTCTAATGTTTTTTCTTTGTTTTCTATAAGTTTTGCTCAACCTCAACTTTTCATAACATTGTTTGCGGGACATCCCATATTTAGTTCGATACCTATGAAACGATTTTTATATTCTTTGTTGAGCCTTTTTGCTGTGTAAAGCAAGGTCTCCTCGTTGCCGCCAAAGATTTGAGCGATAAGATTCTTTTGATTGGGCGTAGTTTCAAGATGATGAACAACACCTTCAGGATTGCGAAAAAACCCATCGGCAGTCATAAATTCTGTCCACAAGAAAAAATCGTACTGTTTATCTCAGTATTCGTTTCGGATATCTTGGACTATGCTGCGGCATGCAGCATCGGTAAATCCGTCCATGGGGGCGAGTCAGAGTATTTTTTTCATATAATTTATAAATATTAACTTGATATAAATATAGTGTTTTTTCACAATAAAAAACAAACAAAATCCATCTATCATCAAAACAATATGTTTATTTTTATTCAGTATCTAATTATTGTTAAATTCCTGTTTTGACTACAAGTGATGTTGGTTTGTTGATGATCTCTTTATTTTATTTGTTCTTTTTATTGTTCAATTGTATA
>CAYRHE010000014.1:0-19716 GCA_964424095.1 uncultured Candidatus Peribacteria bacterium | reverse complement strand
TAATTTCTAAAAATTTGCAATAAAAAAGATAATAGTAAGCTATTCTTGCAAATGGAGTGCTAAACAATAAAAGGGATGTCAGAATTTATTTTTGTTATTTGTAATAATGAAAGTTGTAATATTGGAAAATATACGTAGTGCCTATAATGTAGGAAACATTATTCGTACTGCTGATGCTTTGGGGTGGAAAGTGTGGTTGACGTGATATAGTCCATCTCCATTTACGGTTCCAAAAGTTTCCAAAACATCTCTTGGTGCAGAAAATTATGTAGATTTGAAGCAGTTTTGATATACCAAGGAAGCTATTGATGCAGCTAAAGAATTATGATTATCCGTTGTCGCTGCAGAAATAATACCAGAGGCAATAGCGGTTAATGAGTATACTAAAAAATGATCTGGTGTCGCAGTAATTTTTGGAAATGAGGTAGAATGAGTATTGGAAGAAACTTTGAAAATGGTTGATGATGTTGTTTATATTCCAATGAATGGGATCAAAGAATCATTGAATGTTGGTCAAAGTAGTGCAATTATAATGTGGCAGTTGGGATTATAATTATCTGATACTTATACTTTTGATAATTTTATCAACGTCTTTTTTGTAATCATCAAAAGTATCTTGTGTTGCCGTATAATTGATCATATAAAGTGTTTCGCCTTTGATAACCAAAATTTGTTCTTGTTTGATATTATATCACTCTTGAGAAAATGAATATTGAATTTTTTTTGCTGGATAGTTATCTATTTTGATGTCTTTTTCGCTTTCTATAACAAAATTTGCTGATATTCATTCTAAAATAGCTTTATTTTCATTATACAAAGAGTCTAAATTAGATCAAGAGTTGATTAATTTTATTGTTATTCACAAATTTTCTCTTGTTGTTTTGTTCTCTTTTTCGGGTGCAAAAAACATAACAGTTGTTCAATAAACATTTTCTTTGAATGTTCGATTTGAGAGAAAATCTAGTTTTAATCTGTATTGTTTGTTTTCGTATTTTAGTGATTTTATTTTTTGAGTTTTTGTTGTTTCTTGTCATTGTTCTTGTGTTTCGGGTTTTGTACATCCAACTAATATTAAACTAATAATAACTAATAAACCAAGAATTCTTTTTTTCATGATTATGTGTTAGTGAGTAAAAATACTTTTTTTTGCTATAACTAGTGTGTTGTTTGATTCCTTTCGATTTTTTGTTTCAATTCACTTCTTTGAGAGATAACAAAGTTTATTTATTATAAAACCACTTTGTTTTATTATATTTTTTAATTCTTCTTTTGTAAATATATGATAAAATCTTTTGTGAATTATTTTGTTTGTTTTTCGAGGAATTAGAAGATTATTTCGTTCGTTGTTTTTTCGATTATATATTTTATTAATTAAACTTTTAATTAAAGTTTTTCGATGGGTTTTTAGCATTCGTAGTGAAAAAGATCGGTTTGTCATAATAAGTAATCAGTTATATTTCAAACATCTATACATATATTTTGTTGCCAAAAATCTTTGTTTTTTGCTTGTTAGATGTTGGAAGCTGGCTATTCATACGACAATATCGAAAGTTTCTTGTTTGCATTCTCATAAATAATTTACCATATTTTTACAAATAAACTTTGTAGAAATATTTTGTTTTGTTTTGATCTTTTTTGCTTCATCAATTAGGTTTTCTGATATATCAACTCATGTATATTGAATATCTTTTTCGTTAATAGTGTTTAAGTGTTGTAAAAATCTTCAACTTCAGCATCAAATTTCCAAAATATTTATTTTTTTTTGTTCTTTATTTTTGATTTCTTCTAGTATTATGTTTGCATCACTTCGGTGTTTTTTTCTTGTTTGACTATATTTTTTTGCTTCTTGATTATAAAAACTTTTTAATTGAAAGCTAGTTATAATGTTTTGATAATTGTTTTTTTTGATTAATTTATTCATGCCGTATGATGCTAAATAGCTATTATTTGATTCCTTTTGTTCTGTTGTTTCTTTTTTGCACCAATGTGGTGGAATAAATTTCTCACTTTCTTTGATTGATTTAAATTCAACTTCGGCCATTCGTAATCAATCAAGTTGTTCATGAAATTGATTTATTTCAATTATATGTTTTTTGTAGGGAAAAAGATAACGAGTTTTTTTGATTTTATTGTGTTTTGCAAATTCTCGATAATCGTTGAATTTTTTTTCTGATATTTCTTTTTCATCTTCTTGTCTTACAAGTCATTTTCATTGTTTTTGTGTCATATAGTATTTTATATACTTTCTTCATTTTTTTGTGCTAATTGTTTGTCTTATTCTGATATTTTTTTTGTAATGTTTGAAATATCACTGTAAAATTTCTTGTTTTTCACAAGATCATATATCTTCTGGTATTTCGTTGATAAGAAATTTTCTTTCGATTTCGAGCATTAATTATTTTATAAGATTTATAAAGTTTTTTAGTTCTTTCGCAATAAAAAACAAATAAAATCCATCCATCATCAAGGCAATATCTTATTTAGAATTAAAGTCTAGTTAGTATTGTATCGCCGCTTTTTGGCTACGAATTATGTTGATTTGGTGGTGATTTCCTTCTTTTATTTGTCCTTTTTATTGCTCAATTCATTGAGTTATTAATATTTATAAATGAATTAGAATAATGAAGTTGCTTGTTGCGAGTTTTCTTGTATTGTTTCTTTTTCTGTGCTATTTGAAAGATTTAAAAAATCTTCTTCATCAAAACTTTTTTCTTCTCATTCTATAAATACTTTTTTGAAATGAAGAAGATAAAGCATAAGTAGTGCTGTCATTCTTACGTCGTTTTTACAGTATATTTTGAATTCTTCTAGGTATTTTGTTTCGCCAGTTTCTTGATATTTCTTCCAAAGAGTTTCTCATTCAGCACCTGATTCTAACGTTTTTTGTATTCCAACAAGTGCTGTAGCAACTTTGTTTAATCAAAGTCTTTTGCCTGTAAGTTTGTTTAAAAATACGTAAAGGTCTATAGTTTTCTTGTTTATTTCATCTAGGTGTGCTTGTGTTCATCCACAATTATATACACAAACGGGGTTATCGAACCAAATGTTGTTGTATCATACTATGTGTCAATCAAAGTCTATCATTTTTTGTACAAAATCAGCTAAGTTGTCTTGACTAATATATTCATATTCCATTTTGTTGTTTTCTGCTGGGTACATTGCATATCACAAAAGAAATTTTGCATCTTTAATGTCATCACTTAATGTTGTTTCTATATCGTAAACAAGATAAGGTTTGCCATCGATTGTAGAATATCATCATGATGAAAACTCATCCATAAGTATTTGTTCGATTGTTTTTTGTCAGAATTGTTTTTCTTTTTTTATAATGAAGTTTTTGATAATATTATGAAGATCTTTTTTACTATTTTCATCCAAAATTACCTCTATTTTTTCTCTTTCATCTCTAAGAATTATCTTGTCTTCTGCTTTGGAGCAGCTAAAAGTGACTTCATTTCTATTGCAATAATAGGTATCTGTTCCATCTCTAAAAATTTTTTTGAAAAAATCAATTAGACTTATACAACGTTCTTTTTTCATATTGTTGTATAGATTTTGAACAAACGTATTTTGAATTGATTTTATTTCTTCCAAACTAAATCTTTTGTACATATGTTATTATTTTTCTGATAAAAATTTTTGGTAAAGTAGATATTCTTCTGGACTATATTGTTTTATAACATTTAAAGGTTGTAATAAGAACATATTTAAAAGAGTTTTGTTTTCGTCTGTTAGTGTTAATGATAAGTTTTTTATAGCAATAGGTGTTTTTTCTTTGTTTGCTTCTTTGAAATATATAGGGCTTATTTTGTGTTCTTGTATATTATAATATCAAAGAAATGGTATAGATGCAACTGTAAAATCAATTAAGATTTTGTCGTTTCTTTCAACTATATCGTTTACTTGAATTCATAAATATTTTTTAATTCTTTCTATTATAATTATTGTGTTTGAAGATCATTCTGTTGTTGAGTCTTGTTTTGGTGAGAACTGGATAAATTCGGATATTGTTTTTTGTATAAACTGCACAAAATCAATCTTTGTTATTTTTTCGTAATTTATTTTACTTACAATATCGGGGTTACTTAGATATTGGTTTAACAATGTTTTTGCTTCACTGTCAGAGACATCTATTTTGTTTAATAGAAAGTCATTGTGAGAAATGGTCATGGTTATTATTTTATTCTTTCGTAATAGGTCTATATCAACTCTGTTTTTATTACAGGTCTTAATTTCTTGGTTTGATAATGTTTGTTTTAGATTTTCGCATATTATCTCTATTTCATTGTCATTTGTGATGTTTGTTGCGCTAAACAAAAAATTATTTTGATCTACATATCTTTGTAAGTCAGCATATCATCGATTTTTTGTTTCTGTTATTTTGTTTATGGTTTCTGAAATCTCATCAAATCATTCGAATAAAACTTGCTTGACTGATAGTGTGTTTTTGTTTTCCTCTAGTCGTAATTTTGTCGGTATCATTATTGTTTTAATATCTTGGCTATAATTATTTTCTTTGTTTTCTATTTTTCGAATTCAATATATCAAAATATTGTTACCCGATAAGAATCTTTGTTTTATATCGACATTTTTTATTTGTTTTAGTAAATTTTCTATTTTTTGTTCGTAGCTTTGATCATTTATTTCTTCTTGGCTAATAATTATTTCTTTTTCTAAAATATTTTTATTTACTTGTTCTCTAAGTCAAATAAATCAAACAAGTTGGTTTCAATTGTTGAATCATATAATTTGTTTTGTTATGTTGTCTATTTCTGTTTTGTTTGCTATCTTGTTTGTTATTTCTACATCTTCTATTGCTTTTTTGATATAGTAGTTGTTGAAAAAATATGTCAATTCTTTGTAAAAAAGTCAGATTCTATCTCTTTTTAGTAGTTCTTGAAGGAAACCAAAGTATCAATTAATGCGGTCTGTGTTTATTATTTTGTTGTTTATGTCATCATTTATTATTTGTTGAAAAGATATTAATTTATAGGTGTTTGTAAGCTCGTTTCTATATATCTTATTACTTATAAATTTGTTAAATAATTCTTTTTGTATTTCTGCAAAATCTATAAAATTTCTGTATTTTTCTTGATATTTTGGGCTACATAATTGTAGAAGTTTTTCTATTTCTGGGTTTTGTGTTTCTGTATAATATGTGTAATTTAGTATTTGTGTACATCATTTATCATTGTATTTTCTTTGTCAAAGTATGTTTTTCATTATCTTGCTAAAGTTTTCGATGTCAGATTCTATTGTATAAATAAAAAAATCTTGAAGAAACTTTTCTACAAATATATTGCAAATAAGAGGGCTAATTTTTTTTTGAAATAAGCATTCAAGATTAAATTCTTCAGTGATTCATTTTGGAAGTGGAAATGATGTGTTTCTTGGTGGTTGATTTGTGTTTTTGTTGCTTCATATAAAAATGTTTTTGAATAGAGTATCTAATTCTTCTATATTGTAATCTCATTTTTTGAAGTAGTCTATATTTTGTATTGGAGCTGTTTGTGATACCCAGAAAAATCTTGGAACAACAAATCCCTTATAATACAATAAATTGTTGAAGGATTCTATATATTCTTCTGTTTCTGATATTTGTCATAAAGCAAATTCTCATGTAAATGATTTTTGCTTATTTATTTGTTGTAGTTTTTGGTTAAATTCTTTTATTTTTATTTCTTTTTGACTTTCTAATGAATTTATTTGAGCTAATTCGTTGTTTTTATTTGAAAAAATTGCATATATTTTTATTCCAGAGAAAATTGCAATAAGTAAAAAAATTCAATATTTGAACAATATTTTATGTATTTGTTGGTATTTTTTATTTACTTCTTGTGTTTTCTGTCAGAATTGAACTTTATCCATATGTTTTTTCTTTTTTTAAAGGTTTTTTAATATATATGTTTTTTGTATTTGATTTTCAATGCTTTCCTTACTTTTTGTTTTCTTTTTTCAAAAAAAATGATAAAAGACTTGCAAAAATAGTTTTTTTTTCTATATTGGCGGCGTCATAAAAATTTTATTTTTGTAAATTTGATTGTAATGAAAAAATTATTGACATTAACAGCTGCTTTTGCTGTATTATTATTAGCTGGATGTGTAAATACAAATCCAACTGAAGAAGAAATTATGGAACCAGTTGCTGAAGAAGTAGTTGAAGCTCCAGTTGTAGAAGAAGCTCCAGTTGTAGAAGAAATGCCAGCTGAAGAAGTATCAGTTGAAGAAATTGTAGAAGAAATGCCAGCTGAAGAAGTACCAGCTGAAGTAGTTGCTGAATAATTATCAGTTGAAACTTATTTCTGAAACATTAAAAAAAGGTCGATTATTCGGCTTTTTTTGTTTATTAGAAAAATGTTATGAAATTACGTGAATTTTTGCAACAACAATGATTGTCTAGAAGAAATATTACTGCGGTAATTGATGCAGGAAATGTTTTTGTGAATGATAAAAAAGTAGAATCTTATGGTGAGGTAATAAGCGATTGAGATGTTGTGAAATTTCAGGACCAAACTTGGATTTGTACAATTTCAAATAATCAAAAAGAATCTGAATTTGTTGTTTTTTATAAACCGATAGGATATGTCTGTAGCAAATCAGATCCACATAATGCTACAATTTACGAAATTTTACCAAAAGAATATCACGGATGGTATTATATAGGAAGGTTGGATAGTAATAGTCGTGGGCTTGTTTTGATGACCAATGATGCCAAAATGGTTGATCAATATGAGCATCCTCGCCATGGAATAACCAAAGAATATCTTGTTACGCTCAATAAATCTTTTCGTCAACAAGATGCCCAAACCTGTTTGGATGGAATTGATGATCAAGAAGAGAATTTAAAAGCTATTGAATGTCAGATTTTGGATGATAAAATGTATGAAAAATATAAGAAATTTTTGATTGAAGATGTGGTGAAAAGTCCTTCATGTGTAGTGAGAATGGTTTTGAATGAAGGGAAGAAAAGGCATATTAGGAGAATGATGAGTACGATGAGATACCATGTAGAGGATTTGGTGAGAATTCGTGAAGGGGAATTTGAGTTGGGTGATTTGAAGGAATGAGAGATTGAAGCTGTTTCGTAATAGAAAATAAACAATAGATAACCGTTCGCTGTTATATTTTCTTAACGGCAAAAAACACAAACAAACTGGCTACATGTGTTTTTTATGCCTAAAAATATAAACGCTCACTTGTTATCTATTTGTTTATTTTCTAAGTTCTAAGCTCAATAAATAATATATAACCGTCACTGTTACATTTTTTTAACGGCAAAAAACACAAAAGTTATTAGTTCTTTTCACAATAAAAAACAAATAAAATTCATCCATCATCAAGATTTACGTTGCTATGTCATTTCCGCATTGTCATTTGGGGCGAAAATCCAAATTGATTAGTTAGATTCCCGCCCCAAATTCTTTAAGCGGGAATAACATTAAAAACAGCAATGTCTAAATAATAAAACGTATTATTTTTAAAATAATTAAAAATGCTTATATATCTCGAACAACATGCGAAAGAATATCCGTTGACGAAAAAGATTTTGTCGAGATTTTCTGATTCGAGTGTTGTGGAGATTCAGCATTATAAAAATGTGTTTGATAAAAAAATAGGATATCCTACGGAGAAATGTTTGATTTTGGCGAAAAGTGATCGTTTAAAATTATTTCCTGTTCCAGAAAATTATGGGTATCCAGATTGTAAAGCATTCTTTTTTGTAACTCAGCTTAATTGTATCTTTGATTGTGCTTACTGTTATCTCAAGGGTGCATTTAAGAATGATTTTCCAGTGATCTTTGTGAACTACTCAGATATTCAAGAAGAGCTCAGGAGAAAAATAATTGAACTTAGAGATGAGTGATATAAAGGTAAAATAGTTTTTTATGCGAGTAATTATTCCGATCTTGTGGGAATGGAGTCGTTGTCGTGATTTCATCAGTCGTTTATCCCGTTTTTTGAACAATTTGATAATGTGTTGATGGAAACGCGTACGAAGTCTGGAAATATTCAGTCATTATTGGATTTGGATATAATTCCTCAAAATACTGAAATAGCATTTTCTTTGAATCCTCAAGCTATTATTGAAAGTTATGAACATTGATCTTCGTCTTTGAAGTCTAGAATATCTGCAATCAAAACATTGCAGGCAAAATGATGGAAGGTGGGACTTAGGTTTTTGCCTTTGTTGCCAGTGCCTGGATATGTGGAAATTTATGAGCAATTTTTGCGTGAACTTTGTCAGGAAATTGATATAAATAATGTGAATAGTATATTTCTAGCGACCTTGATTTATAATAAACAAGATTGGATAACTATACAAAAAAAAGAATCAGAATTTAAATTATTGAAAGATTTGGAAGTTGATGAAGATGGTTTGGTTAGAGTTTCAGCTACAGATAGAGAAGTGTTTGATTGATTGTTTAGAAAATATTTTGGAGATAGAGTTGTGCGGGATTATGTGTAAAAGAATTGTGTTTTTTAGAGACGCGATTAATCGCGTCTGTACGTGATCGGATTTATAAAGACGTTTTGTTAAAACGTCTGTACGGAGTCTGGATTGCTTCGTTGTTACTCGCAATGACAAGTAAGTGTTTTTAGATGATTTGTATTATTATGGAACAAAAACGAGAGAAATTGATAAAAATATTTTTGGAGAAGAATAGTCAGATTAATTTGAGTGCTATTAGAGATGAACAAGGAGTTTATGATAAACATATTCGTGATGCTTTGGAAGTTTCCAAAGTTTTTGATTTCCAATCAGAGATGCACGTGTGTGATGTGGGGACATGATGAGGATTTCCGCTTTTGCCATTGGCTATAGAATATCCTGATGTACATTTTACGGGAATGGACTCTGTGAGAAAAAAACTTGATGCGATTTGAGATATGGCGAAACAACTTGAAATTAGTAATATAGAATTGCTTTGGAAAAGAGCAGAGGAATGCAAAGATTTGCAGTTTGATGTGATTACAGCGAGAGCTGTCGCTTATGTTGATAAACTCTTGCCTTGGACCAAACATTTATTAAAACAAGGAGGTGTTTGGATATTGTTTAAACAAGTTGATGAACAAGAAAGACAAGATCTTTTGCAGCTTTGTGGAGAAATGAATTTGAGGCTTGAGAAGAGACATACCTATAAACTTTTTGAATGAGATATTGAGAGGGTGATTTATGTGGTGAGAAGATTGGGGGGTGTATGGAAGCCGAGATAAAGTAATCAAGATGGATTGCCACGCTAACGTTCGCAATGACATAATGGATTGCTTCACATTTGTTCGCAATGACTGAGTGATAGATTGCCACTTTTGCATTTATGTGTTTTATATGTTATCGATACTATGGATCAAGAATTGTTGCAAGATCAGCCACTTTGAGAAAAACTAATCAAAAAATGATTCTGGTTATATCTTTTTTCGTTTTTGGTGGCACCAGCAGGATATATTATCAAAGTTTTGATTTCCAATTCGGTTTCTGTGGCAGATGTTTGAGTATTGTATAGTGTGGTTGGTTTGATATGACTTTTGAGTGTATATAATGATTTGGGTTTGACGGAAAGTTTGCAATATTTTTTGCCAAGATATTGGATTAAAAAGCAATATAATTATATCAAAACTTCTTTATATTTGAGTTTGTTTGCTCAGTTTTCTACAGGGCTTTTGATTGTTTTGTTGTTGTGGTTTGGAGCTCCGTGGTTGGCACAAAATTATTTTCATAGTCCAAGTGCTGAAGTTATTCTCAGGTATTTTTGTTTTTACTTTTTGGGGATAAATTTGTTTCAGATATTACAAAGTGTTTTTGTGGCTTTTCAAAATACGTTTTCGTTCCAGTTTGTAGATTTTGTGAGGATGCGAAGTATTGTTTGATTTACGTTTTTTTTCTTCGTGACGTGAAGACAAAGTATAGAATGGTATAGTCTCAACCGAGTTTTGGGATTGGCTGTGGGAATTTTGGTTGCAGGGGTTTTGTTTTACAAAAACTATAGAAAAACGCTTCTTCAATGAGAAATTGTTTTGGAAAAACCTATGATAAAAGAATATCTTGGTTATGCGTTTTGGTGTTTTGTGGGGCTCAATGCTGGGCATCTTTTTGGGCAAATTATTCAACAGTTGGTTATCGTTGTTTTGGGGCCAGAATCAGCTGGTTATTATACTAATTTTATAAGTTTGTTTGGTATATCGATAATGCTTGTTTGACCAATTATTGGTTTGATTTTTCCATTGGTTTCTGAGTTGATAACCAAGAAAGACAACGAAAAACTAAGAAATTTATATAGGTTTTTCTATACGTATTTTGCTGTGTTTAGTTTGCTTTTGGCAAGTTTTTTTGTTGTTTTGTGACCGGAAACTGCGTTGGTGCTTTTTGGCCAAAAGTTCGTATTTTCTGGAGAAATGCTAAGTTGGTGATCGATTTTTAGTATTTTCACTATTTTTGTTGGGTTTAATTTTGCGGTTATTGCAGGTATGGGAAAAATCAAAGAAAGGGTGAAAATGCTTTTAATTTCTGTGGTTGTGGTGGCAATAGTTTCTTTGGTAGGATTATATACAATCTGAATTTATTGATCAATTCTGGCTTTGGGTGCTGGGTATGGATTGTTATTTTGGTTGAGTTTTCGTTTGATATATAAAGATATAAAATTTGGGGTGGATTGGAAATTTATACTAAAAAATACAATTCTTGCGTTGATACTTAGTGTTTGAATATGGATTATAAAGTCTGATTTGTTTGTCTTTGATGATATGATGAGATATAGTAATTTGTGGAAATTAGTTGGACTTGGATTTGCTTTCTTTTTGGTATTTGTTGGGGTGAATTGGAAGAGGGCGATGATGTTGAAGAGTGAGGTGATGAGGATGAGAGGTAAATAAGCTTGTCAAAAAATATATTGATTTTCTTTTTTGTTTGGATAAAATTGTGTAAGCGGTTTTATAATTTTGTCTTACATGATAAATATTGAAAATTTACTCAAACAATGAGAGTGAGAAAACTTAGAATTCAAGGAGTCTTTTTCTGATAGGGTGATAGAAAGTTTGGTTGCTTTTGCGAATATGAGATGATGAAACGTTTTTATATGAATTTCTGATAAGGGAGATATAATTGGTGTTGATATATCCAAAGAATCTATTCAAAATTGGTTAAATGAGGTAAAGCAAAAGACGGATAATAAAATAACACCTGATGTAGAATTATTTTTGGTTGATAAAAAACAAATTATCTGTTTTTCAATATCTGAATATCCGTCTAAACCAGTTTCTTTTAGATGAAGATATTATATTAGAAGAGCTAATTCAAATCATATTATGAGTACTGATGAAATTGCTTATGAATATCTCAAAATAAGAAACAAAAGTCGAGATATGTCTATTGCTAATTGAGTTTCTTTGTCTGATTTAGATGAGCAAAAGATTTTTGATGCGATTGTTGCTGTTAATCAACAAAGAGAACAAAAAATAGAGCCAGATATTCTTTCTTTTTTGAAAAAACTTGATTTGGTATATAATAATGATGTTACTCATGCAGCGTATTTGCTTTTTTCCAAGAAAGAGCTTTTGGAAAGAGAAGTTCTTATTTGACTTTTTGAAGATGATACTTTGATAAAGAAATCGCTTTCTCTTAAAAATGATTTGGTGGGTCAAGTAGAGGAAATAATGGATTTTGTGATGGCTTATATTACCAAAGAGTATATTATTACATGAAAACCACAGAGGGACGAAAAATGGCAATATCCAATTACTGCAATTAGGGAATTTGTTATTAATGCAATTGTTCATAGAAATTATGTATGATGAACGCATTCGCAATTTAAAATATTTAGAGATAAGCTTGTTTTCTGGAATTATTGATCCCTTCCTAATCAACTTTCTATTGAAGATTTGTACTTATGAACACAGAGATCTTATCCAAGAAATATTAAAATAGCAGAAATGTTTAAGGAAATGTGACTTATTGAAAAATATTGAAGCTGAGTTAAAAGAGCAGTGGATTGAGTTATTTCGTATTGATTGCCCAAACCAGTTATTAGAGAACTTGTTTGATGAATAGAGGTCTCGATTTTTTCTAGCGATTTTAAAAATAATGAAAAGTTGGGTGAAAAGTTGGGTGAAAAGTTGGGTGAAAAGTTGGGTGAAAATCAAAAATTAATTCTTTCTTCTATAAAGGATGACCAAAATATTACTATACCAGAAATGGCAAAGAAATTAAATATTTCTACTACTGCAATAGAAAATAATATTGCAAAACTTAAATCTCTTTGAAAACTCAAAAGAATTGGTCCAGATAAATGAGGATATTGGGAAGTGGTTGGATAATTTGGAATTCTGATTTTTTTTGGTAGATTTGTCAAAAAATATATTGATTTTCTTTTTTTGTTTGGATAAAATTGTGTAAGCGGTTTTATCTGATGTTTTTTTTGTTTTAGCAAATTCACTTCTAATAGTAATGCATATAAAAAAATTAAACAAGATTGGAAGTTTGATTGAAAATATAAAAAACGATATAAATATGTCTATTATATCAGATTTTTTGGATTGGTTTTATGAAAAATTGTGTATAAATTTCAACAAGAATTGTCTAAGTTTGAAACTTAACAAATGAGATATTGTTTTTGTTAATTTATGAAAAAATATTGGTAGTGAGCTTAATAAAAATAGACCATGTCTGGTATATAGTTTGAAAAAAGCAAATTTTTGAGATACTGTTGTTGTGTTGCCGTTGAAAACATATAAATGAAAGTTAAATAATTCTTTTAATGTTTTGTTGAAGTTGGAAGAGGTTGATTGATTGTTTAAAGATTCTATTGTTGATATATTGGCTATTAGACAAATATCCAAAAAAAGAATAAATAAAAGAATATGAAAATTAAAAGATTACATTTTATTGGAAATAGACGAAAAAGTTTTAAATAATTTTTGAATAAAAAAATAAAGAGTGATTTCTCACTCTTTATTTCAGTTCCATCCCGATTATTCGGGATCCATAGATTTAATCTATGATAGTGTGATTATTATAATAATTTATTTTTAAAATGCAAGTTTAAGTTTCTGATTTTTTTTGGTAGATTTGTTTGATTTCCTTTGTTGGATTGCTATTGTTTTTTGTGAAATAGAAATTTATATATTATTATATTTATTATGTGATTTAGTTTTGAAAAAAATAGTTTAATCAATGATGTAATTTTGATAACACCACAAGTCTTTTGAGATCAAAGATGATTTTTTATGGAAACATACCATCAAAAAGATTTTGTAGAAAATTGAATTCCCAATATTTTTGTACAGGATAATCATAGTAAATCGAGTAAAGGTGTTTTGAGATGATTTCATTTTCAAAGGAAAAATACACAGGCTAAATTGGTGAGGGTTGTGGCTTGATCGGTTTTGGATTTTGCGATAGATTTGAGAAAAAATTCTCAGACTTTTGGTAAATATATAATGGAAGTATTGAGTGCAGAAAACAAGAAACAATTGTTTGTGCCAAAAGGTTTTGCCCATGGATTTTTGACATTGGAAGACAATACAGAATTTGTGTATAAATGTGATGATTATTATAATCCACAAGCTGATTGATGAATATTGTATTCTGATCCAGATTTGAATATTGATCGAGAAAAAATAAAAAACGATTATAATATACAAGAATTTATTCTTGCTGATAAAGATAAAAAACAGCCTACGTTCAAAGAGTTTTTAGAAAATAATCCATTTTAATGGCTAAGATACTTGTTACAGGATCCAATGGAATGTTGGCATACGACCTTATTCCTATTTTGCAGCAATCTTATGAAGTTGTTTGATACGATAGAGATTTGCTCGATATTACAAATATTGAAAATATCAAAACGATATTGGAAAAAGAGCAAGTAAATGTGATAATTAATTGTGCAGCTTATACCAATGTAGATGCAGCAGAAGATGAATGAAAAATGCTCAATTACCAAGTAAATGCTTTTGGTACTTATTTGTTGGCAAAAGTTTGTAAAAATATGGATATAGATTTGATTCATATTTCTACAGATTATATTTTTGATGGAACAAAAGAGTCTGGTTATTTGCCACAAGATATACCAAACTCTATAAATCAATATGGCATGGCCAAATATTTGGGAGAACAATTGTTGAAATCAGAAAATTCCAATGCAATTATTGTCAGGACAAGTTGGTTGTATGGTGGATGATCTCAGTTTAAAAATTTTGTAAATACGATGCTCAAATTGGCTGAAACACGTAATGAATTGAAAGTTGTCAATGATCAGTTTTGAAATCCGACCTATACCAAAGATTTGTCAAAAGCTATGTTAGATATTGTAAATCATATAGATAATTATAGGTGAAATATTTTCCATTTATCAAATCAAACTGAGTGAAATTGAATCACTTGGAATGACTTCGCTCAAGAAATTTTTCGTCTAACTCAAAAAAATATTGACTGTCAAAAATGTAGCTCAGAGGAATTTCTTACAAAAGCAAAAAGACCTCAATATAGTAAATTGATTAACGACAGTGAAATTGTCTTGAGAAGTTGGAAGGAATGATTAGAAGAGTATATATTTATATTATAAAAAATTATTATGCAAGTAGTAATATTAGCTGGATGACTTGGAACAAGATTGTCAGAAGAAACTGTAATAAAGCCAAAACCAATGGTTGAAATTGGTTGAAAACCAATACTTTGGCATATTATGAAAACATATTCTTATTATGGTTTTAATGAGTTTATTATTTGTCTTTGATATAAATGATATTTTGTTAAAGAGCGATTTGCTAACTATTTTCTTCATAATAATGATGTAACTATTGATATAAAAACTAATCAGATTATTGTTCATAATAATCATAAAGATGATCGAAAAGTTACCTTAATAGATACTGGTGATTCTACAATGACCTGATGAAGAATTAAAAGAGTAAAAGATTATATTAAATGAGATAAATTTATGATGACTTATGGTGATGGTTTAAGTGATGTTAATATAAAAGATATTTACGATTTTCATAATAATCATTGAAAATTAGCAACACTTGTTTCTATTGAACCAGAAAATAGATTTTGAAAACTTGTTATTGAGGGAGGTAAAGTAATAGAATTTTGAGAAAAAAAAGATAATATAGGTCAAAATATTAATTGATGATTCATGGTTCTTGATAAGAAAGTACTTGATTATATTGATTGAGATTCAATGCCATTTGAAAAAGAACCATTGGAAAATCTTGTAAAAGATTGAGAACTTATGGCCTATAAACATGATTGATTTTGGTTTGCTATGGATACAATAAAACATAAACAAGATCTTGAACAATTGCGAAATTCATGAAAAGCTCCATGGAAAATACGATCTTAATTTAGTGGTTTTTCTTCTTCTATGAAAAATATTTTACTAACTTGAAGTACGTGATTTGTTTGAAGTCATTTATTAATAGCTTTAATTAATAAATGATTTAATGTTTTTGCTGTAGTTAGAAAATGATCAAACATATCTAGAATTGATGAGTGTTTGTTAAATAAAAATCTCCAAATTATATATGTGACTGAACATGATGATGTTGAAAAAATTTTTCTGAAACACAAAATAAATTTTATAATACATTTAGCAACTACGTATAAAAAAACACATAATAAATTAGATATAGATGAAATGATAAATACAAATATTACTTTTTGAACCTATTTATGTGATCTTTCTGTCAAATATGGAGTTAAGTATTTTATAAATACATGAACTTTTTTTGAATATGCTCATTATAAAAACAAAAAAAATATTATTACGGAAAAAACACAAGAAAGGGCATATAATTTATATGCATCAACAAAAATAGCTTTTAATAATATAATTAAATATTATACAGAAAATTATGATTTTAAATCTGTTACTTTGAGACTGTTCTCTCCTTACTGACCTAATGATAATGATAAAATCATCCCTCTTATAATAAAAAATACTATAGATGATAATAATGTTTTAAATCTTTCTTGATGAAAGCAAAAACTTAGTTTTACTTATATTGATGATATAGTTGATGCTTATTTATTGTCTTTAAACTATATAATTAAAACGAGGAATAAATTTAGTATTTTTAATATATGATCTTCTCAAGTTGTATCATTAAAAGAAATATATAAGAATATACTTAAGATATCAAAAAAATCTGGAAAAAATATTAACTTTTGAATAGTTCCCTATTCTAAAAATGATATTTTTTATTCTTGATGTGATAATTCAAAAGCAAAAGATGAATTGTGATGGACTACTAAATATTGAATAAAAGATTGATTATCTTTAACTTATAAAAGTTATTTAAATGAAGTTTATAGAAACTAAGTTAAATACTGTTTTTGAAGTTGTTTTTGATGTGTTTTTTGATGAAAGATGATCTTTTATAAAAACATTCCATAATGAGGATTTTTATAAAATTTGATTAATAGATTCTTTTAAAGAAAGTTTCTACTCTATATCAAGAAAAAATGTTATAAGATGAATGCATTTTCAAAAACCTCCTTATGATCATGATAAATTTGTATATCCTATACAATGAAGTGTACTTGATGTTGTTGTTGATCTTAGAAAAAATAGTATAACATATTGAAAATATATATCATTGAATTTATCAAAAGAAAAAAATAATTGAATATTTATTCCTAGGTGATTTGCTCATTGATTTTTGACTCTTAGTGAACAAGCAATTCTTGTTTACATGGATACAACAATTTTTAATAAAGAAAGTGATTCATGAATTAATTGGAATTCTTTTGGAATGGAATGGCCTGTTAATTCTCCAATTATCTCAGAAAAAGATAAAAAATTACCTTATTTAGCTGATTTTGATACTCCTTTTATTTTGGAATAAAAAAATATGCAAAACTTCTACAAATGAAAAACAATTTTATTGACTTGATCAACTGGTTTTAAATGAAGTCGGTTAGCATTACGGCTTCATAGTTTATGAGCAAATGTAGTATGATATTCTTTGGAGCCTCACACGCAGCCGAATTTATTTGATGCTTTTAAGCTTAATGATAAAATTACTCAAATAATAGGTGACATAAATGATATTGAACTGTTGTCTAAAACTATTGATGCTTATCAACCTGAAATAATCTTTCATTTAGCAGCTCAACCCATAGTGAGAGATAGTTATAAGGATCCGGTTTATACAATCAAAACTAATGCTATGTGAACAACTATTGTGTTGGAAATGATTAGAATTAAAGAATGTATTAAATGAGCTGTTCTTATAACAACAGATAAAGTCTATGATAATAAAGAATGGATGCGACCTTATAGAGAGAATGATAGATTGTGATGATTTGATCCTTATAGCAGTAGTAAAGCAATGTCAGAATTGGCTATAGATAGTTATACAAAATCATTTTTTAATGAATTAAATAAAAAAGTTGCAGTAGTAAGAGCGTGAAATGTAATATGATGATGAGATTGGTCAAAAGATAGATTAATACCAGATATTGTTAGATCTATTATGCAATCAGAGACGTTAACACTTAGAAATCCTAATTCAGTTAGACCTTGGCAATATATGCTTGAAGCGTTGTTTGGATATTTAACTATAGGAATAAAAATATTTCAAGATGATAAATATTTATGAGCATACAATTTTTGACCAGATGTTAGTGACACACTTAAAGTTATAGATATTGTTACAAAATCTATTGAAATATTAGGAAAATGATCGTATAAAATACAATCAGAAATGAATCAATGAATGCATGAAGCTGGTTTATTGTTGCTTGATAATACAAAAGCTAAATTGCTTTTGGGTTGGACACCAAAATACAATGTTCAAGAAGTTCTTAAAAGAACAATTAATTTTTATAGAGCGTTTTATGCTCAAGAAGATATTGAAAAACTAGCATTAGATGAAATAAATCAATTTATGTAATATTTTATTTTATAAAAAATTGTTATGTCTAATAATCAGTTAAAAGAGATAATTAAAGATTTTATTTCTAAAAATAAAGAAGAATTTATACCATGAAAATCACAAGTACCTGTTTCTGGGAAGATTTTTGATGAAACAGAGTTGCAGTATATGATAGAATCTGTTATGGATTGTCATTGGACAGAAGGCAGATGGAATGATATGTTTGAAAAATGATTAGCTGATTTTTTGTGATCAAAATTTGTGATAACCACTAATTCTGGAAGTTCAGCGAATTTACTTGCATTGACTGCATTGACTGCAAAAGAATTGTGAGAAAGACAATTGAAACAATGAGATGAAGTTATAACAGTAGCTTCATGATTTCCAACAACTATAAATCCAATAATTCAAAATTGATTAATACCTGTTTTTGTTGATGTTGAATTGTGAACATACGAAGTTGATATAGAAGAATTAAAAAAAGCTATATCTCCAAAAACGAAAGCAATTATGCTTGCTCATACTCTATGAAATGCATTTAACTTGGATGAAATAACAAAAATTTGTGAAGAAAATAATTTACGGCTTATAGAAGATAATTGTGATGCTTTATGAACAATGTATAATGGTAAGTATACCTGAACTTTTGGTGATATATGAACATTGTCTTTTTATCCAGCACATCATATTACAATGGGTGAGTGATGAGCTTTGATTACCAACAATGCTTTATTAGCAAAAATTATTAAATCATTTAGAGATTGGTGAAGAGATTGTTGGTGTAAAACAGGCGAAGATAATAGCTGTAAAAATAGATTTAAATGGAAATTAGGTAATTTACCAGAATGATTTGATCATAAATATATTTATTCTAGAATTGGTTATAATCTCAAAGTAACTGATATGCAAGCAGCTTTATGAGTGGCTCAACTAGAAAAATTATCATGATTTATTCAGAAAAGGAAGAATAATTTCAACTATCTTTATTCTAAATTTATTGAAAATTGATTAGATCAATATTTTATCATGCCAAAAGCAACTTTAAAATCAGACCCAAGTCGATTTTGATTTTTATTGAGTACAAAAGAGTGATGAATTAATCGTGAAAAATTGATGCAATTTTTGAATGAAAATAAAATATGAACAAGACTTTTGTTTGCTGGTAATTATCTTAATCAACCAGCATTTATTGATTATGTAAAGGATTATAGGGTTGTTTGAGATTTGAAAAACTCAAATTATGTTATGAATCATACTTTTTGGTTATGAGTTTATCCATGACTAACGAATGAACATTTAAATTACATTGTTTTAAAAATTAAAGAGTTTATTGATGAAAACAAATAAACCATTGATAAGTATATTGGTACCTACATACAATAGATTAAATTATCTAAAAGAGTGTTTAGATAGTATTGTTTTACAAAAATGATTTTTAAAATCAGATTTAGAATTAATTGTTTCTGATAATTCTGATAATTATGAAACTAAAGATTTTATAGATAGCTATATTAAAAAATATAACAATTGGAATATTATTTATAATAAAAACAAAAAAAATCTATGAATGGTTTGAAATTGGAATAAATTATTAGAATTAAAAAAATGAGAATATTTTGTTTTTTTATCTGATGACGATAAGTTTTATAATGAAAATAGTTTAAAAATCCTGTACGATAATTTGATCAAATATAACTTGGATGTTTGTTATTGAAAGTATATGTGTTTTGACGAAAATGGGAAAAATTTGGGTATATTTCAACCTCATAGTAAAGTTTTGTGAAGGAAAATATATAAGGATACGTTTTCTAAACAACTATTGGCACACTCTATTTCTTTTGG
>CAYRHE010000013.1:30230-36691 GCA_964424095.1 uncultured Candidatus Peribacteria bacterium | reverse complement strand
CCGCAGTGCTGCGGAGCAATCCTTTCGGACATTGTATTGGTATTATAATCAAATTATGTTTTAAAGTCAAGTTTTTGTTTTTTTAAATTATTGCATATGATAATAAATGTAGACATATTATTGAGAAAAAAACAAAAAGACTAATCATTATTGACTAGTCTTAGTTGTAGGAGAGAAAACAATTGTAGCTCTCTACTCCCTATATGAACGAGTGGAATTATAATAAATATTTCTTTAAAATCAAGTTTTTATTTTTTTAAATATTATCATGCAAGATTATGTACATCAGCTTTCTAGAGAGCTTCAGCAGAGGAATTATAGTCCGAGGACGGTGGAGATTTATAGTAATTGTTTGGGGGCTTTTTTGAAGTGGTTGGAATATGATGTATCCAAAATTAATCGTGAGAAAGTTATTGATTTTATTCTTTATTTGGAATCTCAAGGCAGAGCTCCCAAGACGATAAATTTGTACAAAGAAGTGATTAAATTCTTTTGTAGTCAGATTTTGAAGTTCTCTGTTCATTTAGATATTAAACTTTCCAAGCAACCACGTAAATTGCCTGTGGTTTTGTTTCGTCAGGAGATTCAAAAAATTCTTGATAGTGTGGTCAATATAAAGCATAAAACTTTGTTGGCATTGGCATATGGTGCAGGGTTGAGGGTGTCTGAAGTTGTCCGTTTGGCGGTGTGAGATGTGAATGTCGACAAAAAGATTCTTCATATTAAATCAGCCAAATGACAGAAAGATAGGATAACGATTTTGCCAGAGAAAATTTTGGGAGAGATAAAAATGTTGATGGAAGGTAAAAAATATGGGGATCCATTATTTCATTCTGAGCAAGGCGGGGCTTTGCATTCGAGAACTGCACAGCATATTTTTCAGAATGCCTTGATCAGGTCGGGTGTGCAGAAAAAGGCGACGTTTCATTCTTTGCGTCATAGTTTTGCGACGCATTTGTTGGAGAATGGAACGGATATTCGTTATATCCAAAAATTACTTGGACATTCGTCGATAAAGACGACACAGATTTATACGCAGGTGGCGACACATAATTTACAGAGTATTCAGAGTCCGTTGTAGGTTAGAGGGGTTAGATAGATTAGACATGATTAGATAGATTAGAGGGGTTGGATAGATTAGATTGAATGATATAAAAAAAGACAAAAATTTTTGATGGAAATATAGGGAAGGGAAAACCTAGTTGATAACTGAGTAAAAATTTGTCCTACTTTTGTCAGTTTTTTTCTTTTTTGGAATTGCTAGAATTTCGGCGAACATGAGGAGGAGAATGTATCGGCCCTTTTAATATGGGAATCTTTCTCTTCCTTGGTTTGTTTAGATTTATCTTCTTTGGTTTTAATATGGCGAAACTTATGATGCAGTTTAAACAAGAATTGTTGCTTAGAGGATATAGTCAGAAAAAAGCTGAAAAATATTGTATGTATATTGGATTGTTTTTTCTTTGGTGTCATGGTTCTTTGGAAATGTTTCATGAAGAAAATTTTCGTGAATTTCTAAATGTTATGAGAAATAAAGGCAGATCGTTGTATAAAATTAGACAGTATAAACAAATATTCAGATTCTTTTGTTTGTATGTGTTGAGAAAAGAGCGATTTGTTTGACAATCTAAAAGAATTTGTTATAGTAATTTGTGAAAAAACAAATAAAAATATAAAAATATGGAAAGAAAAATTGTTTTTAATGCGGCAGATGTTAAAAAAGCTGCTGATGAGTATGAAAAGGTTGAGCTTCCAAAAGAATATCGTGAGTTAATGGATGGCTTATCTAAGATTATGTCACCATATGTAGAAATGGGTGACATGGCTATTCGTGGATTTATTTTTCGTGCCATTATTGAATGGCAAAAACGAAAAAAAAAGAAAGTTGCGTCAGTTCTTGATCTTTCTTTAAAAGAAAGACAGCAAATGATGAAAGAAGGAATGGGAATCCTAGAAGAAATGTTGGCTAAAATTCTTAGGACGCCAGCGGATAAACAAAAATTGAAGAAAGCAATTGAGGTAGGTTATTCTACTTATCTTCAAAAGCTTATTCCAAAAAAAAGTTAATATATTTTGGTTTTTTTTAAGAGGACGTATTTTACGTCCTTTTTTTTGCAAAAAAATTGTTCTTGGGTATAATTGTTATAGTTAATCCAAATTTATTATTAGCTAGATTCCCGCTCCAACTGACAAGGCGGGAATGACATATAAGATATTTATCTATTTGACTATGCAACTATTTAACTGTTTAATTATTCTATGACTTGGGAACAAATTTGATTATTAGTATGATGACTTGGAATGTTTTTGTTTGGAACTATGGCTTTTGAGGAAGCTATAAGTTTTTTGGTGACTAAAAATTTTAAAAATCTTTTGAAAACTGCTACCAAAAATCTGATTTCATCTATTTCTACAGGTTTTTTTGCTACGTCTATTTTGCAAAGTAGTGCGGTAGTTTCTTTGATTGCTGTGTCTTTTGTGGGTGCAGGAATTATATGATTGGAAAATGCGATTGGAATTATTTTGGGAACTAATATAGGATCTCCGCTTATGGACATTGTGTTGTGAAATTTGGGGCTTAAATTTTCGTTGTCTAGTATTGCTTTGCCTATGATAGGGATTGCTGGATTTGCGTTTCTTATTTTTGCTAGATATGGAAAAATTAAAAATATTTCTAGAGCTATTGTTGGTCTTTGACTTATTTTTCTGGGGCTTTGATTTATGAAAGATAGTATGATGGTGCTGTCTGCTTCGGTTGATTTTAGCCAATATGTGTCGTTGTCTAGTATAGCTTATTTTGGGATAGGATTTTTGTTGACTGTTTTGATGCAATCTAGCTCTGCTACTAATATTTTGGTGTTGACAGCAGCAAGTTCTGGCATTGTCGATTATCGTATGGGAATTCCTATGATTATGGGAGCATTTTTGGGGACAACGTTGACGGTAGTTTTGGGATCTTTTGGTCCTAATGTGTTGAAGAAACAAGTCGCTTTTAGTCATGTGTTTTTTAATTTATTTTCGGTAATTTTGGGGTTAGTTTTTCTTCATTTGATAGTAATGCTGTTTGAAAATTCTTTTGTGGATGTTGTTTTGGGTTTGTCTGTTTTCGCTATATGATTTAAAATTGTTTGAGTAGTTTTGATAAGTCCATTTATTTGATATTTTGCTCGTTTCTTACAAAAATTATTTCCTGTGAAAGAAACAAAAATATGATTGTCATTGGAACAAGTAGATCCAAAAATTTCTGATGCTGCTTTGGTTGCAATGAAAAACGATACAGTTTTATTGTTAAAAAAAACATTTGCTTATATTTTACATGTCTGGTCTGTTGATGAAAAAATATTGTTGAGAAATCGTTTGACTTTAGATAAAGTTCTTTCTGTACAGAAAAGTGTCGATGAAAACTTTTTAAAACAAGAATATTCTTTGATAAAAATGATGGAAGAAACTTTGGTTGCTTTTGGGGCTGAAATTAAAAGACATTCTATGAAAGTTGAAGAAGTAACTGTTATTGATGAATTGTATTCGGTAATAACTTCGTCGGCTTTGGCTGCAAAGTATATGAAAGATATTTCTCATAATGTTTTGGTTTTTGAAGAACAATCAACTTGATGGTTGGCAAAACAGTATGATATTTTTAGATCAATGCTGGTTAATTTGTATATTATAATTTCTGAAGTTATTGATGGTAAAGAGTCTGATGAAATGCTTAGTAAAATGTTGTCTTTGGTTCAGGACATTAAAACTGTTGACCAGGAATTTATGATTTCTTTGACAAAAGAGTTTAGTAAAGATAAAGTTAGAAAATTTGATTTGTCTGATATACTACATGTCAATCGTTATGTCTATTCGTCATCATTATCGTTTGTCGATGCTATTAAACATCTTTATCTTCAGTCTGTGGAAAAAAAGGTTTTTGATGAGTTGAAGTAGTTTTTTTAGAATTTAGAGCTTAGAATTTAGCGATTAGTTGTGTTTGCTTTTCTTAATATATCAAGCAATAAAAAAGACAAATAAAAGAAGAAAATCATCACTTGATATTTAATTGGTTAATTATAGTATTTTTTGGTTAGATAGGTTAGAGGTGTTAAATAAATTTGGATTGCCACGTCGTTATTACTCCTCGCAATGACTTATTTGGTGTTTAATTGTTTTTTATCATTATGTTAACTGAAATTATTAATCAATATTCATTTGAAGAAATCATTGCTATAGAGGAATCTGATAGGCAATTTTTAGCGTTGAAATCGGCTTGGAAATTGATTAAAAATTGTGATTTTGGTGGTGTTGATAAAGGTGTCATAAAAGAAGTATTTTTGAGAGCAGTGATATATAATTCGTTGATAAGTTATCAAATAGCGTGAAGTGGTGAGTTGCGATGGGAAGAATTTGCAGATAGATTGAAGTCTGATTTTGATGTGTTGTTGCTTGATTTTATACAATGAAAAGCTAGTTTAGATCGGTGGTATAATTTGATGATCACGTCAAAAAACAACAAAAGACTATATAATATCAAAGTATCTAGATTAAAAAAACTATCTCAATTTTCTTTGAAATCTATGGATTGATATTATGATAATATGATAGATTTGTGGCAAGATTTATGAAAAGCTATGTGAGTTCCTATTTGGTCAAAAACTATTTGTTTTGCGGTAAAAATGTTTGGTTATGCAGCAAGGGTAGTTTTTGAAAAATTTATTCCTTATCCTTTGGATGTCGCTATTCCTGTAGATTCTAGGATTAGAAAACTATTTTTGACTAGTTGTGGAGAACTTTCTGATAAAGAAATTATTGAAAAAACATATGAATTATCAAAAATTTCTAGTGTTCCGTCACTACATTTGGATAGTCTGTTTTGGGTTAAGAGATAGATGTTTTTTTATAGATTCCGACTCCAATAGACAAAGTCGAAATGACAAAACGGTTAAAAAATAAAATTTCTCTTGCAATAAAAGTATGAAAAGTTATACAAATCATACTTTACTTATTTTTCTGTTATTATGCAAATAGATTCAAAAAATCCAGAATGTTCAAATATTCAAATTTTTGGTAATGTTGTTGTTTGAGCAAAAGGACAAATTGTTATTCCTAGTGAAGTTAGAAAAATGATAGACCTTAACCCTGGTGATAGTATGATAGTTACTGTAAAACATGGAAAAGCTATTTGATTGATTAAATCTTCAGATTTAGAGGGGTTTGTTGAAATGATACAAGAAGAATTGAAAAGGATTAAGGAGTAAGAATCGATCGAACTGGATTGCTTCATATTCATTCGCAATGACTAAGCGTTGGATTGTTTCGCTATGTTTGCAATGACTGATTGTTGTTTTAAATTTTAAGTGGTTTATTAAAAATGAAAAAGAAAATTATTTCGTTGATGATTGTTGGAACTTTTGTTTTGATGTTGGCGTGATGTGGAAATTGAAATTGAGAAAAAAAACAGGATTTTTTTATTGATATAGTTTCTTTTGCTACAGAAAACCAACAAGTATATATTACTAAACCTGGTAAAGTATCTGGAAAACAAGATATTGTTGTAACATCTCAAGTTGCGGGTAGGGTTAAGTCTATAGAAAAAAAAGATTGAAGTTTGGTTTCTGGGGATCAGCTTGTTGTTTCTGTTTCTGATACGGTAGCTAATTATGGTTTACAACTTCAAAGAGCAAAAAATGCAGTAAGTAGAGCTTCTTTGCAAAAAGAACAAACAAAGGTTTCTTTGGATAAATCTTTGACAGATGTAGAGATAGCTTTGGATGTTGCAAAAAACAATTTAAATGTTAGTAAGCTAACAACAGAACAATCTTTAAAAAAAGCGGAATTAGATTTTTCCAGTGCAACAGCACAATCTCAAAATATCTATCTTCAATTTGATTTGGAAAAAGATAATGCTTTAAATGTTCTTGATACAATTCTTCATCAAATGGATAGTTATTTATGAGTTACTGATGAATATAAAAATATAAATTATTTTGTTGAGCCTTATTTATGAGGTAATGATGTTGATACTAAAGTTAAAGCAAAAGAATATGTTTTGGGTTTATATGATTTGAGGGAAGATATAGAGAAACTTCCTAGAAATACAAATGATTCGAAAGTTGTTCTTAGTGGTGTTTCTGTAATTGAAAAATGATATAATAAAGCTAATCAGCTTTTGGATACTATGAAAATAGTAATAACCAATTCTATTGTAACATCTGTTCTTCCTCAAGCTATGCTTGATTGATATAGATCAAGAGTTGATTGATTACTTTGATCTTTACAATGAGCTAGAACTTCGGTATCTGCGTATAGTAGACAAGTTAATTCGTTATTGACACAAGGTACTTGAAACGAATTTATTGAAATAACAAAATCTCAAGCTCAAATTGGTTATGATATGGCGCGTTTAAATTCTCATAATACGATTTTTTCTACTGAAGTTGGTGTAAAAAGCGCTGAAACAAACTATGAAACATTACAGA
>CAYRHE010000013.1:24723-30130 GCA_964424095.1 uncultured Candidatus Peribacteria bacterium | reverse complement strand
TTTTCTACTGAAGTTGGTGTAAAAAGCGCTGAAACAAACTATGAAACATTACAGAAGAATAAAGATATTCAGCTTTCAATGGCTAGTAATGCTGTTTCTGAGGCTAATTTAGCATATCAAGATGCTTTATCTAGGTTTAATAATTTATCTGTAAAATCTCCTATAAGTGGTGTGATTTGAAATGTTATGGTAAAAGTTTGACAAGAAATCGCTCCTGGTACTCCATTGTTTACAGTTTCTAGTAATGATCAACAAAGTATTGAAGTTTATGTAAATGCAGATGAAAGGTCTTATATAGCAAAAGATCAGATTGCAAAAATTATTTATGATGGACAAGAGATAACTTGAACTATTTTGTCTGTTTCTTCTGTGGCTGATAGAAATACGCTTTATAAAGTTAGTATTGGTTTTGAGGCGGAAGTTTCTTTGCTGGGAGATGTGGCTTCTGTACAACTTCCTATCTCGTTGCCGTATTCTGTTTTACCTTTAAATGTGGTTACGCCGATTTCTCAAAATAAATGATTTGTTTGGTTATATGATGGAACAGGATTGCAGAGACAAGATGTTATTCTTGGTCGTGTTTGGGAATCGTATATAGAAGTCTTGTCAGGATTGTCTAGTTGGATGGATGTTGTGACTACGGATGTGTCATATTTTGATCCGTTGAAGTTTGAGATTAGTGTAAAATCTGATTAAGTTCTCTCGCAATAAAAAATAAATAAAATTCATCCATCATCAAGGCAGTATCATGTTTGGGTTTAAAGTCTAGTTAGAATTGTATCGCTGTTTTTTGGCTACTAATAATGTTGGTTGAGTGATGATTTCCTTCTTTTATTTATTCTTTTTATTACTCGAGTTATTAGGTTAAATTTATCAAGTTTATCTCGCAATAAAAAAATAAATAAAATTCATCCATCATCAAGGCAGTATCTGTTTGGGTTTAAAGTCTAGTTAGAATTGTATCGCTGTTTTTTGGCTACAAGCAATGTTGATTTGGTGATGATTTCCTTCTTTTATTTAATCTTTTTATTGCTCGAGTTATTAAGTTAAAAGTTATTTAGTTCTTTCGTAATAAAAGACAACAAAATTCATTTCTCATTAAGGCAATATTATTGTTAAGCTTATATGTCTTGTTGAGATTGAATTTCTGCTTTGGTTACTAATAATGTTGATTTGGTAATGATTCATTTTTTTTGTTTGTCTTCTTTATTACTCAAGTTATTAAGTTATCAAATTTATTTATCAAAAAATAATTAAAATATGAAAAAAGTTAATATAGAGAAATTTAAAAAGAAATTGGAATCTGGATTTTTTGGGTTTTGGGTTAAGCAACGAAGGTCGACATTTCTTTTTATGTTACTTATTGTTTTTACAGGTATTTATTCTTTGTATCAGATTCCAAAAGAATCTAGTCCTGATATAGAATTTGGTATTATTGCTATAAATACTGTTTATCAATGAGTTAATCCAACAGATATTGATACTCTTATTACCGAAAAAATAGAACAAAACATAAAAGATATAGAGTGATTAAAAAAAATGTCTTCGACTAGTAGTATATGAATTTCTTCTATTATTTTGGAATTTGATAATGGTGTTGATATGTCTAAAGCTTTGGTTGATGTCAAAGATGCAGTAGACAAAGTTTCGCTTCCTTCGGAAGCTCAAGACCCTTTTGTAACAGAAATTTCTACAGATAACGAGAGGATGTTTGATATTGTTCTTTATGGAAATGATCAGCAATTTTCTCAGCAATATATCAAAGAAAAAGCAAGAAAGCTGAAATATTCATTGGATGGAAAATGAAATATAAATAGGATAGATTTGGGATGATCAGATGAAAATATATATGATATTTATGTTTTATTGGATAGGGCAAAAGTTGAACAACTTGGACTTTCTTTGCAACAAATAGCTTGATCAATTCGTGCTTTCAATCAAAATCAACCACTTGGTAATCATGAAATAGATAGTTTGTCTTATGATTTTAGAATAGAGTGAGAACTCAAAACATTTCAAGATTTACAAAAAATACCTTTGGTATTACCCAATGGTTCATTTGTATTTTTACAAGATATTGCAACGATAGAGCAAAGATTAAAAGATGATTCTATTCGTAAAATGTGATTTTATCAAAATTCTGGAAACTATTTTGTTTCTATGACTGTTAATAAAAATCGTTGAGCAAATATATTTTCTTCTTCAAAAGATGCTAAAAAACTTATAGAACAGGAATTGTCGAAACAAGAGTATGCGGGATTAAATATTGTTTATACCCAAGATTTAGCAGAATATATACAAAAAGATTATAATGATTTGGCTAATAATGGTTTACAAACAATTCTTTTGGTATTTTTGGTTTTGTTGTTTTTTGTAGGATTTAAAGAAGCTATTATTGCTACTTTGTCTGTACCATTGGCTTTTATGATAACATTTTTTGTGCTTAAACAACTTTGACTTTCTTTGAATTTTTTAACAAATTTTAGTTTAATAATTTGTTTTGGAATAGCTATTGATGCAACTATCGTAGTTGTTCAATGAGCCCATGAAAAAATGAGACAAGGATTCGCCTCTAAATCAGCGGTGTTATTATCCGTAAAAGATTATGCTATTCCTTTGCTTTCCGGTACAGCTACTACATTGGTGGTTTTTTTACCAATGCTTACTTTGCCTGGGATTATGGGTAAATTTTTGGCTTATATTCCTATTACTATTTTTGTTACTTTGCTTTGATCGTTGTTTATTGCTTTGACTATAAATTCAGCATTATTTTTTAAATTAAGTAAACCAAAAAAAGAATATGAAAATATTTGAGAAATAGATTATCTTCCTTTGGAAGAAAAAGTTCTTTTGGAAAAAGAAAGACAAGGTAAAATATTATACCAACAGAATGAAAAAAAATCTTCTTGGAGAGAGCGTATGTTGGATAATATGGCAAGTTGGTATGAATCAAAATTACGTTTGATTATGGAAAATTCTCGTAGTAGAGTTATTGCGTTTTTAGCTCCACTTGTAGCTTTGATTTTGAGTTTTATTTTTATAAGTCCTAGACTTTGATTTAATCTTTTCCCTCCATCTGATAGTCCATGGCTTTATGCTACTATTACTGCAAAAAAATGAATATCGCAAGATTATGTTGTTGAAAAAATAAATGATTTGGATAGTGTTTTTAATTCAATACCAGAGCTTAAATTATATTATTATGTTATTTCTAATAACAAGATTGATATTACGTTGGAGCTTGTTGAAAAAACCGAAAGAGAAAGAGATAGTTTTGTGATAGAAGAAGAAATTTTAAAAAAACTTTCTTATTTGACTTCCTATTGATTACAGGTTGAGACTAAAGTTCAATGATGATGACCGCCTACAGGGAAAGCTGTTTGAGTTAAACTCATAGCTGATTCTAATGATAAATTTGTTCAAATTTTATCTGTAGCAAAAGATTTTGAAAGTTATCTACGTACAATAGAGTGAACAAAAAATGTTGCTATTTCTAGTTCGCCAAGTCCATGACAATTTGTGTTTAAATATTATATTGATAAACTTTCTTATTTGTGAATTCAACCTTCAGAATTAAATTTTCAATTATATGCTGTTATTAATTGAATAAGTGCTTGATCGATTAGATGACAATATGAGAATAGTGATATAAAAATTAAATATACTGATTTTGATGAGCGTTTGACTCCTAATAATGTTGAGGATATTTCTTTACCAACAACAAAAGGGTTTGTCAAAATTGGAGCATTAACTGATTATAGTTTTGATCAAGCTATTACAGAAATTGGTAGAGAAAATGGAAAGATTGTTGTGAAAGTTGATGCTGATATAAAAAAATGATATTCTTCTGCTGTTTTGCAATCAGAATTTGTGGAATTTGCACAAAAATATAGTTATCCAGATGGTATCTCTTTTCAATCATGATGAGAAAATGAAGAGAATATGGATTTAATTGTAGCTATGGTTGTTTCTTTTATTGTAGCTATATTTTTGATTTTGGCTATTTTGATTTTACAATTCAATAGTTATCTTCAACCAGCAATTATTACTTATAGTATTGTTGTGTGAGTTTTGGGAGCAAATATTGGTCTTTGGGTAACAGGTAATTCTTATAGTATGACGTTTATGATTTGATTTATTGCTCTTACAGGAATTGTGGTAAATAATGCAATTGTCTTGATAGATAGGATAAATGTTGATGTTGCTAGATGAAAAAATATGTTTGATGCTATTTTGGAAACAGGTAAATCTAGATTTGCTCCAATTTTGTCTACAACTATGACAACCGTTTTGGGTCTTTCTTCTGTAGCTAGACAAGATGAATTTTTTGCAGGATTGTCATATACTATTATGTTTGGTTTAGCTTTTTCATCAGCAATGACACTACTTGTTGTACCAGCTATTTATTATGATAAAGAAAAATTAATTCAAATTTTAAAAAGAACAATTCTGTCTTTTATTGTTTGGTTTGCTTTGCCATTTGTTGGTATCGCCTGATTGATGTTTGTAGGTATTCTTGTTGGTTTGAAATTTTGGACTTATTCTTGGTTTAGTGGTTTTATAGGATTTGTTTTTGTTGTGTATATAGTTTGGTATGCGTGGTATGTTATAAAATCGACACAAGAAAAATGACAAACATTTTTGCAAAAATATCTATGAATTACCGTATTGAATATGAATTGATCAAAACTAAATAAAAAACAATCTATCAAAAGATTTATTGTACAGTTTTGACTTTTGATAGCTCCGTTTTTGGTTTGAGGAATTTTATCTCCATTGTTTTGATCTTTTGCTATATGACTTTCTGTTTTATTGTTTTTTGGTTATATATTTCGAAATATTTATGTGTTCTGGATAAGTGACCATAACCAGTTATGGCATGATAAAATTTGTGGTACGAAAGTGATTTATGTGCAGAAAAAGAAAGAAGAGGATTAATTAAGCTACTAATTTTTCTTTAAATATTTTGTCGTTTATAATGGAGTGAGCATATTGTTTTTCTTCTGGTTTAGAAAGATTTGCTCATCCATTGTAGATGTTAAATCATCTTCTTATATTACCATTTGATCTTTTGATGCATTCTGCAAGGAAGCTTATTCCATATCCAATATTTCATTCTGGTTTGTTGAGGTTGTAATATTTTCAATTTATTTTTCCTGTATGTCCTGCATTTTTGTTTATCTGCATAAATCCCACACTGTATTCTCATTTATCATTTAATGCATTTGGATTTCGTCAAGATTCTTTGTTGATTTGAGCAAAAATTTTTGGAATAAGTTCTTTTGTTTCTTCATGTTTCAAAGCTTCTTGGACAACAATAGGTCAAAATTTTCTGATTTGAGTTTTTTTTGGGTCGGGGAATTTTGAGGAGATTTTGGTAATGTAGTTTTTGTAGTTTTCTGGAAGG
>CAYRHE010000013.1:0-24623 GCA_964424095.1 uncultured Candidatus Peribacteria bacterium | reverse complement strand
AGGGTTATCTAAGAAAGTGTTTTCAATTTCTTTTAATTTTGTTTCTTGTGTGTTATCTTCTTTTATATTTTCTAAGGCGTTTTTTAGTTCTTTCATTTCTTGAATAGTTTCTTTTTCAATATTACTCTTTTCCAAAAATTTTTCGTATAACAATTTATCTTTTATTTTATCTATAAAACTTTCGGTTATCAAATAATCTTCAGCTACTCATGTAAGCTGTAAAACAGGGTCATTTATTTTTTTGTCTATATATTTTTTTACAACAGACCTTTTTTGTTCTAAAAGAGAATTTCCTATTTCAGATACAATGTTTTCTGTTTCTGCTTTTTTGTTTTTATTTTTTCTAATTTCATTTATGCCTGTTTTTACAAGTTCTTGTAAAAAATCATTTCACTTTTCCATTTTTGATTTTATTTTAAATAAAACCTTACATTTAAATTATACTTGAAAATAATGTAAATTGCAAATTTTAGTCTGATTTTTGGTTGTATTGTTTGCTGGTATTATTATATTTTTTTGGATGTTTTTTATCTTTTTATCTTTTCAATGGAAAAAAAATCATTGTTTTTGGTGATAGATTGAACAGATTGAAGTGGAAAATGAACACAAACAGAAATTTTGGTAGACAAACTTAGACAAGAATGATATAATGTAGAACTTGCTGACTTTCCTCAGTATGGTAAAAAAAGCGCAGGTATGGTGGAAGAATATCTCAATTGAAAATATTGAACAGCAGAAGAAGTTTGACCCTATAGGGCTTCTATGTTTTATGCCGCTGATAGGTATGATGCTTCGTTTAAAATTAAAAAATGGCTTGATGAAGGTAAAATAGTTGTTTCCAATAGATATGTTTCATCAAATATGTGACATCAAGCCGGTAAAATCAAAGACCCAGTTGAAAGAGATAAATTTTTGAATTGGTTGGAAGAATTGGAATATGGTATGTTTAATATTCCTAGACCAGACAAGCAAATTCTTCTTTATATGCCCACAGAGATAGGTCAAGAACTTGTAGATAAAAAATGAGCTAGAGATTATGTTTGATGAAAAAAAAGAGATATTCATGAGGCAGATCTTCAGCATCTAAAAGATGCATCTGAAGCTTATAGATATGTTGCTCAAAAATATAATTGGACTATCATAGATAGTGCTCCAAGCTGAAAACTTAAAACAATTGAAGAAATATCTGAAGAAATCCGAAAATGCGTAAAAAATCTTTTATAATATTAATTTTTGAAATGTATTTGCGTAAAAAATTTAATCGTCATGTTACAAATGCTTATATGAAAATTAAAAAACTTAGAAGAAATAGAACAAATATAAATATTTTTGTAACTACTGTTGCTATAGTAATGATTTGGAGATGAATTTGGTGACTTTTGGATATGTTTGTTTTTCCCAATAATCCGTTTCTTAGTTATCTTGTTTCTGTGCTTTTATGAGTTTTTCTTTTGTTTATTGATAATGAAGAATTGGATGAACTTGAAAGTAAGTAGTATTGAAATTTTGCTTTAGAATATTATATATAAATCTGATTTTTATTGGCGAATATTTTTAATTTTTTTGTAGATTATTTATGAATTTAAAAAAATATTGTAGTTTTCGTTTTTTTGTTTTGTTTTTAATCTTTGGTGGTTTGTTTGGTTGGTGAGGTTTTGTTTCTATGCAAAATCAGGTGATAGAATTTTATGAAGAACCTAATCAAATATTGTTCTATGATTCAAAAAGTGATGATTCAATTCAAAAATATTTGGGTAATTGAAATTATTTGTTTAATCCAAATTATGTTCCACAAGACTTAATTCTTATTGATTCTGACTTTACAGCAAATAGTTCTAGAAAATTTTTGATGAGAAAAGAAGCTGCTCAACATTTTGCAAACATGGCTTGGTTTTTTTGGAATGATCATAAATGAGATAGGCTTTTTATAACAAGTACGTATAGATCAGCTAAATTTCAAGAATCTTTACTTAAAAAAGGTTGTTCTCGCAATAGATGTGCTGAAGTATGAGCTAGTGAACATCAACTTTGACTTGCTATAGATCTTGGTGTAATGACAAAAAACTGAAAATATGTTCCTTTGACAAAAAATAGTCATTATTATAAGCGGCTTGTTCAAAAGTGAGCAGATTGGTGATTTCATAATACTTATCAAAAATGAATAGACATAGATGGACAAATGGAAGAACCATGGCATCGAAGATTCCTTTGAGTTGATCTAGCAAAAAATCTTCGTGATAATAAACAAACTTTTTCTGAGCGATATGCCTTTCAACAGATACCAGATTATTTGATTTTAGATTCTAATTTGTTGTAAAAAATGATAAAAAAAGAAGAAAAGAAAAAAGATAAAAATAGTAAAAAAGAAGAAATATCTTTGGAGGAAGCCTTAAAAAAGGTTCAACAAGAAAAAATAGATGAAGAGACAGTTTCCTTTGAAGAAAAAATATCTATTTTGGAAAAAGAGAAACAAGAAGCTTTGGATATCGCAAAAAAAGTTCAATATGACTATATTAATCTTAAGGCTGATTTTGATAGATTACAGAGGATTTCTTTGGAAAAAGAGAAATCTATGGAAACAGATGTTTTAATTAAATATATGAAAAAACTTTTTCCTGTTATAGATCAATTAAAAGCCCCTTTGGACCATATAGATAAATCAAAAGAAGACGACTCTTTTGTTAGATGAGTAAAAATGGTTTACGACAATATGTTAAAAGTTTTAGCATCTTTTTCTATCTATCCTATCGAATCTCTTTGACTTGTTCCAGATAGTTTATTGCATGAGCCGTTGTCTACAATTCCAGTAGAAGATGAATCTCAAAAAGGGAAAATTATTCAGGTTTTTCAACAATGATATTATATAGAAAAGAATTGAGAGAAAATTGTTATTGTGCCAAGTAAGGTTGTTATTGGAGCCTAAGTTTTTTGTTGATTTGGTAATGGTTACCTTATTTTATTTATCCTTTTTATTGCTCAGTTTTTAAGTTATCTAGATTTCTCGCAATAAAGAACAAATAAAATTCATCCATCATCAAGGCAGTATCATATTTGGATTTAAAGTTTAGTTATTATTGTATGGCTGCTTTTTGGCTACGGATAATGTTGGTTTGGTGATGATTTCCTTCTTTTATTTGTTCTTTTTATTGCTCGATTCATTAAGTTATTATATAATTTATCTTAAACTTTAACTTTGTTATGAAACTATCAATTGATCAGAATAATTTCTTGTGCGTTGAGCATCCAGAAATACCTCAGGTGAAGCAATATACTTATCAGGTTGCTGGGTATCAATTTTCTGATTGGGATAAAGGAATGATAGTTCTACATAAAAAAGATTTTAAAGTGCTGAATTTGAAGCATTTTGGTGATGGAATGAATTTGATTTATGTGAAGGATCATGAATGTTGAGATTTAAATCTGAAAAAGGAGGTTGTAGAGCAGGGGTATGGTTTGTTTAGTGGGTTTGACGAAGTCAGCGGGGATCAGAAATATTTCTGGCCAGGGGCACGCGCTCATTTGGATTTTGTGGTTCCTGCACAATGTAGTTGGAATTTTACTTGATTGCAAGATAAATTATCGTTGTTGTATGGATTGACTTTGTTGTATGGAAAATTTGAAGCGAAAAATGGAGAATTGATGTCGATAAAAATTCAGATTCCATTGTTTTGACAGTATTTGAAATATCAGGAAAATTTTGATCAAATAATTTTGGATCTGCAAAAGCAAGGTATTTTTCTCAAAAAAGATCTTGTAGAAACAAATAATGGAGTTATTTATCAAATATCTTCAAATGATTGGGAATTGTTGGAAGTTTTTGCGAAATGGCATGAAGCTATTGAAAAATTTGGGAAAATAAGTAAAAAGGTTTTCACTGAAGAATTGAAAAATAAGCTTGTTGCTTTTTTGTTGTCTGATACTCAGATTCCTGAAGAAGGTAGACAAGGTGTTTTGGATAAAATTCAATCTGGAGTGGTTAAATTTTTGATGAAAAGTTAAAGGGATTGGCCCCGCTAAAGCGGGATAAATTCCGTGGTAACATGACAAGAGGGATTGGTGTAGTGGTAACATGACGGTCTTCGGAACCGCAGTCGGGGGTTCAATCCCCTCATCCCTCGCCATTTATAGGTAAGCAGAAATGCTTATTTTTTTTTAATAAAAATTATCGTATCATCACTCTTCTGATTCAGCTATTTCTGCCATAGTTTCTTCATCTATATCATAATTTTGGTCAGAATTTCATGATGTTTTTCTTAGAGCCTTTTCTATTATTTCAGAGTTTTTTAGTTTTACAGTGGTTTTTGGATCTAGTGCCTCTTGTAATTTCTGGCTTGTAGTTTTCTTTTTTTCTAAACTAAAATATTTATCAAACATATTTGGAATATGATTTTTTCTTTCTATGTTTGTTGCTAATTTGTAAATTTCTTCATTTATATAAATATTGTTTCATCTATATAATTTTTGTTTATCAGATCTTCTCTTTCTTTCTTGAGCGTTTTCTCACATTACGAATTTATTTTTTGCAATATCTATATATTCATCCCAAGGAGCTAATTTCAATGGCTTTTTGTCTAGTTCTGAAACAAAAATATTGCCTATACCTTGTTCTACAACATTTGATTTTAAAATTGTATCTTTATTGTTTTTGAAAAACTCCTTGAAAGCTTCAAGTCAGCTTATTAAATCGTTTGGTGGTTGGTGATTTCCAGAAGACTCTACAACATTTCCAACAATTAGATACCACAACATTTCTTCTAATCATTCTGTATTTCATTTGTTTTCCTCTTCTTTTATTGTTTTGAGGCTTCTTATTAAAAATCTTTTTCATTCTACATTAAATCCTCTTTGTTCAAATCGGTTCATAAACTTTTTGAGAATATATATTACTTGATTTTCATCGTTTAATTTGGATTTAGGAATAGATTTTGTGATTTTTTGTCGAGCTGTTTGTATTCATTGTTTTTCGTCTTTATCTTTTGCTTTGAACTCTCAATTTTGAAAATCTGTAATTTCTCATATAAAACTTTGGTTTTTTGCCAAAATGTTTTGTTCCAAACCATATCAATTTGTTTTTACATCAGAGTCTAATGTTTCATCTTTTTCTAAACTTCTTGCTTCTATTTCAGATAAAATTTCTTTTGTTTCTATAGGTGTTGTTGGGTCGTTTAATAATTCTATAAGCGTTTTTCATTGATGGTTTTTGCCTTCCATAGCTGCAAATTTTGATATTTTTTCAAGACGTCAATTGCTTGTAAATCGTACATTTAATCATTTTTCGTAAGATGCAATATTTTTATATTGGCTTAAATTTTCTCACTTTCAAAATCAGAATTTGTTGCTTTGATATCATTCAATATCTTGGTTGGTAACTATTTTTATAAATTTCTCTACTTTGTAATGGTGATTTGGGTCTTTGATCCGCATTCATGGTAAAAATCAAATAGTTCTACATATTTTTTGTATAAAACTTTTGTCTTCTTGTGTTACATTATAAAAAACTCATGACAGCATTCATGTTAATACCGCACTTTCAAAAATTTTCCATTGTGTTGGGGTTACAGCTTTGCATGCCATTTGTTTTAGACAAGGAATGGCTTGTTGAGGTCTATCTCATAGCAATCTAAAATATTCAAATCTTGCTAGTTCAAAACTATAAGATTTCTCTTTTGAGCTTCAACTTACTGATTCAGAGAAGAATTTATTGCTTTCTTCTTCTAGTTTTCAAGCAAAAGTTTTGGAGTACATTGATTCTAATCTTGCCACATCATCATCACCAACTCTAAGTTGTCTTCAATCAATACAGTGAGTTATATATTTCATTTCTAGTTTTAATATTTCATTTTGTAGATCATCTGCCCACATTTGTCCATGAGTTTTATATCATTGTTGGAGTTCTCTTTCGAGTTTCTCTTTCATTGTGAGATACCTTGCTTGATGTGCTTCTCAAAAAAGCGCTCTAACTCGCATTCATTTACCTGCTCGATTAGTGTTTCTACTATAAGGTCATTTTCACTTTTTGATTGTTACCAATAACATAGCTGCAGCTTGATGGTTGTCTTTGAATTTTTTCTCACCACTTAAATATGGTTTTATGTTTTTTTCTCGCATATATTTTCAACCAAAATCAGGATCTGATTCGAAAAATTTTTGATATTTTTCTATCTTTTTCCATGTTTTGTTGTCTCTTTCTGTCATATATTCATCACCAGCATTTCAAAAAGCTTCTTTGAGTTTTGCTGTTGGCATTATTCAAGATAATGTATGGAAAAGTTTTCAATGATAAAAAATATTGTCAGTTAGATCTTCTACTTGTTCTTCTTCATATTTTTTTAATCAATCTCATATTTTTTTTCCAAAATTTTTGAATAAACCAATAATACTAGCAAAACCATATCATTTTCGTTTTTTTGGTTCTTTTAGGTCTGGTCAATCACTTTTTTGTATATTTATTGCTTTTGCTGATTCTTCGGTTTGGGGTTGTAACTTTCTACTAGAAATGAATAAAATAAAATTTGGGTAATCTAAATATATAATAGTTTTTTTATCGTCATTTCATGTAATTTTAAACCTTTTTTTATTTGAATCATGCTCTATTTTGTACATATAGGCTGTTTTGCTTTCTTGTCATCAATCTTCTCCTGGTTTTGCTTCTACAATGCCAAAATAAGATACAGGTTTACTTTCTTCTTTACCTATACTTATGTTGAATTTGTTACCATCTCGATTTGTGCCTTTAAAACTTTCGCTTGGATTAATTGAATCTATACTGGCTGATTCCATAGCAGGCAATAAATTTGTTATGTTTTGGCAGGTTGTATTATCTGGTAATTTATATACGCCATCTTCAAAAGTATCTTTTATTTTTTTAATTGAATCTTTGTTTATGTTAAATTCTGGTTCAAATCATTCGTATTTTCATAGAGATACCTCGCTTCATGTAAACTTTAATTTAAATTTATCATTTTTTATTTCTTTGACTTCGGCTGTGATATATTGATAAACTCCTGTAGGATGAAATCAACTCTCAGGTCATTTTATTAGTAGTTTTGCTCATTTTTTAAATCCATATGTTTTTTCTTTTTCACCTTTTTCATAGTCTTTTTCTTGATATCATCAAAGATCTCTTCGCTCTTCTAAAAACTCTTTTTTATTTTTTTCTTTTTCTGAAATTTCTTTTTCAATATCTTTTTTCTCGTTTTTGTTTTCATCTTTCATTAGGTGCATATAATTGTCTATAGTATCTTTGTATATGTTAGCTCATGGAAGTTTTCAAAATTGTTGATTTATTTTTTTTTCTTGTTCTCTTGATAAACTATTGTTTTCGTTGTATTTTCAAAGTACATGAGAAAAAAGCAACCCAGAAATTCATTCTCAATTCAGATTTATTTCTTTGGATATAACATCTAATTCATAATTATTCTCATTTTCTTTGTTTGCCAAAATAACAACAGGATCTCAATTAGAATCTCAGTTTCGTGTCACTATTTCTCTATCGTCTTCTGGTCTTGTAACTGGTTTTGAATAGAGAAACCATCAATCTTTTTGTTTTGAAATAGTTTCATCATCTTCTTGGTTTTGTTTTGGTGGGATTTTTGAAAGATATCACTCAACAGGTTTTCATTCTTTATTTCTTATAACAACTTTATAATTGTCATTTATTTTTATTGGTCAATTTTTGCTATTAAATGTATTAAAAAACTCTTCAAAAATAATATTATCTTCAAAAAAATCTTTATTTTGTTCACTTATTTTTATTCTAAGATTTAAAGGAAGATTTTTTTGTTCGCTAAGAGATTTGTTTCAAGATCATATATCAAAAAGATCTTTGGTTGGTCATCATAAAAAACTTTTTTCCAAAAACTGGATTGGTATTTCTCAATATTGATTTGTTGGGATAGTGATTTCTTTTTGATTTAAATCAAAAAGATTTTTTATAAATTTTTCATATTCATTATTGTCTATTCATAGTATGTTTGGGATTTTGTTTTTTATACTATCTCATAATTTTGAATTAACAAGAGTATCCAAAATCTTTTGTTGGTTTTCTTTTGATAGTTTGCTTATATCAAATCTACTGTCTACTAAAGTACTTATAATATTACCTAAATCCTTGTCTTGTGTTTTGATATAATCTGCATAAGCTTTTCGTTTTGTTTCATTTAATTTATCTTTTATTTCGAAAATTTCTTTGCGAATAGTTTCTTTTTGTTCTTCTGATATATCAGTTTTTTCTAATTCTTTTTCTTTTTCAGCCAATGTTTCTGATTGTTTGGTATATTCTGTTTTGTGTGTTGATTGTTGGTTTATTACTTTTTCATGATTGTATGGATATATGTTTAATATTTCGTTGAAATAAGGTGGAAAAGCTTTGAATTCGTTTCCTACTTGTTGAAGATGGTGCTCTATATATGTTCACTTTTCTTTTGATTCTTCAAATAATTGGCGAGTTGCTAGTTGGTTGAACATATTTCTAAAGTTTTTTGTTTGATCAGAAAATCATTTTGATCGATTTATGTCTTCTCATTCGTATTGAAACTCTTTGTATATATCTCAATTTGAAATAATTATTTTATCTAATTTTTTTGCTAAAGTTTCATCTATAATTGATTTTTTTCATTCAAGAAAAATTGTTCGAAGTTGTTTTAGATCTTTGAGATTTTGAAAACGAGAATGTATATTTATTGGAGTTGGAAATTCTATATCAAAATCTCAATGAAGTTCTTCTGGAAGATTTTTTCTGATTTTTTTGATAGTAGCGCTTATTAGAAGCCTTTCTGTTGGAAGATAATTTGGTGATAAAAAGTTTTGTATCTCGTCTTTTTGATAATCTTTTAGCTTTATATCATTATCTTCTAAAAATTTTTTTCGTAATTTTGAAATTTCTCATATTTTGGTTATTTTTGTATCTGGTGTTATCTCTATGTTTGGAGTTGTTTTAAGTCAAATTTCGTTTGCGAAGTTGTTAAAAATTCAAATAGGCATTTTGTTGTCTGAATTTTCGCAGAAAACTTTTAAATCTTTGAGATTTTTTGTTATTGTTGTTTTTTCATCTAAGGTTTCTTTAAACTCTCTGTGAAGATCTTTTGTTTTATTCATTATGTTTTTCAAAGAAAATCACATATTTTTTAGATTTTCTAGGTATATTTTTAAATTATCTAAGTTTCATATTTCATCTAATAATTTTGGATGTTTTTCTTTGAAAAACTCTCGAAATTGTTCGAAAAATTCTTTATCTCAAAAATATTCTTTTCTTTCTTTTTCGCTTAATTTAGAAAAATCTTTTAGAGATTCCTCTATTTTTGAGTTTGCTATTTTTGATAATGTTTTTGATCAATTGACATCTTCTTGTTTGTTTTCTTCCAATCAACGATCTTTTATATTGTTCTTTTTTGCATTTGTTGTTTTTGCCATATTTGATAAGACAAAAATAAAGAATATTTCTTTGCATATTATAATGATTTCCTTGTTAAATGCAAAAAAACTTAAAAAAACAATAAATGATTTTCTCTTGAAAGCTTTGAGCCAATAATGATATTATATTTGATTTATTTTTTGTTAAAAAATGCATAGAAGTATTATTAATCGCAGTATTCAACACATGTCTTCAGATCCTAATATTATTAGGTTAACTTTTTTAACATCCTTTTTTCATTCTTTGGTTGTTACATTGTTACTTGTTTTAAATACCAATAAGCTTTTTGTAAATCATTATGAAAATGGTTTGTATATAGGTAAAATTGCAGAGTTTTTTATTCAAGAAATAAATAAAAACCATGTTGTTTCTTGGGTTGTAGGTATTACAGTTGTTCTTTTTGTTTTGTATTCTTTTGTTTATCCTATTGGTCAAGCAGCAGTTATTCATTATCTTCACTGGAAAAAGGGCATTGGTCACTCATTGAAATCTGTTTTTAATTTGTTTTTTCCAATGTTTGAATATGGATTTGTTTGTTTGGTTTTTTCTCCAATTGCTTTTTTTATCTTGGCTTATAAGGTGTTTTTGTTGGATAATGTTACATCTATTTGGGTTATATTGGTTTTTCTTTTTTGGTGGTTTTTGATAATGATAGTTAATACACTTAAAATTTATACGAGATATTTTATTGTTTTGCAAAAAAAGGGTACTTATGATGCAATTAAATCAAGTTTTTATAAGGTTTTTTCTTCTTTTTGGGAAACGTTTAAATATATGAAAATGCAGACATTGCTTTTGATTAATTTTTCATTGAATATTGTTTTGATTATATGAATACCCGTTTTATTGATTTATCTTTCAATTACTTGGTGAATAATAGATTTTTGGTGGGTTAAAATGATTGTTTATATTGTTTTTTTTCTTCTAGTTGTTTTGTGAGCCTATATGAGTAGTTTTATTAGAGCTTTTTTTGCTTATTATTGGTATGAAATGTATAATAAACTTAAAAAGTAGTTAGTTTTTTTTGAACAAAATCAATTTCTTTTTTGTCTTGTGAGCTTGATATGGTTTTTGCATATCGTTTTTTCGCCTCTTCTTTGAGGTTTTCTTTTGCGCTGAAATCTCATAAAATATGATAAAGATAACTTTGGTTATAGGTTTGACTCAAACTAATAAGTTCAACTTTATTTGCTGGAGATAGTTGGTTTTTTATGATTTCTGATCAAATTTTTCAATATATACAAACATCATCATCTATTGAAAGTTTTTTTATGCATTCTTCCAAAAATATTGTTGATAATTGTGGATTTTGTTGATATATTTTAGAATTTTGTGAAAAGTATCATTTATAAAATGTATGATAAAAATACATAAAAAAATCTGAATTTTTAATATCGCTTTGTCATAGTAGTTTTTGCCAAGATTGAATTGCTTTTTTCTCTTCATCAATTTCTAAATAATTAATTATCAAGTATCTCAACGTGTCTGTTTTGTATTTTTCGCTTTTGTTTTGTGACAGGTATAGTATTGAGGAGGTGAAATCATTTTTTCGATAATAAGATGTTCATATAAGGAAATGATATGTTTCTTGATTTTTCTTGTCAAAATTAGCAAGTTTTAGAAAATATTCTATTGCTGTATCTCGGTTGTTTGTTAAAAAATGTGCATAAGACAAAACCTGATATGGTAAAATATAATTTTCATCTTTTAAAATAGTTTCTAAAGCTATTTTTCTCGCTATGTTGAAATATCAATTTTTTAGAGCAGCAAGAGAAACTAATCAATCTTGATAGTATCCTGGAATTGCTTTTGCTTCATCATAACTTTTTATTGCTTTTTGAAAGCTTGAAATTATTGGTAAGTATTGAGGCGTTTTTACTTGTTTTCGTTGTTCTATAGCTTTTGTATAATTTTTATTTCGTAATTCAATCAGTCATATATAAAACAAATAATCCTGGCTTCAGATCATGTTATTTTGAACAGCCATATCCAATAATGGTAAAAGTTTTTTAATGCTTTCCTTTTCTGTTATATTTAAATTATTGCTGTTTAAAAAAACGTATAAAAGTAGGTGAATGTCTACAAGTCATCAATTTCTTTCTAGTTCTTTTATGTTTTTTCGGGCTTCATTGAAATTATAGTTTTGTGCTTGTTTTTTTATTATTTCTTTGAGTATCTCAGGGTTTTTATCTTGATTGTATATGTATTTAAGAGTTTTGATATCTTTTATATTATTTGATTGTTTTTGTATTTTATTATTTATTTCTTGATCTATATTTTTGTTTGTGTACTCTGTTTTTGGTGCTGAATTATGATTTTGTTGCTCGTATTCAATTCATATGTTTTTGAAGTATACTATGTTTTCTGCAAGATTATCTTTATTAAAAATAGCATCGAAAAAAATAAAACCTAATCGACCTATCAAAAATATTAGTAATAAATTTCTTTTTTTATGATTGTGCATGTTTTTATCTACAATAAAAGGATCTTTTTTATTATATTTGTAAAAAAAATCTGGTCAATTTTATAGCCAGATTTTTTTGATTTTTGATTGACAATTGTTATTTTGCTTTTCTATATAGTTTTTTGTATATTAAATATCATAAAAAAGTTGCTATTACTATTACTATAATGTTTTCTGTTGGTCAAGTTTTTGGTACAACAGGAATTGCTACACCGCCTCAACTATCTCAATTAGATCAATCTGAAAAAGTGTTCATTTGGACGCTATGGTTTACCTCTTTTCATCAATTATCAGGAGTAAATTTGAATACATATTCTCAATTTCTGTTGGCGATAAAATCATACCTTTGTTGATTCATGTTTACTGTTGCAACCCTATTGAATGAAGAAGATCAAGGAGTCATTACAGAAATATCAATTGTTGTACTTCATGCAACAGCAATCCACTTTAGTATTATTGTGTTTCAATTTATTTCTGGTCTTATGTTTGCTAGTGTCATATCCGCTCAAGCAGCACTATGTGTTTCAGTGGTGTATACCTCATTTGATCAGGCATCTCAATATGTTTTTTCTGCTATATTAAACCAAATTTCGTTTGATACTTCTCAAAGGTTTCATGTTTCATCTTTTGGAATCACAAAAAGATAATATTTTGCTATAGGGTTTATTCCATCAGCTATGCCTAATTCTATAGAAAAAGGACTTTCAGTTCAGGTTAGTGTTATAGATTTTTCTTTGGTTTCATTTAGTAAATTTGTGTTTTCTAATATTTCTGTTAAAGGAAATTCGCTATACATAATAGTATATTTTGTAATGTTTTGGTTTTCTTGTGTTATTATAATTGGCGATTGAATAATCACATTGTCTTCTGTTATTTCTTTTATTGTTATTTTTTGGTTTGTTGTATATCAAAAATTTATTTCACTTCACAAGCTATCAATTAAATCACCTAGTCATTGAGCATGTATAGCAATAGAAAAAAAGGATAATATTGTTGTTAGGATTATTGATAATATTTTTTTCATTGACTTTTTAAAGCATATAAAATGAAAACATCCTTTTTCTTATACCTAGCTTGGTTTGTTTTTCAAGTGATTTTTGATTAACCTATTCTTTCTACTTCTTTTGTTTCTTTGTGCTTTGTATAAATTTTGGATAAATATAGTAATTCAAACAATATTAATCACAATAAGCTAATTATCCAAACCACTATTCTTAAAAAAGGATAAATTAGGAAAAGTATTAAAACAATAACTGGATAATGAATAGTTGGAGATTGAAGTTTTTCGTTTATAAGTTTTAATGTGTAATCACAAATTGTATTGTTTAATTTTTCGTTTTCTACAATTGTTTGTGTAATGACCTTATCTTTTCGTGATTTTAGTTTGTTTATTATGCCTCACTCTTTTGATGTTGATATCTCAATTTCTTGGCTTGCTTCAAAAAGATCTCAAAATGTTGAAGAAAGGGCTGTTTTGGTTTTTTCTGTTATTCATTGTGTTTTTTCTCGACTTATTTTAAATGGTTTTGTAATTGTTTCAATAATTTTGTCTGATTGTTTGCTTAATTGTCCACAGTCCATAGGAAATTGACTAAAAAAATTTACGATAACAGTACTATAAACTAGAGATAGTGCCATTGTAAATAAATATCATCATACAGAAAAATAACTAAAACTATCAAATCAGACGCTTCATTCTGTTTGTCGATATAAATTATTTGCTAAAAGGCCTATCATAGCATGAAATCATATATTTGCTATTCGCATTGTTGTTGTTTGCGGTGTCATAATAAACCCAGTTATTATTATTCACAAAATTAAACCAATCAATAAGTATTGCCATTTAAATTTATATATTTCTATATAGAAAAAATGAAAAGCAATAAAAAATATAAAAACACTAATTAAAGATAAAATTATTTCTTGATTGTGAAAAAGAAATGTTATTGCCAAACCATAGCTTGATACAGATATTGATCATCGAATAAAAAATCTGATTTTTTGTTTTGTTGAAATTTCCATATTGTTGTTAGAAAAGATAAGAAATTATTTTGTCTCAATATATTAACATTGCCCAAAAAACAATAATTAGAGCTGGAAAAAATGGAACAATTGTTTTTTCTTTGTTTGATACTGATATTTTTATCGATTTATTTATGAGAATGCTAATTATGGCATAAATAATACTCAGAATAGATCATATAAAAATTATGCTTGTGATTATTTTTACGTGGTTTTGCCAAGAAAAAACCAAAGCATTGAATTGTTCTATAATAGGTATTGCGGCTCATAATGAAAATCACAAAAAAATATCTCATTGTCAAAATCATTCTTGTTGGCTATTATATCTTCGTTTTAGGTATACTTTTGCTCATATATATATTAACAAAAAAATGCTAGCAAATAATAAAGAAGATAAAAAAGCCGCTTGATAATTGCCCAATATTCAAAAGAACTGTCGTATTAAAATCCAAAGTGTAGAAATTATTCGTATTGGCATATGTAATTCTTGATTTTTGATATCTTGAACCATAATCAATAGCAATAACCAATTTGTTATTGCTAAAAAAATATAAATTATGATATGTAGTGATTCGGGTATTATAAAAGCTCAAATATTAAAAACTAAATAATAAGAAAACATGAAAATTAGCCCTGAAGTTATTTCTAGTATTGGGTATTGTCGAGAAATTGGTTTTTGGCAAAAGGCACATTTTTTGTTTTGTATAAAAAAGCTTATTATTGGGATTAGGTTTTTGGCTTTAAGTCTTGTTTTGCATTTTGGACATTTTGAAAATCAAAAAAGAATTGATTTAATAGTTTTCCGGTCTGATTTTTCTTCTAATCTGCTCATTAAAACAGATCATAAAGATCAGAAAATTGTTCATAAGATAAATATTATAACATACATGGGGTTTTGTTAGAAAGCAAATATTATTATTTCTTTTTATATTTTAACTTTGTTTTTTCAAATAGAATTTTGTTTATAAAAATTTGCATTTAAAACGTTTTTGATATATACTTAAATAGTTTTAATTTTTATTTTTTTGTTATGGGGAAAGAAAAAAAGGTTTTTAAATCATTTGATGAATTATCAAAAATCACAAAGACACAAAGAGACTTAACTCAATATCCCGGATATAAAAAACATGAAAGATATCCTGAAGGTGTTTCTAGTTTAGACAATGTTTTTAATGAAGAGTCTCCAGATTTAGATCGTTGGTCTATCCCATGAAAAAAATGAGATTTGATTGTGGCATTCTGAGCAAAAGAACCTTTGTCAACATCAAAATCCTTTTCTGATAACTTACAAAAAAGCAAATCAGATATTTTTTCTATTTTGGATGTCTATACACCAAAACATTCTGAAAACAAAATTATTCGTATTGCTGATAAAATAAACAAACTATTGGATGAGGGTCTTAGGGATATTAATGATAAAGATGTTGAAAATTTTATAAAAAAAGTTGATCTTTCAAAACATATGATGGAAAATAAAATTTATAAGTGAATAATATCAAAAGCAAATAAAAAATGATTGACTGTTTGTATTTGATCGCAATTTTGACACACATTAGAATATGATATTTCTTATGATTCTTTGCCAGAATATATGAAGAAAAAAACCTTTCATAAATGATTAGAGGTTTTTGTTGATATAGAAAAAGATTCAAATAAAAATAAAACAAGAGTTAATTTGGTTCCTCGTAAGGCTTTTGACAAACCAAGATTTGATGCTCTCAAAAATATGAATATAGAAGTTGGTTCAAAAAAACCTGTTTTTTATAAAACGAAATGATGAAAGCTTTTGAAATGAACTATTATATGACTTGGTGACGATACTTTTGGTAAACAAGTTGTTTTTCAAACAAAAGATGGTAAAATAAAATTTTCTATTGCTATAGAATCTCTCAAAGAATGAATTGATTTGGCAAGAAAAGATTATTTTAAAACAAACAATATATCTAAAAGACCAAATAATAAAAAAACTTCTGATTTTTTTAATAAAAAAGAAAAGAGACATTCTTTTGAAACGATTTAATTAAAAGGATTTTTTATTTAGAAATTACTGGGTCCTCGATGCCAAGTCAGCGAGCGACTTTTTTTAGTGTTGTTCGAGAAAGTCATAAAATAATTAAGTTCATACTTATTGCCCACAAAAATCGTGTTCGATTGGATGGAGATATATATGTTTTTATCAAAAATCAAAGTATTCCTCAAAGGAGTAGTATTCATCGTATTTTTGTCGTTTGTGAAAGATTTTTGATTGGTGATATCTTGTTTTTGTGGGCAACGAGGATGGCGCCAGCCATAAACATAAATTCTATTACTAACTGAGTTAGAACTCAACCAGCGAGACCTCGTTTGGGAATCGCGAAGATTCATAGTGATACTCATATAATTACGCCAATTCCGTTGATTCCCAAGAGAACATTCTGTTTATCTACTGTAACGAATAGGTAATTATATACTTGTTTGATGAAACTAAAAAACAAAACAACTCCCAAAAAAGGTAATATCTGGTCAGATCATCGAGTTTGGATTGTTTCGAAGTTTCCTATAAAATTTTTTCCACCTACAAATTCTATAATTTGACTAGAAAAAATCCAAAAATTTAAAGCTATGCATCATCATATCCACAAAATCATATTTAATAAACTTCCGATGCTTTTTTGTTTTGTTTCTAATTGATATCAAGATATTTTGTGTAAAAGACTATTTCCCAATGATGATGGTATAATTAGTAGTATTTCTATCAATGATAATGCCAATGCCCAAATTCCTGCATAATCAATTCATTTTGATGTAGGAAAATATCGTCACAAAAACATTAAAACAAAAAGAGTATGAAAACTACTTAAATAATAAGATACTCAATATTTTCGATTTTTTTGAATAATGTTTTTTGTAAATGATCGGTCAAAATTTATTTTTAGGGGAAGTAGTTTTTTTGCTCTATAATGAATTTCTAGGTTTTGTCATATACCACTTGCTACTACAGAAAATAAAATCATACAAAATGCAAAAATGGAAAGTTTGGTTGGTGCTGAAAAATCAATGTATCTAAAGAATAAATAAACAGAAGGAATCAGAATTAATAATTGTGATAATCTTGCTGTTATCAAGGATAAACTAAGCCACTCCATTTTCCAAAAAATCTGCAAAGGAAGTTGTTGAATCCCAGCAAACATAAAACTTGCAGAAAAAATCATACCCAAAGGAAGTCATCGAACAATATATGGATTACTTGTATATGCTGGTAAAAGATATGCCACAAGTATTGCAATAATATAAATTACTGACATAATAATTAGCCTCGTTCATACAAACTTTCCATATTCTTCTTTGAGTTCTTTGTGTTCTGGGTCTTTGTTTTTGTCTTTGATTTCTCAAAGTCTTTTGACTGCTAAAACATATAATCATAAATCTGCTAAAGCTGTCCAGATTGCAAAATATTTTAAAATAGTAGAATAATCTCCATATCTTAAAGGACCAAGATATGGTGTAATTATTTTGATTGTAATAAACCCAAAAAGCGCACTAATAACTCTTCAAATCAGTTGTCGAGCTGCATCTTTTATTACAAGTCTAGAGGACATGAGAAATTATAATTTTAAAATTCTTGCTAATTTTTCTAATGAAGGTTGTTCATATTCTCAAACCAATGGTAAGAAGTTGTTTAGTTCAACTAGAAAATCTTTCGTTTTTTCTTTTTTGTCATTAATTGTGTATATTGTATGTCATTTTTCTGTAATTAGAACTAGATTTTTTATTTGTTGATTTCTTTTATCTATTTCTATGCTGTATGATTTAAAGTGTCACCGTAAATAGATTTTATTGTTTATTGTAATGTGTTGTTTGTCTATTTTTAATGATATTGTTTGGTTTGAAATTATGCTATAATAAAAATAGGCTCCAACAATAAAAAACAGTACGATAACTCATACAAAATTCTGTTTCCAAAGAGATAATCAAATAATTGTTATCAAAACTAAAGCAAAGAAAACATACCATCGTTTATTTCTATCAAATCTTTCTCAATTATAAACACGAAGATCCATTTTTTATTGATAATAAATAAAAAATCAGAATTAAATATTTTTGAATTTATATAATTCTACTCAGTTAATCATTCCTGTTTTTTCATCTTTAATGATTTCGTTTGCTTGTACAATGATAATTTTGTCATCCAATGAAATGTTTCACTTGAAAATTATTCTAATCATTTCTTTACCGACTCTTTTGAGGTTTTCATAGTTAAATGATTGAGAAATTTTATATCATCTAACTCCCCAAAGCATATTTATATATCTATATGTTTCATCAACTTTGGTGAATGCTATAAGTGGAACTTGTGGTTTTAGAGAAGATAACCTGGCTGATGTGTATCAATTTTCTGTATAAGAAACAATAGCTTTTACGCTAACTTCTTTTGTGATTCTGTATGCATTGTAAATAATATAATCTCTAACTAAAAAGTCTTCATTTTCTTTGTAAAACTCTCATAAACTCTCTGAAGGAATACAAAGTTCGTTTTTTTCTAATGTTTCAGAAATGTCTGTTATCATGTTTAACGTGTCTTCTTCTTTCAAAAGAGTATTTAACATATAACAATCTAACTGTAATCAACAATATTTTTTGATTTCTTGCTCGCTAATTGTTGTTCATTTATTGTTCTTTTTTTGTGTTAATCAAAATGTTATAGCAAGAGGTTTTCATTCTTGTTTACATTTTTTGAATATATTGTTTTCTAACTTTTCGTCTAAAAGATTGTTTAATTTTTCTTTTACCAATATAATTCAATCAGAAACTTCTATAAGTTCGTTTATGTTTTCTAAGGCTGTTTCTGTTTCTATTTTTGCAAAAACTTTCATTTTTTCACTGTTTTGGCTTGCAAGAAATTCTCTAAGCTCAAATATGTTGTCTTTGGAATTTGTTAGAGATGCAGCAATAATATGTGTTCAATATTCTAATCATCGTAAAATGTCTTTTTTTTCTCTTTCTCATAAAAAAGGTATTTCTGCCTCAAATTTTGGAAAAAAAACCCTATCATATTGTATAATTTCTCATCATTGGGTGACTTCACAAACTATTAAATCTTCTTTGATCTCTTTTGCTTTCATTTTCACTCAACTTTGTTCAAAAACAATTTCTTGGTTTGACTTTAATTCTGAAAGAAAAGTAGCGTCTACAAAAATTTTGTCTTCATGTTCTTGTGCGTATTCAGAATATTCTATTTCTATTTTCTGTTTGTCTTTGACTTTGATATCAACAACATTTTTAACTCTTATATCGTTTCATCTAGTTTCTAACATAATAGTTTTGCTGTTATCTAGTTTCATAAGAGTATCAATATATTTTTTGTTGTTGTCGTCAAATCATCATCATAAGCTGATTTTGAAAACATCAACCATGTTGATTATTTTTGAAAGAACAGTTTCTTTTGCTAATGTTGGACTTACTCCGGCTATTACTTTTCAGAAATGAAAATTAGTCATTATCGATTTTTATATTTATATGTTAAAAGGTTTTGGTGCTTAGCACAAAAATTTTTATAGTTTCTTTTCATCAATTATCACAAAACCTCTTTTTTGAATTGTTTTTATAAGTGGTTTGTTTTTTATTGATGATATTCCGTTTGAATCAGTTTCTAGTTTTATTACTTCATCTCAAATTAACATTTGAACCGTTTTTTCTGCAAATTCTTTTGGAAAAGCAATGTCTAGACGTCATTTAGATTCCATTATATCAACTTGTTCGTCCAATAGGGGAAGGTCTTCAAAAGATTTTATATTTATATTCAATCCAATGCTTTTTTCTAAATCATTTATTGCAGCTCATCATTTTCCTATAACACGTCATTTATAGCTTTCTGGTATATATAGATCTATGCTTGTGCCCTTTACTCTTGTAAAAAAATCGCAAGAAAGGTGTTTGTTTAATTTCTGGACAATTGCTTGTTTTGCATATTCAGATACAGCATTTTGTCTAGCAGATCTTGCTGGATGAGGTGTTGCTCATCAATTTTCATGGTTATCTCAAACTGGCATTACTACAATTTGTTCTCAAAAAGTATATATTTCATATTCTACATTTTTTGTTAGAAAACTTGTTATTACAATTACAGGACGAGCTAATTCTTCTGACATCATTCATTCAGGAACTTTGACAGTTAGTGTAAGATTATATATTTCTTGTATTTCTCATTTTTCTATATAAATAACTGTATCTATAACTTGAGGAATTATACCCATTTCAATTGTACCCAAAAATCTTTGGATACTATCAACGGGTTTTGTTGCGTGAATCACTCCAACCAATCAAATTCCAGTCAATCTCAGGTCTTTATATAGATCAAAATCAGATTTGTTTCTTAATTCATCATATACTGTATAATCAGGTCTTGATAAAAGCAAAATATCCCTTACTTCATCGTGGGTTCAGTATGTGAAACTATATTGTACAATATCATCTGAGAGTTGAAGATCACGTGGAGATTCTATTGTTTTTATAATTTTATGTTCTTTGTGGTATACATCAATAAGTGCTTGAGCAAAAGTTGTTTTTCCACTTCCTGGTGCTCATGAAACCAATATTCATTTGGCTTTGTTTTTTAGAAGGTCAAACGTTTCTGGACTTAGTTTGTAATCTTCTATGTTTAATTTTACAATAGGTTTTACAACAGTCATTTCTAATCAGTCTGATAGTGGTGGATATACAATAACTACTCTATATGGTCAAATTTGGACAACTTTTGATAGTTTCCTATCTATTTCCAAAAAACCATCATCTCTTTCTGAGACTTCTTGATATATTGTGTCGATGAGTTTTGTTAAATCTTGTTTGCTTATAATTTCTTCGTTTACTATGGGTTTTCGATTTCCTGGAGATCATTTTTTTTGTACAATTTTACTGTTTTCTTTGAGGTGAAGAGACATTGTATGCTCATCAAAATATTTATCCAAGATTGAGTTTCCAATAATTTGTTCCATAAAAGGGTTGTTATTGAGTAAAGATTATTCGTTTGTTATACATGCTGGAGGTAGTTGACATCAGTTTTCGTCTGTTCACTGATCTTGAATAATTCAGTCTGGACAAAAATCTGGGTTTGGTGGCATATATTGTGGACATTGGTTTTCATCTATTATTTTTTGTGAAACACATTCTCAGTTCGTATAATAGTCTAGTCATTGGCTACATGCACTACACTTATTTCAATATGTTTGTCAGTCAGATCAACAAACTGGCATATATTCCATTGTACAAATTTCCGCAGCTTTTTGTTCTTCTGTACAAAAGATTTTTTCGTTTGTTTGGTTTTCATCTATTGGGTCTTGAATTTCATTGTTTGTTTCATGATTGTTTATAATTCCAGGGCTACATTCTCATCTAAAAAAAGCTCGTTCTTCACAAGAAGATCAATCTGGGAAAACGCATATACCTATTTGTCCTTCAGCTTCATCTTTGATCTCAAGTATTCAATTGTTTTCTACACAATAATTTGATGCTGGATTGGCTATTCATATTGATGTTGTTTTTTTGAGGAGATTGTTGATTAGAGTTTGTCCTTTTACAACATAAGTGTTTCCTGGGTTTTCTTTTACAAAAAAGAATCAAAACACAATAATTCATCCAAAAATTAATCAAAAAAGAAAGTTTTTCATAATTGCTTGTTAATAACTAAATTTTTAGCGCCCTTATATATTGATTTTTTTGAAATTTTCAATATAAAAACAAAACGGTGTTGATATAACCCAATTTATACCTCATTTTTTTGTAATGACTTTTGTTGTAAATACCATAAAACAAGATAATAAAGAGACAAAAAAACCTCAAAATATTCAATTTCTTTTGGATACAGAATCTCCTTTGTTTGCAAGAAAATTTGTTGAGAAATCATGATTGGTTCTTCTTTGATTAAGTGATTACAAATCAGATATCGCTTCTTTTTGACCAGTTTTTGTTAATTTATCTTTTGATTGACAGGAAATTCGTATTGTTTGAACAAAGGAATTTACATTGAAAACGTTTTTTTTGCTTTTTTTATGATTATGATTTGAAGTTGTTGATTGAAATTATTTTGTAGAACCACAAACGCCAGAACAAATAAAAAAAGTACTTGATATTTGTAAAAGAGAATTAGATGATTCTCAAAAATCAGAAAAAGAAGATACAAAGAAAAAAGAAGATGCTGAAAAAAAAATATATTATCAAGATGAATGATTGGAAAAAGCAAAACAGGTAATAGCATGGTCTTTGGAAAAAGTTAATTCTTTGCTTGTAGATAAATGAGCTTTCGTGTCAGCAAAAGATCTTAGAACAATAAAAGAAAAAGTTGATGAACTAAAAAAACTTAGAATGTGAACAAATTATGAAAAAATAAGAGATATGTTGCAAGAGCTTTTTTCAATAGTTGATCGTATAGAAGAAGAATATTTTATCTCATTGGAAGATTCTTCTCAGGGTTTGTTTGAGTGAACTTGTGTTACAAAGGTTGATCTAGAAAGACAGGTTTCAATACTCGAAAAAGTTCAACAGCAACAAATGTTTGGTTGAAATGTTTCAATAAAAAGAAAAGATTATGTTGCTCTCTGAGATGTTTTGATATATTTGATGTTTCTCAAAAAAGATTTTTTACAGTTATTTAGAAATTTATTGTTTTATGTGTATAGGATATTTGATTTTCTGCAAATATGAATAATTCTGATTTTGGTTTTTTTGTGAATAAGTATTGTCTATTTTACATTGATTTCTTCTACGGACTGGTTGATATCTATTTATTATTCATTTTTTTCTTTGTGATTTTTGTGAGTTCTTGCTTTTCTGTCTTCTTATATAAAATCGAAAAACCCTTTGATTGTTTGAATTCTTTTGATTTCAATAATGATTATATACTTTGTTAGTATTCCTATTTTGAAAAACACATTTGCTTTATCTTAGTCTGATTATTTTATTATGTTTTTTCTACTTGCTCTAATTGTTTTGGTTTCTTTTGTCTTGTATTTCTATTTTTTGGGGCTTTGGTTTTTTGCTTTATTTCCTTTGTTTTTTTTGGTAGGATGATTTGCGTATGTTGCACTCAAAACCCCAGTTTCTTTTTCTAAACTGGAGCTTAGTAGATATAGTTTACATATAGCTTGGTCAATAATTTTATTGGCGGTTTTTGGGATATTGTCTTTTGTTGGTATTAAATTTCCTTTGTCATTGCTTTGGATATTGGTTGGTAATGCTTTGTTTTTGATTTTGTCTTATCTATTTGTTTATGAGGATGGTAAAAAAATATTTCAATTTTGATATTATATAACTTTTTTCTTTTTGATATTGACATGTTTGTTTGTGCTGCCTTTAAATAATTGGATTTCATTGATATTGATTTTGCTGTCATTTCAATTCTGATTTGTATGATTTTTGAAATTTATTGTTTGAAATTGGATAGAAGTAGAGAAAGATTATTTATATACTTTGTTTGTAAGCTGATTGCTCTTGTTGTCTACGTTAGTTGTTTCTTGGGTTTATTCTATATCAGCTGCATTGTCTATAGTTAGTGTTGTTTTGATGTTTTTGTATTTGGGGCTTTGGTGGTTTGTTCAAAAAAAACCTATTAATCGTGGTCGTATTTCTGTTAGACGTATATTAGCTTGAGAAAAGGTTACAAACAAAGCTTTTTTTTCCAATGATTTCTTGGCTAAAATGTATGATTTTGTTGTAGATATGCCTCAAAATTTTAGATATGTTTTGGAGGCTTTAAATGTTTTGGTTGTTATTGTTTTGTTTTGATCTTTTGTTGTTAACTGGTCAGATGTTTGATGATTTCATCATCTATTTTATTGGATTGTTATTTCTATTTTTGTATGAAATGTTTTGTTGCTTAAGAGAATAGAATATACTAGTTTTTTTCAAAACCTTTTTTTGTTTCTGGTTATTAATTTTGCTGTATATGTAAGTTTGTTTTCTTATTTTGAATCAAATATTCAGTCTATTGTTTTGTGGTCTGTTATTTGGAATATTGTAACAAGTATTTGATTGTTTGTTTTGCCTGATAATTATAAAAAGTTTTTTACTCATAAAGATTATTGGTATTGGATTGTTGCTAGTATTATGTCTTTTTTGATAAATGTTTTCTTGCTTTTGAAATCTTGATTGGCAGGGGAATTGATTTTCTTTTTGTTGCTTTTGTATGTAGGAATTGAGTCGATGCTTGTGTTTTATGGTATTAAACATGTAGGAAAAAAGTTTTCCGTTGAAGAATAAAAAAAGAGCCAATTGGCTCTTTTTTATATGTGTAATTGGATAATCTTTTTATCAATCAAATCCATTTGGCAAAGTAATAGTAAGAGTACCAATATAATTACCAGGAGCTTGATAAGCTGGTACATCTACTTTCAACTTAACATTTGATATATCAACTTTACATATTTTATCATTATTTGCTACCTCTGCTTTTTCTATCAAAGAAAGTGGACTGCCGTAAAATTGAGTTTCATCTCAGTTATGACCTGTACAAGAATCATGTCCTTGAACAACAGGAACATCATGAGAGATAAATACGTTGGATCCAGAAATAACTCCTCAATTTTCGTTTATTAGATCAGTAGTTTGTATGGTAAATACCCACCCAGATAATCATTTATAATCAGCACAGTATCGATTAGCTGGAGAAAAATCTCCAGAGAAGATATAACCTTCTGTTCATAGGTTACCATCTTGAGATCAAAGGTTTAGAGAAGTTCCGTAGACACATTGTGT
>CAYRHE010000012.1:8787-36790 GCA_964424095.1 uncultured Candidatus Peribacteria bacterium | reverse complement strand
GCAATTTGAGGGACATTGGAAGCATGTTTCATCAATACTACGTTTCCTGCCATAATATTTGGTATCGCACTTCTCAAAACTTGATTGAATGGATAATTCCATGGCATCACAGAAAAAATCACTCCTTTTGGTTGGTAAACAATTTCTCATGTAAGACCATCTTGATCAAAAGGCTTTGGAGCGAGAATTTTTTCTGCATTTTCTGCAAAATAAGCAATATTGGAAGCTGATTTTGTTACATCTCCTTTTGCATCTTTGTAGAGCATCCCCATTTCTTGCGTATCTAGTTTTGCTAGATCTTCAAATTGTTCTTGCATGATTTTCGCAAGATTATTCATCAATTGTTTTCTTTCTGTGAAAGATGTTTTTTTTCGTGATTGAAATGATTCGTGGGCAAGGATTATTTTGGATTCTACCTGGTCCCAAGTCATTTGTTGATAAGTTTTTGTAGTTTCTTGTGTGTATGGGTTTGTTGAAGTTATCATGATAATATGATTAATAATTAAAATTTTCTTTATGTTACTTCTTGCTGCCGGATATATTATGAATTTTTCGCAACAAAGAACAAACAAAATTCATCTAACATCAAAGCAATCTCTTTGTTCTTTTTACATTCTTTTAATAATTAGATTCCTGCTTTGACTACAGATAATGTTGATTTGTTGATATTATCTTCTTTTATTTGTTCTTTTTGTTGCTCCAATAAAACTATTTATTTTTCTTAGATACCACGTCCAAGATCTTGAGCATCTTTTGTGGATCGAGGCTAGCTGAACCGATAAGAAAGCCATTGATTGCAGGTTGTGAGATTAAACTATCTGCGTTGGTATCATTTACACTACCTCCATAGATAATTCTGCTTTTTTCGTTTCCAAGAATTGATCTAATGTATTCGTGAATATCTTGGACCTCTTCTGGAGTCGCACTTTTCCCGGTTCCGATTGCTCGCACAGGTTCGTAGGCAATATCAATTTGATCAATAGCGTCAATTCACTGCAGGGCTTCACGAAGTTGTATTTTTAGTGTTTCTTTGCTAATACCAAGTTCTTTTTGCTCAAGGTTTTCTCAAATACAAAGAATTGGTCTAATGCCATGAACCAATGATGATTTAAGTTTTTTATTTATCATCTCATTTGTCTCGCCAAAATATTGCCTTCTTTCCGAGTGTCCGATGATCACATATTCTGCTCAAAGTTCTTTGAGAACCAAAGGTGAAGTTTCTCCCGTAAATGCTCCCTGTTCTTCATAATGCATATTTTGACCACCAAGATGCACGCAACTATCTTTGGTCATTTCTGAAGCCGTACCAAGACACACTGTCATCGGCGCAATCATCAAGTCTATATTTACAAAACATGCATAATTATTTACAAACTGATCAAAGTATTCTTTGAGATCTTTTTGACTTTTGTACATTTTAAAGTTTGCTCCTACTAAGTATTTCATGATTTCTTTTTAAAAGTTAAAATTTATTTAAGATAACGTGATACTAATTGAGACAATAATATTTGAATAAAATATGCACTTACAAATATAAGCATAATAGTAGTTCCAAAATATTGAGTATAAATAAAGCTCAATACCAACCCCAATGTTATAAATCTACTTGTTGTCATCCAAAATAATGATTTCGATTCTGGCGTTTTGGGAAGGAAACGATGATAAATAATCAGATTATATATAAATATCAAAAGATAGAATATCAAAGTTGCAACAAATATTTTTGTGACCAAAAGGATATCTATTTCAAATATAGCATGAATTTGCTGCAATGAAAAGATATATCCAATAATTACGAAAGTGCCTATTTGTGATAAATATTTGCTATATTTTTTTGCCAATGCTGTAATTTTCTGGTTCCAAAGAACAATCCTACTAAGCAAAAATGGAAAAATAACCAACACGACAATAGCACTTATAGGAGAAATATTTCATCAAATACCACAACTAACTGGTCCAGAAAGATCACAAGTCAATGCTACCGACTGCAACATTCCTATTTGCTGAACAAAAGGAGTAGCAATAAAAAATATTACTGTAAATACAAGCAAATTAAGCATAAAAAATTGAAATCACAAAGAATTATTGCCATTTGTCTTTTTGATCCACGCAAAGACTAATCCTCATCAAGAAAGCAATGACAACATTATCAATGTTATCGTTAATCAGATATCTTGAAAAAACAAACTCCCCACTCCCCAAGCAATTAATGGAGTTATCAAAACATTTGCAAAGAGATTTATTCGCAATAATTTTTGATGTTTCCTTATTTTTAGAAAATCTTTTGTTTCAAAATCCAACAATGATGGCATAATCATAAATATACCTGCAAAAACACAAAGTATACTAGAAAAAAGTAGCCCTCAAGTAAAATAATTGATTATCAATCCTAAAACAATAGCTAAGGCAACTAACATATTTTTATATAACAACATAAAATTCTGACTTTTTTGACAGCCTATTTTTCCAATACAATTCTCTTTCCATTTATGATCGCATCGGCAATTTTGGTTACACAGCTTTCATAAATTCTAGCAAAAGTAGATTTGGATATTTCCATTTTTTCACCACCAGAAACAATATCAAATCACTCAATATTTTTGAGTCTAAGAGCTTCTATCTCATCCTTCCTTAAGATAATCTCTTTATCTTGCATATTCGACGAACATCATAACGGTTGAAAAATACAAACATCTGGAGAAAATTCTATACACCTGATTTTCTTCTTTCTCCCCTTTTCCATTATTTTTTTTACAAAGTAAATATGGGAATATTCCCATATATATAAAATAGAAAAATAATTGCAAGAGTTTTTTATTGTTTTTAGAAAATAAAAAAATATCATTAAAGACAAGAGAAACATTTTATTTTTTATTAATCATTATGAAAAAAACAACAATTATCTTTTTAACACTTGTTTTTACAACAATTTTAATCTGATGCAATAACACACAAAAAGAAAATAATAACAATGACCAAAACCAGAACAATTCTTTGAATAATGTTTTTTCACAAACAGGAAACATAGTTAAACAAAATAACAACCGAACATTGATTTATGATACTCCTTGATCTCCAGCAACAACGCAAAATTTACTATTTGAAGTAAATCCTAGCATAAATATATGAGACCGCGTTTTTGTTTCTTGAAAAATCATAAATGATATGGTTATTGTAGAAAAATTAGAAATTATCGAGAAACATAAAGAACCTATTGAAAAACCTTCTATCAAACAAAATACAGAAAAATCTGTTCATAATTTCGAAAGCTGTAAAGAAGCATGATATGAAATACTATATCCCGATTGTATTGACTGTAAACCATATTGTGAAACACCAGATTGAAAAAAATTTAGTATAAACTAATTCTTTATCTTATTTTTCTTTTACCATGCATTACAACAAACTTGTTAGAGATAAAATACCAGAAACAATAAAATAAGATGGAAAAACCTCCAATAGAAAAAATCAGATTTAAAAAATTAAAAAAAGATGAGGATTCTCAAAGAGAATCCTCATGGAAAAAACGGGTGAATAAAAAAATATTTTCTTGTCATTATAATAAAAAAAACTCTGAAATAAATCTCAGAGTTTTTTATAAAAAAAGAAATAATTAAAACGGTAAATCAAAATCAGATTCATTAAATTCTTTGAAATCAATATCAGATGGAACCTTAAAATTTATATTGGATGGAATTCATTTTTTACAGTCATAAGAAACTCAATCCTCTTCATATATTCATTCTTCTTGTATAAAATCAAATTCTGATTCATCTTCTTCATCTTCTAATTTAAATTTTGTTCAACTTTTATCACCACTTGTCCATGTATAACTATAACCTCATACCATAAGACTTTTTGCTTCAATATCTTTTCACATCATATTCATTTTTGATTCTGTATAAACCTTGTCTCAGTCAATATACAAAACACCTGAAGCCTTTACTCAATCCTCATCCATTTCCATAGTACAAGTAATTTCTCCTCATTTTTCCATAACTTTTACAATCTCTTCCTCATTTGTAATATTTGAATTTCCTTCTTCAACGGTATTTGTTGTGTTACAACCAGCCAAGAAAAAAAATCAAAACAACAAAACAAATAATCAAATAATTTTTTTCATAATATATAAATAACAAATAAAAACTATTTTACCAAATGTAAAAACACTCATTCATATTTCTTAACATCTATTACTTCTACTTCAGTTCCATCATCCAAAACAATTTTCCCTTTGTCTCAGGTTTGACCTCAGGATTCTGCGTAAAATGGTGTTTGATCAAAGATTAATACCCTTTGTCCGTCTACCTCAAAATCTTTGATAAGCTTCTGAGACTCTGAAATTGTCTGATCATAACCGATAAATTTGGTTGGTTGTACTCCGTCTAGATATTTGGATCGGTCGATTCCTTTTTTGAACATTTCTTTGGTTCATTGACGAGATTTTTCGCGGGCTTCTTCGAGTGATTTCTGGAAGCCGGTTTCGTCAAGTTTGATCCCTTTTTCGCTGGCAATTTCTCTGGTAAGTTCAACAGGGAATCCATAGGTATCGTAGAGCATAAATATGTCTTTACCTGCTAGTTGAGCTGGGTTTTTATCTATCATTTGCTGTAATAATTTGGAACCGTTTGCTATGGTTTTTTTGAATTGAGCTAGTTCATCTTTGATAGCTTGTAAAATAGCAGTTGGATTAGTTAATTTACGTTGTTTACCAAAGAAAGCAATTGCTTCGTTGAATAATGATTCATAACCATCACTAACCGAATCGTTCAACAAAATCAGATTGTAATACATTCTTCTAATAATCATTCTGAGCACATATCCCGCTCCTACATTTGAAGGAATACATCCATCATTGATAAGTACAATCGCAGTTCTGAGATGATCTGCGACGATTCTCATTCTTCTTTGATTATTTTTATAACCAAGATTTGTATATTTTTCTATAGATTGAATAATCGGCAAAAATAAATCTGATTCATAAACTGTATCCTTATCTTGCAAAACCTTACACATTCTTTCAAATCCCATCCCGGTATCTACATTTTGTTGTTTCAATTTGGTAAGCGTTCCAGATTCGTCACGATAAAATTCCATAAACACATTGTTCCAAATTTCCATCCAATTGTCTTCATCGTTTTCTACATTACTACCTGCAGGTGGCAAATCTCCCGCACCTACTCGATAAAATATTTCTGTATCTGGGCCACATGGTCAAACTGGTCCTGGGCTCCATCGATTATGTTTTGCTGGTAAATAAGAAATTCTATCTTTGGTCATACCTATATTCTTCCAATACATAGCAGTCTCCTCGTCTTTTGGAGCGTTTTCATCTCCTTGGAAAACAGTTACTGCAAGCTTTTTGGGATCTATTGCTAGATAATCTGGGCTCGTAAGAAACTCCCAACTTCGTTCCACGGCTTCTTTTTTGAAATAATCTCCAAGTGATCGATTTCCCATCATTTCAAAAAATGTTAGATGAGAAGAATCCCCTACTTCATCTATATCAACGGTCCTGATACATCTTTGAATATTGTGCACTCTTTTACCAAGATCATGAGGTTTTCCCATAAGATAAGGAATCAATTGTTGCATGCCAGCTACATTAAACATAGCTGTACTTTCTTTGTCTGCAATAAGTGAAACTTCTGATAAGTATTTGTGTTGTTTGGATTCTCGAAATTTGTTTCGTAAATTTCTAAGTTCTTGTGAAGATACTGTTTTCATAAATAGCAATTCAAACAATATAAAAAATCTGAATTTATAATTTCATTTAATTTTGTATATCAATTTTCAATTAGTTTACAAGCAAAATTAAAAAAATCCCAAGACTAAGCAAGGGATTTGGATTCTATATTTTTATTAATTAACTTGTTTTAATGCATTATTATTTTTTATACTATCTATAAACTCATGAAGCTGAATTTTATTTATTCACTCTTGAGTAAGAACATAAAGCTCTGGTCTATTACCTAATTCATCTGGGATAGTTACATCTACAATCTTATTTGCTCACAAATCAAAAGCAAAACTAAATAAGTAATTTAAATTATAACTTGTTCAATACAGATCATTTGTTTTGAGTGGACGAGATTCATAAACCATAAATGTTTGATTAACCTTATCAAACAAGTAAACATACCTAGAATTTGACGGAGTAACTATTTTAACATCGTCAGAAAATTTCATAGTTCTAGTATCTCATCACAAAAGTTTGATTTCACGATATGTTAGATTAAATGATGTTGCTGGACTTCTTCGAAATTGATATAGCTTACCTTGGGACCAAGCCAAGAAATTTACATCAATAGTAAAAGTTGAGAAACCCGAACCAAAATTTAATCATGTAGCCAAATCTGGCGCTATCATATATTTTTGTCCTTGTTGATAAATTGATTGAGAACCTAAAGTATTACGGTATCTAATAACCAATGTACTATCCGAAAGATTTGTAACGTTTTTTGAAAATACGTACATATTTGATTTACCATAAGTTCAAATTCAACCAATAACAGTTGGAAATCAATCAGGATCTGCTGTTGTTACTGATTCTATTCATGACCTTGTAACTACATATATTTTTCCGTTTACTGTATAACAATAAAAGCCATTTTTCAATAGATTTAAACTACAATTTTCTACAGCATCATCTATATTATAACCAACCAATGATCATCTACTATTTTCATTTACAACACCCAACAAAGAAGCTTTTGATCAAGCAACCAAAACATCTCTTGAATGTTCTATCTTAATTAGATCTCAAAGTCTTGATTTTTCACTTGTATTAAATGTTATAAGCATTGTTTTTCTTCATAAAACAGGATCATCAAATTGAGATAAATTATTTACTGATATAATATTAAATCATTTGTAATAATCAGCTTTTAGAATTTTTTGTAATTGTTGTAAATCTTCAACCCATCTTCCTCTTCTTTCTAAAATCTCTATTTTATTTACTATTTCTTGATATTTCATTGCTTTTTCATCTCATGTTGGATCCATAGATTTAAACAGAACAATATCTTTTTTGATATCATCTATAGTAAGATCCACTGTAACTCATTGAGGATTTATATAAACTTCTCATTCAGGTTTTTGGAGAAGCTGATTAATTAAACTATAAACCATAAAAGCAACAAACAAACTCAACAGACCAACAGTAACTTGATATTTATTTTTGAAAAATCTTTGTTTCCATTCTTGAAAAAATCATAACTTTGATGTAAAAGAACCAAGGGAAACTTTACCAATTTTATTGGATTTTTTCATCAAACCCTGTATTGTATAACCCATAAGGAATCATAAATTTTCTTTCTCTACTCTAGAAGTTAAAACCTCATCCAAAAAATCTATAACAGATCACTCTTCTGATTGAAGTATTTGCTCTATATCTTTTACATCATAAGAATCTATAATATCAGCTATTTTTGTTCATACATACAACACCTCATCCCCACTTTCTAAATCTCATTCAATAAATTCAGAAAACAAATCTATTTTACCTTTAATTTTTGTGGAGTTTGTGAGTGTATAATAAATCTTGCGATCTCTCAAAATCATAACCGTTGTATTTCCTATCATAGAAGAAATGAGCATTGTTCCTAATACAATTTGCATATATCATTTTATAGGAAAAAATTCTATATCACGAACCTTATCAGCAAATGTTTTTAGTTTTGTATTTAATTCTTGAAGAGCGTTTTCGCATTTTACTCTAACAGAATCATTATCATAAATATCTTCAGCATTTTGTATAGTTTCTACAAAATCTGCAACAAATTCTTGTATTAAATCTTTTTGATATTCAACAAATTTTTCTGATTGAATCTCAACAACCAAAGAAAATTGTATATTATCACGCAACTGTTGTTGTATGTTGATATATCTCTCTTCACTTTGGTATAACTTTTTCTCTTCTAGAATGTGCATATGTAAGAAAATTTTATTGCTAAATACAACCAAAAAATTGACAAGAAAAAATCTTATTGTTGTTGTATAAAAAACTATTTCTTTTTCAATAGTAAATGCGAAAAAATATACTTTATAATCATTATTGTATCTATCACTTTTTTATAGTTTCTTTTGGGGTCTGTTATAAGTCTCCGCAACCACTCTATTTTATAGGTTCTTCGCATTTTTGGAGCTCTTTTTTGTACTCAAGCCCAAAAATCGAAAGTACCTCATTGATTAAAAACTAGTAATTTATTTTTTGTTATTTTATCTTGATTACTCCAAGACCAAAGCTCTTGTATTGGATATTCTGGAGTAGTACGAGCCACCAACAAAATTGCGTACTGTTTTTTATTTTTTTTACGAATTTCAGATACATGATCCCAATCAAAATTGGTGAAACCATCCTGATAATAAGCAACATCAAAGCCACGATCCTGTAAAAATGTTTTTGTTTTTTCTAATATTCCAGGATAAGTACCATACAAATATATTTCAACATTTTCTTTTCATTTTTCTGACTGCAATCGATCAATAAAAAACAAACCAAAATCTGTTCAATTTAAATTATCTAATCGCTCTTTTTTTGTCTTAATTTTTTTACGTTTTGCTGCTAATCGATAAAACAATTGTAAAGCAATACCATCTGGTAATAAAATATCTGACTCCAGTAAAGACCTTTTGTATGCGGGACCAATAACAGAAGATCAAAGAATTTTATAATCATCCTTTAAAGCTTCTTGAAATATGTTTTTATCTATATTGGTTTTAAACTCGTCAAAAAGATGTTTACCTGTAATATTTGCAAAATAAAGGTAATTTACAATAGCTCGTGATTTACGGTTATATTGCTGTATAATATATTCATAAGCATCTATTTTATTGCCAGTAAATAATTTATTCAGAATTGATTTCATTTTTTTTATAAAGATTGTAAAGAAGATAGATTAGAAGGGTTAGATAGATTAGAGGGGTTAGATAGATTAGGAACCTAATATTTTCTAAACTAATAATCCTGTCTAAAGCGAAGCGTACCCAACATCTATGTGAAAAAAGACGCTACATTGGCAACGTCTCATTGTAATTATAAATTTAAAATTTGAATTCCAGGATAATAATAATTTAAAATTTCTTTGTATGTTCGTCAATTCTGAGCAAAAAACTGTGCTCATCTACCACTAAGACCCACTCCATGACCATTAAAATCACTACATTTTTCTATATCAACTCTAGATACAAGATATGGTGTATCTGACCATCATCGTTTATCTTTTGCTGATCGTGTAAAACCAGCAGAACAATTGAAATATGGCAATATAGGAACATAATTATCATATAATATTATTTCGTTTTTTTGAGCGTCTACAAGTTGTGGAACTGTTTTTAAAGTTTTTTCAAGTCATGCTCAAACATATTTTTGAAACATATCAGGGCTATCTATCGCCATATAAGAGGCTCAAACAGGAACTGATGGATGATTATTTCTTGGATCCATATAAAACAAAGCATACATTTTGGAAATTAAATTCATAGCTTTAATTTTTTCTTTATCTTCTGAATCATTTGTCTCAACTATTCATTTGAGATATTGATGAAATGGAAGCGTATTAACAACTATATATCTGTTTTCAAATTTTCAATTTTTAAGGTTCTTTATTTGCCCTCTTCAAAAAGTAATGCTACCATAAAAAGTATTCCATGGTATTTTCAAATAGGAAACTCTTGAATAATTTTTCACTTCTATTGTTTCATTTGATTTTGCTTGGATCTTTATACTTGATTCTAGGTATCTTCTGCCATCTAATTGCAAAAGTAGACCTCACTCAGCAATTTCTATATTGGCTGAACTTCATTGATAAACTCATCAAGGAGTAACAAAAGAACATATAGATGAGCAAGAAATATCCCAGTTTACAAAATCCATAGACAATTCATATAAAAGCACAGAAATATCAGAATTTATATATTTTCTTATTTCATCTAACGTTATTTTTGCAGAAATTTTGTTTGTAAATGTTGTTGCCTTTCTTGTTCACTTTTTCTTGATATATTCTTTTTGAAAAGCATCGGAAATTTTATCGTAAGCTGGCTTCCAATCTTTGAGAAGATTTAGTCAACGTTTTGTGTTTGATGACGCTCTTTGTATAGTTTTAGCAGTTGGAACACTTTTCATAATATCAGAAGAACTTACCAAAACTCATTTTGCCAATGTTTGTACAACCATTGTCTTGATTTGGGGCAAAAGTGAATAAAGGTTCTTCCCTGGACATGAAGTAACACCAGCATCTCTATGACCAGCAATAGTACCAGCCTGACTTGATTTCATATATGGTGGCTCAGAAAGCGTTTTGTGATACTCTGCTGTTGCTATTGGATCTATATTATACTTTTTACTTAAGACAGAAATAAGAGCAACCAGACTTCTTACCTGTTCATTTGTTGGTTTTTGGATATCAAAGTTTCACATCAACGATATTCCCAAACTTGGCGTATTATTCCAAAGTGCGTGTGCTCAGACAACACTATCCCCACCAGCTCTTCATTCGTAAATATTACCATAAGGATCTATAAGAAAATTATATCAAATATCTCCTCGTCAATTTCTTTTTGCATGATAAATATATACATCTTTTATGTATTTCATCACACTTTCTTTTCCTGTAAAAGATGATGAATCACTAGCTGTATGATGGACTATAATTTTATTTTTTTCATAATGATAACTTTGTGGTCGTTTAAGATAATTTAAACCATTTTGATAGACAACCTTATCAACCTTTTGTTCATTAGAATAATTTGTCTGAAGATAGTCATTTCTCATCAATCTCTCATATTCCGCTTGCCAACTTTCTTTTTGTTTTTCAAAAAATTCTTCTGGGTTTATTTCTTCTAAACGCCTCATTTCTTCTTCTGATTTGGAATTTAACCAATCTCTGCGCTCTGAATAGGACATATTCATATATCTAATAGATTCATCTGCTCATCGTTCAGAACGAGAAATAATTTTGATACCTGGCAAATTCCACTCACTTGCAAATGCAGGAGTGATACATGTAAATAACAACAATCAGAATAATATTTTTTTCATAATAGTAACTTAAGGTTATTTTATAAATAATTCTTTCTATAAACTAAACAATCCATGTCATTACGAGCTAAGCGTGGTAATCCAGATTGGAATATCAGATAATCTATATATTCGTCATGGTTTGCTTCATATTCATTCGCAATGACTGACCGCTATCATAATAATCCATACAATATTACATTTTCTTTTTTGAGATTTCATTGAAAAAGTTTTTTTACCTTTAATCGATTATTTGCGTGTTCTATATGATGATCTGCACAATAAGCAATCCAACCATCCAAAAACTGCTCCAAAATTCATTGTTCTTTGAACTTTTCAAGAATAGTATATTTTTCTACAATTTTTCACTTTTGTGGTAAAATTTTTATCAACATTTGAATATCATTTTGTCGACCATCATTTCTTAACAACTGATTTACAAAGTTTTCCAATGTTCATGGTTTTCACATAGCTATTTTAATAAGCAAATCTTTAACATCTGAAGAATCCAATATAATACCCTTTTCTTCTATATATTGTTGCATTTCTTGATCAGATAATGGAGAAAAAGAAATTGATATAGCCCTAGAAATAATTGTTTCCAAAATTTTTGATTTATTTGATGTTGTTGCTATGATAACCCTATTTGGAAGTGGTTCTTCACAAGCTTTGAGGAAAGCATTAGTAGCTTCTGGCGTCATTCTTTCTATATTTTCTATGAGAAGAATTTTTGATCAACCAAAAGATGACTGCTGTAGCCAATTGTTTATTTCCCTAACTCATAAATCTTGATATTTATGATCTTGATACAAAGTATCATATTCTTCTGTTGTTTTTTTTTCCTCGACTTTTATAGAATGTTTTTTGCCAATTATAGGAGACATATCTTTAATATGCAAAAGTCATCCTTGAACAAAAGATCAAAGATAAGACTGGGCAAGCTCGAGTGCGTGAGCAGATTTGCCAATATTGGCAGGGCCATATAAGAGAAAAAAGCTTGCTTGCCCAGAATCTACTGCAGCGTGCTGCTCAAGGTATTTTTGTAAACGTTTTTTTGCTTCTTGATTACCAACAATCATAAGTTATTTATTTTTATAAATATGCTGGTTCAGTATACAAAAAAATGATAAGAATACAAACAAAAAAAACTTACCCTGAAGTAAGTTTAATTTGATATTATTTTGTGCATAATTCCATTTAAAAGTTTCGGAGATCACTCATCTGAATACCTTTTTGCAATCTCTATAAGTTCGTTTATTATAATTTCTTTGGGTGTTTTTAAAGCTTTCCATTCTGCATATCATAAAAGGAAAAGTGCTCTATCCATAATATCCATATCGTCATAAGTAAATGTTTGAGTATAAGTATTCACTTGTTCTTTTAGTTCTGATTCCAACTTAAATACCATAGGTACCACTTTGAGTAAATAATCAAAATCTATATCATTTTTAGTCCATTCATCGAAAAAATTTTCTACAAAACCCTCTACATGATCCACAAAATCAGTTGTATGATATTTTTCTATTTCTTTCAACAAAGACTCTTTCTCCTTTGTAAATTTTTCTTTTTGTGTCTGAAAAATATTATCGATAAATAAAGATTCATCGATAGCTGATTTTTGATTTAGCAAATTTCAAAAAAAGCAGTGCTGATAAATATATGACAGCGCTACTTTCCTTGCATTTATTCTTGTTCTTATATTCATACAGTTTTTAGAAACATAAAGCTTTAGAACTATTGTTGATAGTTTGTTTTGGGGTTTTTGAAAAAACAAAAACCCAAAGAAACTAAATTCTTATTTACTATGCATCAACAATTTTTTCTCCACCTTTTGCTTTTATTGTAATAACTTGTTTACCTTTATAATATCAACAAACAGGACAAACTCTATGAGACAATTTTTTTGCTCAACAATTTGCACATTTTCCTACCTGATATGTTTTTGTCATTCTTTTTAAATTAATAGTTTCCCAAGTAGCATGTCTCGTGCGACTAACTGATTTTGATATTTTTTTCTTTGGACCGATAGTCATTTTATATATATAATTAGATAAATAGTCGAATAAATAGAAGAATAGTTAAATAGAAGAATAGTTAAATAGTCTATATTTTTTAGCTCTATTTATCTTTGGTTCTATATTTCTATGATTTCTAAAAAATTAATCTACACTAACAACAGTTTTGAGATATCTTCTTCAATCAAATCTTTCAAAATTTTTCTTGGAAAAAGAAACAGTTCCATCAACGGCTGCATGAATAGAAAAATCCTTTCCTGTGTAAGTATTTTTTCCACATTCATATTTAGATCATTTTTGTCTAATAATGATATTACCTGCCGCAACAGCTTGTCCTCAAAATATTTTGACTCCCCTATATTTTGGATTTGAGTCTTTTAGGTTATCTGACGATCAACCGGCTTTTTTGTGTGCCATAATGTTCAAAAAACGAATAAAAATTTGACAGTTTTTACTTTTACTTATTTAGACAATTATTTCAAGAGATTTTATTCTTCTAATCATTGAGATTTTCTATAAACATCACCTACTGGTAACAATCTACCAATAATTACATTTGATTTTAGGTCTGAAAGAGTGTCAATAGCTCATCTCAAAGATGCTCATACCATTACTCTAATTGTTTCTTGGAATGATGCTGAAGCCAGCCATGAATCAGTTTCTTTTGCTATATTTGTTAGTCATAAAGCCAACCTTCTTCATTTAGCTTGAGTTTTCCCTTGAAGCTCTAAATCTTTATTTATACGTATAAATTCTTCGTATTTAACATGTGTTCAAGGTATCAAGCTACTATCTCCAGAATCTTCAATAAACACTTTAGAGAATAATTGTTTTACAATAACTTCTACGTGTTTATCATTGATATCTTGTCATTGAGATGCATAAACTTTTTTTGTTTCTCTAATAATGTATTTTTGAGCCAACAAATCTCAAACAATATCTTTATATTCTCTAATATCCAAAGCTCAAAGAGTAAGCAAATTACCTTTATATACTTCTTCTCATTCTTTAACTTTTGGTGATAATCAATGAAGGGCTTTACTAAATGATTCTTGAACACCCAACACAATATAACCTTTTTTTATTTCAAGTACTTTTCAATCTTCTTGAATTTTTAACTTACTTTTTCACTTAACAGCGTAAACTTCTCATTTTGCCAATTCCATACCTTTTTTAACAACAACTTCATAATCTGTTTTTACAATATATGTTTTCTTTTGATAATCAGAAAGAACTCTAATATATTTCAGTTTATTATGTTCATAAAATGAAATTGTACCATCAAATGGAGCTACAACAGCAGGTAAGTTTGGTGATCTTACCTCAAATAATTGTTTAATTCTATCTACTCCATCAGCAACATCTCATGCTCCTGTAATTACTCATCATGAATGAAACTGTTTCATTGTTAACTGAGTTGTTGGTTCTCACATTGATTGTGCTGCTATAATACCTACAGGAACTCAAATATCAACAAATCTTCTTGTTGAAAGATCCATTCCATAACAATTTTGACAAACTCAACTAATAGTATTACAAACCAATGGTGTTCTTAATTTAATATCAGATATTCATAATGTCTCAATCAGAGTTATACGATCTTTTGTTAACAATTCACCTTCAGAAAAAATAATATTTCATTTATCGTCTTGAACCTCCTCAGCAACTACCCTACCATATAACGCACGGTAAAAATCTTCACCAATTGCATCATATTCTGATTTAGAAAAAATCAATGATTTTTCTGTTCAACAATCTTTTTCTCTGACAATCACTTCTTGAGCAGAATCACAAAGTTTTCTTGTAAGATATCACGAATCAGCAGTTCTCAACGCAGTATCAGCTTTACCTTTTCTACCTGCATGGGCAGATATAAAATATTCAATTGGTCTAAGTCATTCTACATAAGAATTTTTAATAGGAAGTTCGATTACTTCTCATTGCGGATTAACTACAAGTCACTTCATACCTGAAATTTGCGTCATATGTGTTTGAGATCATCTTGCTCATGAATCAATCATTGTATACAAATCTTGTCATGGTCTTGTAATATCTTTCAAACTTTTTTCTATATTAGATTTTACTTCCGTTCGAATTCTAACAATATTTCTATGTTTCTCTTCTTCAGAAAAGAATCATTTATAATAATATTTATATACTTCATTTGATAATTCATCTCATTTCTTCAACTCATCATCTTTACCTTTTGGAACAACCATATCAAGAATATTAATAGATGTCGCTGCTATAGTTGAATACTTAAATCACAAATCTTTGATATCATCAGCAACCTGAACTGTTGTTTGCATATCATATTCATCAAAAATCTTACTAAGAATTTTTTTCAAATCTTTTGACTTTTGTTTCTCATTTATAAATCTGATTTTTTCAGGAAGAACATTGTTGAATATAACTCTTCCAACTGTAGTTTGTATTGGTTCTCAATTGTATACCAGAATTATTTTATCTTTTATTACTAAATCTCAATTATAAAACATTTCAAGTACTTTTTTTATACTAGAGAATATTCAGCGAACAGGATTGTTTTCCTTCCATTCTGATTCTGTTGTATTTTCTGAGTATCTTGTATCATAAAAATCCGTAAGATAATATATTCCAAGTACCATATCTTGAGAATGAGTTATTGTTGGGTCTCAAGATCAAGGTTTAAGAATATTTTTATCTGCAGCAATCAATTCTCTAGCTTCTTTTTGAGCTTCATCTGAAATAGGAAGATGAACAGCCATTTGATCACCATCAAAATCGGCATTAAAGGCTGGACACACAAGAGGGTGAATTCTTATTGTTTTACCTGGCATTAATTTAATTTTGAAAGCTTCAATAGAAAGTCTATGAAGAGTTGGCGCACGGTTAAGAAGAACGTATTTATCTTTAATTACTTCTTCCAAAAATGTCAAAGCAATTGGCGATTCTTCTTTAATCATTTTTTCTGCTTGTTTGGGCGTATATGCTATTTTCTTTTCAATTAATTTTCCAATAATAAAAGGCGTAAACATTTTTACAGCTATATATATTGGCAAACCACATTCATTAAGTTTTAATGTAGGTCATACGGTAATAATAGATCTTCACGAATAATCTACTCTCTTTCCAAGAAGATTTTTTCTAAATATACCTTCCTTTCCAGAAAGCATATCTGATAATGATTTGAAAACCTTTATACCAGCTCCAGCTCCTGCAGAACCATTTTTTTCTCACACAAGAAGATTATTTACTGACTCTTGTAATAATCTGATTTCATTTTTCTTTACTACATCAGGCATTCCTACTTGAATCATCTTTTTTAGTCTAATGTTTCTCATAAGTACACGCCTATAGAAAAGGTTTACATCTGAAGACGCAAATCTTCCTCATTCAAGTTGTACTACTGGTCTAAGATCTGGTGGTATTACTGGCAATTTTCTAATAACCATATTCTCTGGCTTTACCCCAGAAATATGTAAATTGATCAGCAATTTAATCAGAGCTATTGTTTTTCTTTTTTGTTCCTCTGATTTCAATTCTCTATAAAGTTTTACTTTATTTTTAATTTCTTTTTCAACATCAATTGATTCAAGCATTCTTAATATAGACTCAGGTCATGATTGAAAAACAACCAAATCTGACATCGATGAAAATATAGATCTATAATCACTTTCCATAATAGTTGAACCAAAACTTAGATCAGAAACAATAGACTTTATTCTCAAAAATTCTTTTTCAAGAGATTCTATATTTTCTTTGTATAATTTTTCTATATCTTTTATTTTTTTCTTATCATCATTTTGAGAAAGCTCTTCTTTATATAAAGCATCTAATTCATCCATTTTTGCCTTATAATCAACATCTAATCTTGCTTTTATACTAGTCTTTGTGTCTTCGTTTATATCCTTTATAAGAATATATTTCACAAAAGATAAAATTTTATCAATCTCATTAGCAGAAAGATTGAGTAATTGATTTATACCTCATAAAGGACTTGCTTTATACCAAATATGAATAACAGGAACTGCTAATTCAATATGTCACATTCTTGATCTTCTTACTCTAGAAGTTGTTACCTCTACACCACATCTTTCACAAACAATACCCTTATATCTTACTCATTTATATTTTCCACAACTACATTCATAATTTTTTACTGGTCAGAAAATGGATTCACAAAATAATCAACTTTGTTTTGGTTTTCATGTTCTATAATTTACTGTATCTGGATTATCTACAACTCAATGAGACCATTTCTCAATATCTTCCATAGATGCCAATTTTACAATCAAACCATCAAATTTGTTTTGGTTCATTCTTTATTTTAATAAATTAAAATAATTTTTAATTTTAAGTGTTAAATAGTAAGAAACTTTAATTTAAAATTCAACACATAACATTTGATACTAGGATTACTCTAAATCTCAAAAATCTTCCATCTCTTTTATAACATTGTCTATAATCTCTTCTTTTTCTTGCATGTTATCATCATTTCAAGACTGTCCAATTACAAGAGAATCATCCATTAATCCAGACAAACCTAGATCCAATATTTTTTTAACCCTTTCTTGGTGAATTGTTTCCAATTCCTCAGTAGTTAATGGTTCAACATTTTGTCATAATCCTTTGAAAAGATAAGTAACAAGATTGAAAGATTCTGGTAATCATCAAATTTTTGGTTTTTGTCATTTAATAATTGATTCATATAATTTATTTCTTCAAAGCACATCATCAGACTTAACTGTAAGCATTTCTTGAAGAGTATAAACCGCAGAATATGCTTCCAATGCCCAAACTTCCATCTCTCAAAATCTTTGTCATCATTGCCTTGATTTTCATCAAAGTGGTTGTTGAGTAATCAAAGAATAAGGTCCAACAGATCTTGCATGAATTTTATCTTCAACCATATGTACTAATTTTAGTGTATGCATATATCAAACAGCAACCTTTTCTGCATATGCTTCTCAATTTTCTCAGTTATACAATGTCATTTTTAAATCATCAAAACCAACAGATTTCGCTAGTGCCTTAAGATCTTCTGCATCAAATTTTGAAAAAGTTGGAACAGCAAATTTTACTCAAAGATAATTTGCTAAAAAACCTAATTGAGATTCGTATAATTGTCATATATTCATACGAGAAATTACTCAAAGTGAATTAAGAACTATATCAACAGGTTTTCCATCTTCTGTATATGGCATATCTTCTTCTGGAACAACAATAGCAATAATACCTTTATTTCCATGTTTTCCAGCAAGTTTGTCTCATATTTCAATTTTTCTAGTTGTTGCAACATATACTTTGATTTTTTTTCTCACTCAAGCCATTAAATTATCTCATTTTTTTGCATCCAAAATTACAACATCGATAACCTTTCCCTCACTTCATGATGGCATATATAATGATGTATCTTTTACATTTTTTGATTTATCTCAGAAAATTGCCTGAATTAATTTTTCTTCAGGAGTAAGCTCACCCTCTGATTTTGGAGTGATTTTACCAATAAGAATATCTCATCATTTTACTCTTGATCCAATTCTAATAACACCATCCTCATCTAAGTTTTTCAATTTTGCCATAGAAACTCATGGAATATCATTTGTTGTTTGTTCAGGTCCAAGTTTTGTATCTGCAACCTCAATTTCATGTTCTTCTATCTGAATTGATGTTAATTCATCATCTTTTACAAGCCTTTGTGATATTACTATAGCATCTTCGTAATTATATCATTTCCATGGCATAAAAGCAACTCTTAGGTTTTTTCAAAGAGCCATTTCTCCATTTACAGAACAAGGTCATTCTGCCAATAAATCACCAGAAGAAACTTTTTGTCACAAAACAACTCTTGGATATTGATTTATACAAGATTTTTGATTTGATCTTACAAAAATTTGAAGATTATATTCTTTTATTCAACTTTTATACTTTACTTTAATTCTTTTTCAATCAACATAAATCACCTCACCATCACCCTCAGCTTTGATAACCGCATGGGTCATTTGAATAATATCCTTTTCTAAACCAGTTCCAACCAATGGTGCCTCACTTTTTAACAATGGCAAAGCTTGTCTTTGTTGGTTTGTAGCCACCGCAGCACGAACCGCATCATTGTGATTTACAAATGGAATCAATGAAGTATTTGGTGAAAATATTTGTGATGGATTTACATCTATATGAGTAATATCATTTACATGAAATATTCACATTTCATTAAATTGCCTTGCAGCAACACGTGGTTCACTAATATTATTGTAAGAATCAATTAATGTAGTAGCATCTGCTATACAATATTTTTCATCTAATTCTGGTGATATATATTGAACATCATCAGTAAAATATGGTTTTACAGATATAGATTTACCCAATTTACCATAATGTTTTTCTATCAGAGAAGCTGATTTTTCATCTATATAATGATCTTCTTTTACAATAATTTTATTTGTTGCTTTTCATTTTGAATCAAGCTCAAAAATATCACGATGAGCAATTCTATTTATCAAAGAATCTTTTTTGGGTTGCGCTTCACGGTATGTTTTTAGAGCAGGTGTCTCTAAAAATCATTCTTCATTTACTCTAGAATATAATGATTGATAGATAACTAGACCAATATTTTGTCATTCTGGTGTTTCAATAGGACAAATTCTTCAATAATGAGAAGAATGAACATCACGGACTTCGAATTTTGCTGTTTCTCTTTTTAATCAACCAGGCCCAAGAGCAGTAATTCTTCTTTTGTGTTCAATTTCTGCAAGAGGGTTTACCTGATCCAAAAATTGAGATAATTGTGATGTAGCAAAGAAACTCTTTATTGCGTTATCAACTATTTTAAAATTTACTAAATCTGTTATTTTTATTGCATTTTCAGAATTCAAAATACTTAATTTTCCTTTTATACTCTTTACAAATTTCCTCATTACAGGTTGCAAATGTGCAAAAAGTATTTCTCACATTGTTCTAATACGTTTATTTGAAAGATGATCAGAATCATCCACATAATATCCTTTTTTGTAATTAGATAAATTAAACAAATATTTCATTGAAGCTATCAAATCTTCTGCATCAAAAATATTTGCTATATCTCAATCTAATTGTTTATCCAATCAAAGTTTCGCATTTATTTTACGTCTTGCTATTCTTCCTACAAAAATCCTTTCTGTATTAAGAAATTGATTTTTAATATAATCAAGAGCGTTTAATGGATCAATAAGTTCTCATGGTCTTACTTTGTTGTAAATCAATTCTGCTGCGGACAATGCATCTGTTGTAGTGTCTTTTTTCAAAGTTACTTCCAAATGATCAAAATCTTCCTCATCAAAACAATCAGAGAAAAAAGATCTTATTTCATCATCTGTTTCTACACCCAAAACCCTAAGCAAAGAAGTTATAGGAAATTTTCTAGATTTGTTTATTCTAGCAACAACTACTCAAGACTTTTCAGTGTTTACTTCTAACCAAGGTCAGTTCTCTGGTATAACCTTGAAACCATATTTAAAATCTTTTTTTGAAAAGAAAATACCATAAGATCTTATAATTTGGGATATTATAACCTTTTCTACTCAATTTATAATATAAGAAGCTGAATTTGTCATCAAAGGCAAAATACCTATGTTTGCGCGTTTTGTAAACAAGGTTTTTTTGTTTATTGAATCAACTAACTTAACCTTACCAGTAATAATTCATCAATATGTTAATTCTTTTTTCTTGCATGTTTTTACATCATCAATTGGTTCTGAAACCTTAATATCAGAAATAGTTACATACATTTTTTCCCCAGCAATATCTCGAACAGGATTGATTGTTTCAAATAACTTTTCTAAATATTTGTTTACAAAAGTATCGTAACCCATTTTTTGTAAAGCAAGAATATCTGGAAAATCAGCAAAAGTATTACCCTTTTTTAGAAAAATCCTATCATTTATTATATCACAATCACGAAAAATATCTAATTTATGTGCTAAATTAGATCTTTCAAGTGTTTTTTTGGGTGAAGAAATAGTTTTTTTCTCGACTTTAATTGTGGGTATCGTTTTTGAAATTGATGCTATTTTCTTGGTACTTGTTTTTGAAATTTTTTCGTTTGCTCCCTTTTTTGGAGAACTTGGTTGTTTTTTGATTGTTTTTTTTACAGCCATTGGTTTTATTTTTCATTAAGAAAATAAACAAGAATGTTTCTATTACTTATCTTGTACAAAATTGAGGTTCGCGTAAAATTCAGTATCAATAAAATTATTTCTTTCTTTGAACTGTTAAACTTTTTCTTCACTTAGCTCTTCTTCTAGCTAATAACTTTCTTCAATTTTTTGATTGAAGTCTTTGTCTAAACCCATGTTTAGTGAGTCTTTTTCTTCGAGAGTACTGTCTAACTCTTCTTAATTTACTCGCCATACCTACAAATAAAAATATAAATATTTTGAAGTCATTGATTATACTTCACTACTAAACAAACTCTTTGTCTTTGATTCAAAAAAACCAAACAACAAAAGTTTAATATTATTTAAGGTATTCAAGAAGTCACATTTCTCTAGCTCTTATGATAACTTTCCTTAAATTTTTCTGAACACCAACAGGATTACCAGTATATTTTCTTGGTTTAATATCACCAAATCTTGTCATATATTTCCTTAACATAGGAATAGATTTCCATGAAATATATTTTTCATTTTCTTTTTTTGTGAAAAAAGTCATTTTATTACCCTTTTTCTTTTCTACCCATTCATCAATAATTTTTTGCAATTCTTGTTGTGTTTTTTCAAAGACAAGATTTTCTTCTTTGTTTGTCATAGAAAACACAGAATATCTATAAACAACTTTATTATACAAAAGAAACTGATTAATTTTTTGAGCTATATCAGAATCAGCCTTTAAGTAATAAGATATAAAGTAAAATTTATTGTTTCCCTTCTTTTCTCACAAATCATGAGCCAGAGTCAACAAACCAATATCATCTTTTTCAACAATATTATTTTGTATTTCTTTTTCTAGACTTGCAAGAAAATCTTTTTGTTCTTTATCTTGAATCGATGGATTCAACAACAAGACAAGTTCGTAATTTTTCATGAGACATAATACGAGAAATAAAAATATATTTAAACTAAATAGACAATCTAACAAAACCTTTGGCTACAAAATCACCTGTTAAAAGTTCTTTTACTTTTTTACCTGCATCCCTAATATATTCTTGTTCCAACAAAACAGATTCTCCCAAAGTTTTTCTCAATTTTCATTCAATTATTTGTTCTATAATATTTTCGGGTTTTCAGCTTGCAGCCATCTCTTCACGATATTGAGCCAACAAAGAATCTTTCTCATTTGAAGGTATTTCATCAAAAGAAAGATATGTTGGATTCATAGCAGCTACTTGCAAAGCAAGTTCTTTTGCCACACCACCATCAGTTCCTTCATAATAAATAATTGAAGCAACTTTATTCCCTGGATGGTTATATACATAAGCTGTTTTATTGTTTAATATAACATCTCAAATTTGAACATTTTCTCAAATTTTACCAACAAATTCTGCTATTGTTGTATTAAGAGACTCTAATAATGATTGATCTATAGTAGACAAACCTAACACATCTGATTTATGAGAAAGAATTTTTTCCAACAAAATATCTGCTAACTCTGAAAATGTTTCATTTTTTGCTACAAAATCTGTTTCACAAAGAAGCTTAATTCCAGCTAACCATCAATCTTTTTGGATAAGCTTAACAATACCCTCATTTGTTTCTCTTTCGGCTTTTTTACCAGCCTTTAATATTCCTTTCTTTTTCAAAATTTCTTGAGCTTGATCAAAATCACTATTTGCCTCCTCAAGAGCTTGTTTACAATCTCACAATGGAGCAAAAGTAGCATCTCTTAACTTTTTGAGAAGTGTAATATCAACAGCCATACTAAATAATTAACAATTAAAAATTAGGAATTATTTTTATTTTGGTCTAAATTTTGGGTTTGATCTTCGACCATAGTTTGGTCAACATTTCAAGACTGATCTGCATTGCTTATATCCTGACTTGTTTGAGAAACAGTTTGGTTTGTTGTGTTTATACCTCAATTAGCCAAATCACTTCAGTCAAAACTAATACCAAACAATCAAAACAGCCAAGATCACAAAGAAGGAAACAACCCTAAATTATATTTGGTAACATCTTGATGATATTTACCATCCCAAGCTTGTTTTACAAAAACGACAAACACCCCCATAACAACCAACAACCAAATAATTCACAAAAATTTGATAACTGGAACAAACAAAATAACAACAGATATCAAGATACTTAAAATAAATATCATCCACCATCACATTGCTTGTTTTACATGGAAAAACTCAAAATCATTAACCTTCTTATTTGATATAACTATAATTATACCAAAAAGAAAATACATCATTAGCGCTTTTTTCTTTTCTACGCTACTTGGCATATACTGATCTTGTAATGTTTGAATACCGATATTAGATATCGATGATTCTAGCTGATTTTGTTGATCCATAAGTAGATATTTTAAGATAAGATACTTTTTAACACAAAATCTATACTTTTGTGACTATTAATGTTTGCAACAATCAAACTATCTTCTTTCCACCATCTTGGAAAGTTCGTTCCGCAAATAAGAATTGATTCTATATCTTTTTGCTTTTCTACCTCGTTTACAAGATTTTCCATCATCAAACCATCCAAAACAACAACCAAATCAGGTTTTTTAGATAAATTTTTAACTCATTTATATATTTTAAATACTCTATTAAGTTTTCTTTTATAAACAAGTTGTTCTTTTTTTGTAAGAGAGTTATATGTGTCGGTTTCCAAAAAACGTTCCATCGAATTCATTGATTCAATTCTTTTTTTCAATGTATCAAAATTTGTTAAAAAACCACCAGGAACTTTATAATTTAGATAACTAAATCCAAATTTAGCTCAAAGCGCTTCCAACTCTTCTGCGTACATCTTTTTTTCTGAAATCACAAGCACCTCTTTCCCTTGTTCTTTTGCTTTTTGAATTTTTTCTCTAGCAGCTTCTAATTGGCTTACTATAGTATCAGGATTGATAACTACCACACCATTAACAACATCAGCCCAAAATTTTGAAGTTTTTGGGTGTGCTTCACTTTTTAGTGTACCAATATGAAGTTGTGCATCAACGACTTCTTTTGTTGCTATGCTCATACTCTAAAATTGCGTAATAAATAAAGAATTATTCACCATTTAGGAAAAATTATTTAAAAGAAACCGTAGCTCCTGCTTCTTCCAATTTAGTTTTTAATGCATCAGCTTCCTCTTGTTTTACATTTTCTTTTACAACAACTGGCGCTTTTTCAACTAAATCTTTAGCTTCTTTAAGACCTAAATTCAAAACTTCTTTTACCACTTTAATAACAGCAATTTTTTGTTGTCCCGCATCAGTTAACTCAATATTAACAGAGTCTGAGGCAGCAGCACCAGCATCAGCAGCACCACCAGCGGCAGCACCACCAGCAACTACCATTGCAGCAGCACTAACTTCAAATTTTTCTTCAATAGCTTTTACAAGTCAATTCAATTCTACTGGATTCATTTCTGATATAAGATCCAATACTTTTTGTGCGTTTTGTGTCAATTCCATTCTAATAGTATAATAATATAAATAAAGGATAATTTAAATAATTCTAAATATTAAGTTTTAAATGTTAAGTTATTTAACATATAGCATTTAAAATCAAACATTTTGTTAACTTTGTTTTTTTGTAACTTGATCAAGAACACAAGCAAATGATTGCACAGGATACTTCAACAAGTAAACAAATTTTGATAACAACTCTTCTTTTGATGGAATATTTGCCAATTCTGAAACATATGCTCCATCTTGCCATTTCTTTTCTGTCCATCAACCAAGAAAACCAAATGATGATTTTTCTCCAGCTTTTTCAAACCCTTTGCTATATTTACTAATAATTTTTAGCGGAGCAAAATCTTCGTTTTTTGCAAATATTGCTACAGTAGCTCATTGCAACGATTCTAAATCAACTTTTTCTAGACCAGCTTCTTCAACAGCCCTAAGAAAAAGTCTTTTTCTTAAAACATTGAATTTTGCATCAGTCAATTTCATTTCTTTTCTGATTTTTGTTGAAACATCTACAGATATACCACTTTGGTTTACAATATATGTACTACCTGCGTTTTTGAGATCCTCAACATACTGCTTCAAAAGCTCTTTTTTCTTGTCTTTTGTAATAGCCATTTACTACATACTTCTAAAACTAAAAAAATCGATCACCAATGATCGAGATTATTACATAGAAAAGAAAGTTAAACACCTTCTCGTTTTATGAATATCCTCGGTAGGAACTTATGTTTATTTAGATAATCAACTGCCTACGGTCTTTGGTTTACGGGATGAATTTAATAAAACAAAAGCAAAAATCAAGTCTTTTTTTTAAAAAAGTCCCGAGAAACTCGGGACATGATAATGAGCAAGATTTACCTAAAATTTTTGAACCAAATGTAAACCTAAAAAAACTATGAAACAGAAAAATAATCTGAAGCTCATTATCTTTCTATTATTATAAAGAATTATCTAATTATTACAAGTTGAATATTCGTTATTTTCTTTGGAAACTAATTTATTTTTTCGCAACATTCTATTTATAGACATCCTTGTGGGTGATGCGTTACAAAATTCATCCGCAGTCAATAATAAGAAACCTTTTACTGCCTGCATAACATAAGAAAGACCATAATGATCTTCCCAAATTTTTTGACAAAGCTTTTTGTGTCATACCAATTCCAATCATCTTTTTGAAACATAATACAACAAATTATGCTCACTATCTGGTAAATTCATTTCTTCTTCATATTCCAAAGCATGAATTTGCTGTGTACTATGATGATCGAGAAAATTAAGATAATCTTTGAGAGCATCAATATTTTGATAAATATTTTTGAGTTTATAATAATGAAGGTGTTTGAATAAAGAGGATATCTCTTCTTTTAGATATCATGCAATATCCAATCAGTTTAATTCGCTTATTATTGAATCTAGAATAGTATCTTTCTTTGTCATGAGCTATAAAAAATAACAAATTATAAAAGAATTTTTGTAGTTAACCAAGCATTTCCAATCTTACAGAATATTTCTTTTTGAGATAATTTACCAAATGAATATCGTGTGTTATCAATAAGACAGTATTACCGTTTTTATTTGACTCAATCAAAAGATCTCAAATAGTTTGACTATGCTCTCGATCAAGATTTCCTGTTGGTTCATCTGCTATAATAAATTCTGGATCATGAATCAAAGATCTTGCCAAAGAAACTTTTTGTTTCTCTCAGACACTCAAGAACTTAACCTCTAAATTTTCTAAATGAGAAATGTTATATTTTTGCTGGAGTTTCTTATATCTTGCTTCTATAATTGACTCACCTACTCCATACAAAACTAATGGATAAATAATATTTTCCTTAACTGTCATATATTCAATTAATTTATAATCCTGAAATATAATTCACATTTTTCTTCTATATGTTTGCATTTCCTCATCTGAGTATTTTGATATATCTTCATGTTTGTGATAAATCATTTTTTCTCCAACCTTTTTTTCTCAAGTAATAATTCTTGCTAAAGTTGATTTTCCTGTACCAGATTTTCACATAATCACACAAAATTCCCCCTTTTTGAGAGAAAAATTATAATGATTAAACAGCAATATTGGGCTTTCTGGATATCCCCAGGTAAGGTTTCTCATTTCAATGAGATTGTCGATATGCATTATGTAATTTTACGTTGTAAAATTTAGATGGTTTAGATAGATTAGATGGGTTAGATAGGTTAGATAGGTTAGATGGGTTAGGGAACCAAATCTTGTCTAAAAAACTAATCCTGTCTATTCTATCTAAAGCGATAGCGTGTCTAATCTGTCTAATAATCTAATCTTGTCTATTCTTTCTATTTAATTTTACCCCTAAATCAAAATTCTGCAAAGAAATCTAACACACAAACAAAACTTAAGGTTGACATAATCTAGGAAATAATGATAGATAATTCATTGTTGTTTTTTTATTTTATAATGAGTTATTATAGGCTTAAATTAGCATCAAAAATCAGTAGATAAACGAATTTTTTAATTTAAAGAGTGATATCGAAATAATGATCAAATACTTTGACAAATGATGATAGAGAAAAGACGAAAAAGAGATAGCAACAGATTTGAAAAAAAATAATCAGAATTTTAACTATTGACTTTTTGTATTAAATACTTATATAATATAAAACAATAACTTAAAACAAGATAGTTATGGTATGGATCGATAAAAAAGACAAAAAAAAGCAGATTATTACTTCTGCAAAACAATTTAACATTCCCAATGAATTCGCTTGGGATGAATTTACGGAAGAAAGTTGCCCAATTTCAATTAAGGAATTTGCAAATTACGATGGTATTCCCATTGAAATTATTGGTCGAGGGTTTGGAGCAATTAAGAATTACCTTAATGCTTTCGGAACCAATTGTTTCATCTCGTTTACGGGATTGAAATAAGATGCTAATTATTTGTATAAAGCCACTTTAAAGGTGGCTTTTTCTTTTTTGAAAAATTCTGCGCATAATTTTCCATTGAAAGAGAAATCAGAATCTATAAAAACTATCATGGAGATAATTTAGTGTTCTCTCACAATAAAAAACAAACAAAAATCATCTATTATCAAAACAATATCTTTGCTTGATTGTGAGGTCTCGTATTGAATATATTCAGGCTTTGGCTACTGATAATATTGATTTGTTGATACTATCTTCTTTTGTTTGTACTTTTTATTGTTCAACCCATAAAGTGTTAATTACTAGATTCTAAACTCTTTCGCAATAAAAAACAAACAAAAATCATCTATTATCAAAACAATATCTTTGCTTGATTGTGAGGTCTCGTATTGAATATATTCAGGCTTTGGCTACTGATAATATTGATTTGTTGATACTATCTTCTTTTGTTTGTACTTTTTATTGTTCAACTCATAA
>CAYRHE010000012.1:2158-8687 GCA_964424095.1 uncultured Candidatus Peribacteria bacterium | reverse complement strand
TTGATTTGTTGATACTATCTTCTTTTGTTTGTACTTTTTATTGTTCAACTCATAAAGTGTTAATTACGAGATTCTAAGCTCTTTCGCAATAAAAAACAACAAAATTCATTCATCATTAAGGCAATATCTTATTTATATGCCATTTCCGCCTTGTCTGTTGGGGCGGAAATCCAAATTGATTAGCTAGATTCCCGCCGCAAATTCTTAAAGCGGGAATGACAGATACGGCTTTTTGGCTACGAATTATTTTGATTTGGTGATGATTTCCTTCTTTTATTTGTCTTTTTTATTGCTCAGTTCATTAGGTTAATTATATACTATCAATTATAAACTTTACATTATTATCATACAAAATGTTTGATTATAAACAGCCTTTAAAAGAAATTGAAAACATAAAAACATTGGAGCAGCTTGAAGAATTTTTCCAAAAATATTTGGGGAAACAAGGGATGCTTACTTTGGCTTTCAAGGAAATGGCTAGTTTGAGTCCTGAAGAAAAGAAGGAAGCAGGAAAAACGTTGTCGGAAGCAAAAACTATATTAAATGAAGCTTATGAAAGTAAAATGCAAGAATTGAGTATAAGTCAGATTAATGAGTCTTTAAATAAAGATCTTGTAGATTTTTCTTTGGAAAAATCACCTTATAATATATGACATCGTTCGCTTTTGGCTGAAGTTAGAAGAGAAGCAGAGGAAATATGTAAATCTATGTGATTTATCATCGAATACGGAACAGATGCCGTGACAAAATTTGAAAATTTTGAGTCGGTGAACATTCCACTTAGTCATCCTGCAACAGAAATGCAAGACACGATATATCTCAATGAAACTGATCCTCGTGGAGAGCCATTGATTTTGAGGACACAGACCTCTGCAATGCAAAATTATATGATCAAAAAATATGGTGTTCCCTTGAAAGCTGTAGTTCCAGGGAAGGTTTATAGATATGAAAATATGGATGCAACACATGATACGATGTTTTACCAGCTTGAAGGAATTGTTGTTGATAAGTGAATCACGATAGCTCATGCAAAACATATGATAGAAAAATTACTTTCTGCAATCTTGAAAAAGGATGTAGAAACCAGAATGAGACCATGATATTTCCCATTTGTAGAACCAGGATTTGAAATAGATGCAAGATATGAAATCACCGATCCCAAAACAGGAAAAAAAACCATGTCAAAATGGATGGAAGTTTTGGGAGCTGGCATGATTCATCCAAAAGTTTTGGAAATGGCTGGCGTTGATCCCAAAGAATATTCAGGATTTGCCTTTGGAATGGGACTTAGCAGACTTGCTGCAGTAAGATACGGAATCAAAGATATTAGATATTTTACCAATGGAGATTTGAGATTCGCAAAAAGTTTTTAACAAAAAACATAAATAATAACAATAAAAAAATGGAAATCATGGACGAAAAAGACAAAAACACAGGAATTGTAGAAGGAAAATTAGTGGGAATGGTCCAAATTATTGAACAAGAAATGATCCGAGAAAACAGAGTTATTGTCACTTCAAAAGAAGAAACAAGCAGGATCGACAAAGCTCTTGCCGAAGGTATGAAGAAAATAAGAAAAGAATCGGACATTCTGCAAAAGAATTCTTGGAATGCAATGAAAGGAATTATTATTTCTTAAAGTTGTTTTCTGATGATATTCATCAACCACTTTGCTTTTTAGCAGGTGGTTTTTGTTTGCATTAATCTTATAAATCACTATAGAATAAAAAAATATTTTACTCATAATTATTTAAAAATGGCGCATATTGAAGTATCAGACAAAACACTTGCTGAGTTTAATAGATTATTGGAAGAATTAAACAAATTGTATCCAAATCAAAAACTAGCTAATGACCAAATTATGGAAGCTATGATTGGTGGATTTTTTGATTCGTTAACGTACATGAAACAACAAGCTGAAGCTCATCACGGTCATGAACACAAAGATTGATGTTGTGGATGAAATGACAATTGTGATAACAAAAAAGATGATGAATGTTGCGGAAAACATCATCACTAAAAAAAAGTAAATACCAAAAAAAGCCGCACTTGCGGCTTTTTCTTTATAAAAATTTATTTTTAGTCTTTTTTCAAAACTTTCCAAATCAAATAGATATACAAAGCAGCCCAAACTAGCCCGTAAATCCAAGGATTAACTTCTGTCATAACAGGTATAACTGTTGCTATCCAAAGACCAAAAAAGAAAACACACAACTTAAGTACACTGTAATCAACTAAGCTAAATGATTTAGTTTTCGAAGATAATTTTTTGATAAGTTTTTTCATGATATACAAGAGAATAAAAAATAAATATTTACTAATTATAACACAAAAACATCTTTTTGTCAAATTTTTTATGTTTTTTTATCGTCCATTTTGGACTTCGGCGATTACGCGGTTCATCATTTTTACAGATTCAACTGGATGAAGTCCAATCGTAGTCTCCTCGGAAAGCATCAAATAGTCTGCGCCTTCGATGATTGCGAGGAATATGTCGGATACTTCTGCTCTGGTAGGCGCAGGACTGGTCACCATAGAGCTGAGCATCTGGGTGGCTATAATTACTGGCGTATGTTTTAGTTTACATTTTTTTACGATATCCATCTGGATTTCTGGGATTCTTTCTATCGCCAATTCTGTTCCCAAATCCCCTCTTGCAACCATAATCATATCACTTGAATCAATAATCTCATCGAGATGATCTAGCCCTTCTTGATTTTCTATTTTGGCGACAAGTTTGATCTGATTTGAATTTTTGATAAGATCTCTAACTTCTGAAATATCTGCAGCATTTCTACAAAAACTAATAGCTATCTGATTAAATCAGACCTCCAAAGCAAAGGCTATATTTTTTTTATCTTTTGTGGTGATTGTAGGTAAATCCATATGTATACCTGGCAAATTAATATGCCTTTTGGATGTCATAGTAAATTCATTTAGTGCTTCCAACAATAGATATTCTGATCATTTTTTGCGAACGACTGTATCAAATAGCCCAGACTCGATTTTTATAATAGAACCAACGGCTACATCATCTACTATTCATGGATAATCACACCAAATATCATTGTCTTCTGGGGTTTTATTGCCTACTATAAGTTTAAACATTTCTCATTTTTTATATAATCTAGGTTCTTTGATAATTCAGGTTCTAATACTTGGTCATTCGATATCCATCATTAATTGAAATTTTCCATCAATTTCTTTTTCTACTTGTTCTATAATAGATATTCTTTCTAAAGCTGTTTCTTTTGTTTCATGGGTAAAATTGAATCTCAATATACGAACTCAATTTTGATAAAGTTCTTTTAAGATCTCTGGCGTATTTGTAGATGGTCATAATGTTGCAATAATTTGAGGCATGAGTTTGTTTACTTTTAAATGCTAGATTTTAAATTTTAAGTGTTGGATTAGCTATTAATATAACAATCTAAGTCATTGTGAACGGCAGTGAAGCGACCCAAACTTAGATTAGTTATTTAAGCTGGATTGCCACGCTTCGCTCGCAATGACTTACTTAATTTCATACATTTTTTTACCTTTTAGATTTTCCAAAGCCATATCAATTTTGTTTTGTTGGTTGGCGTACATTACGTAGATGATATCGTTTTTCTTTACTTTGTCACCAAGTTTTTTGTGAAGATAAAGACCTCCTTGATCATCAATTGGAGCTCAAAGCGCTCTAGTTGTCAGATTTATGAGTTTCATATCTATAACTTTAACAGTCCCATCTTTCTCAGCTTTAACTTCTTTTTTGAATTTAGCCAAAGGAATTTCTTCGGATTTTATATTTGGGTTTTTACCTCTTTGAGCTTTGATAATTGATTGCATTTTTTTCCAAGCTGCTCCTGATTTGAGTTGTTGATATGCAAGTTCATATGCTTTTTTACCTTTTGCCATACCTACAAGTTCGATAATTTTGGATGCAAGATGTAATGCTTTTGTTTGTAAATCCATAGGTCTAAGTTCGTGTTGTTGCAAAACTCTAAGAACCTCTCTTACTTGCAAATTTGCTCAGATTCAAGAACCAATTGGTTCCATAGCATCAGTGATTTCTACACAAACCTTCATACCAAGTTTTTTACCTACGTATTCGTATTTTTTCTTGAGTCGTTTTGCTGTTTTCATATCTGGAACTTTTGCAGTTGGTCCCATAGGAATATCTATCAATGAATGAGTAATTCACATAGCATATTTTTTTGCCATAATAGAAACTACTGTTCTTGAATATGATTGCATAGAAAGTGGATAAGCAACTTTGATAAGTTTTTCATCTGCTGGCGCAAGATCCAATCCCCCACCCCAAACAAGACAACAATTTTCCTTTTTTACCAAATTTTCTATTTCTTTTTTGGAAAAAGATATATCCATAAGCACATCTACACATTCTCATGTAGCTGCTGGAGATGTAATAGCTTTTGAAAAAGTTTTTGGCATTTTGATACCAAGAGAGGCAAGTAATGGGATCATAATCATAGTTGTCTCATTTCCTGGGACTCCTCACATACAGTGCTTATCTGCCACAATACCATCAAAATGCAACATTTCTCCAGCCTCAGCCATAGCTTTTGCCATTTCATATAATTCAAAATCCGAGGCTTTTTTGAAAAATCAAATCGCAGAATAATACGTAATAAGCGTATCCGTAAAACGATTATCAGAAATATCTTTCATAATAGAATATGTTTCTTTGTAGTTTAATTTTTCTCATCTAATAGCTTTTTTGAGAGCTTCTATAGCTTTACCATTTGTTTGTGTAAAAGAAACAGAAACAGTAGCATTTGCTGGGATATTATATTTTTCGTATACATCTTTGAATAGTCAAATTTCTCCTGGTTTTACAAGTTTGTTTGTAAGATCAGCATTGAGTATAATTTCTTGTCAATCATAATTTATAACTACCTTATCAAAGGCATTTATTCAATGTTCCCAAGCTTCTTGTTCGTTGATAATAACAATAAGTTCTTCACCATCCTGGATGTCAACCAATTTGGTTTTGGCATGAAAGATGTCTGTTTTTTTCATTTTTGTTTTTTTCTATAAAAAAATAAAGATACACACTTAAGTATATCTAGATATATTTTTTTTGCAAAAAAAACGTTATTTAGTTGACTTATAGTTTGACAAAAAAAATAATTTAGATTGTATATGTATATATTTTTATATAGCCTCAGCAAATTCTGGATTTGGTTCAAATTCTTTTATCAAAGCTTCTTTGGTTTCTTTTTTATATGCAGATGTTTTTTGAATCTGATTTCTCAAAGTTTTATCAATTTCATCCTCTACAAGACATGTACAATCTATTTTATGGGGACAGTTAAAATTTCTATCGTTCATAATTCATTCACACCAAACAGCACCATCTTTTTCAGAGTCATAAGATTTACAAGGAAAATTTACTTTCATTTAAATCAATAGAAAGAAATAAAACAGCTATTTATTGATAACATTTGTATATCAAATTACAAGACTTAAAGTTTTTATAATTTCTTGCATTTTTTTATAATTTATATATAATCACTTTAGCAATGGTATTCCAATGCTTTTACAAACAAAAAAAATATATGTTTAAATCCGCAGAAAAACTCGGCAAAATGATTGCTGATGCAAGTGGTTGAATTTCTTCCACACCAGTTCCTCAAACTCAAGGAAACACTATTTTTTTTCAAATCAAACCTTTCAAAGATAATGATCGTGGAATTAACCACTGGGAAACTGTAAGTAAAAACCTTATAAGCCTAAAAACAAAACAACTTACTTTTTTGATTAAAGGAAATAGCCGCAATATAAAGCTATTTGTTTGACTTCCAAAAGATTTCAAACAGTTTTTTCAAAATACCTTTTATTCTAGTTTTCCTACTTCTGATTTGGTAGAAGTAAAAAATCCCCATTTATATAAAAATCTAGAATATATTATAGCAAAAGATAATGCCGCTGTTTTATCAAAAGATGATTTTGTAAGAGATGGAACTTATATGGATCCTATGACAACAATACTTTCTTTGTACAATACAATAGACTCTGATTCAAATTTGGATGTTGTATTTACTTATACATTCAAAACCAAAAAAAATTTCTTAAATACAATAAAAGATGTAATCACACGATTTTGGTCTCCAAATGCCAAAACAAACGAAGATTGAAAGGAAGAAAAAGATAAAAAACCAGATTTATTTATGACTATTGGATATCATATAAAAAGCAAAGATAAATATCTTTTGGAAACAACCAAAGCAAATATCAAATCATCATTTGCTACTTTTTTTGAAAATTGATCGATAAAGATAACAAAAAAACCAAAAAAAATACCGATGACTTATGATCAATCTGTGAGTTTTTTTCATCTTCCAACACTTACAAATTTCACAAAATGATTGGAATATACACTTTATAGAAAACTGCCTTATCCTACAAACATTCCTACTGTTTATAATACACCAAACGCTGATCAAGAACTAACTATACTTTGAAAAACAGATTATAGAGGTGATGCTATTACTTTTGGAATTAGAAAAGAAGATAAATTTAG
>CAYRHE010000012.1:0-2058 GCA_964424095.1 uncultured Candidatus Peribacteria bacterium | reverse complement strand
GCTACATTGATGCATATTTTGAGAATGCTAACGGACAAAAATTTCCGTGAAGAAGTGGTTTCTTGTGTAAAAGATAGTGTAGTTTTGAAGTTTTGGAACAATGAATTCAACAAACGAAATGATAAACAAAGAGAAGAAGCAGCTGGTCCTATTACCAACAAAGTTGGACAGTTTTTGTCTTCAAAACTCGTGAGAAATATTTTTGGACAGCCAAGAACTAAATTGAACCTCAGAAAAGCTATGGATGAAGGGAAAATAATACTTGTAAATCTATCCAAATGAAGAATCTGAGAAGATAATGCAAATATGATTGGATCGTTGTTGGTAACCAAATTCCAAATTGATGCCATGTCTAGAGCCGATATTCCTGCACATATGAGAAGAGATTTCTATCTTTATATAGATGAGTTTCAAAATTTTGCCTCAGAGTCCTTTACTACTATCCTTTCGGAAGCGAGAAAATATAAATTGGCACTTATTGTAGCAAACCAATATATTTCACAATTGATACCAGAAATCAGAGATGCCATCTTTGGTAACGTAGGAACAACAATTTGTATGACAATTGGATCTGATGACGCCGCTCATATGACTACACAATTCAAAAATATGGCTCAGGTAAATGATTTGATTTCTTTGCCGAAATATACTGCCTATACAAGGCTGATGATTGATGGAATTTCTTCTGATCCGTTTAGTATGAAAACATTGCCACCAATTATAGCAGAATGATCACTAGAAACTATCGACAAAGTAAGAAAACAATCAAGACAAAGATATGCAATGTCTAGATGACAACTAGAAAAACTTATGCAAGCATGGAGCAACAAAACATTTTCTCTCCAAGAAAAAGTTGCAGAAAAAGCAAAATTTGAATCTCTTGGAATTTCACCACAAGAGGCTGAAAATCTGCAGGATATGTTTGTACAGCAACACAATCATTTGTTTACAGAATATTCTATTGATAGTGTAGAACCTGACGCTATTTTATTTGATACAGATGGAAATAGTCACAAAGCTATTTGGTATGAAAAACCAAAATGATTGGAAGATCAAGCCAATATAAAATACAAAGCTGGTCAGGAAATTACATTGAATGGTGGTAAAATCATGAAAATATCACTGGATATGTATCAGCATCAAACTGTTATGATAGAAAAAACTATTCCGCTAGCAATATGGATTGGAAGCAAAGAAAAAGCATTGGAACAATTTAATACAATGCTCTGACTTGCAGGAAATGTAGAAAAATTTAAAGAAGTATTTAAATTTTGTCCAAATACCGCAAAACTTGAAGCGCAATTTGCTGCACAAGCACCCAAAAAAGAAGAAAAAGAAACTGGGGCGACAACAGGAACTAGTGAAAAACCTGTTGGAGCAAGTCCTTCAAAACCGACTTATTCGCCTGCTGCGCAAACAGAGTGAGCGTTTGACATCTCAAACATCAAACTCGGTGAACGATACGAAGGATATGTAAAACTCAGCTATAATTATGGGATGTTTGTGACAGTCAAAGGAGTTGAAGGACTTCTTCACAAGAATTTCATCGTCGCCCCAGACGGAGTCGACTGGAAAAAGTACTACAATATCTGAGATAAAATCAGAGTAAAAGCATCTGAATTCAAAGAAATCAATGGAGACAAGAAAGTTGTTTGGAGTCAGAAATAAAGAAAAAGAGCCAAATTCGGCTCTTTTTTGATAACTATTTTTTTCCTTATTTTTTGAAGATCTTGTTATAAAGGTGGATGATAAGAAGAGAAACTAGCACAGAAATTATAATATTTGGAAGTAAGTACAGAGTACTCAAGGTTATATTGTAAATTGCAGACAGAATTTTGTTGAAGATATCACTAACAAAACCTACCTCAATATATCTTCGTACATGTGCTACATGTATAAGAGTATGTTGCAAAATAATCATCCCATAAAAAACAATAGCGAAAACTACGCAAGTTACCGTATAATTTTTGTTGAGCATTTTTCGGATAGATTTGATCATTTTTTGATATGAAAAGATAAACTGCTTCCATTATAAGCAGAAAATATTTTTTGTCAATT
>CAYRHE010000011.1:3839-38617 GCA_964424095.1 uncultured Candidatus Peribacteria bacterium | reverse complement strand
CCCCCTTTTTTCTTTTTAAAAAATCATTGAAACTGATTTAATAATAGATATATAGTTTGTACTTTATCGGTATTGTTTTGTGATGAAAAAAATCTGATTGTTTGTGTTGATTATTATAAGCTTTATAACGCCTGTTTTTGCTAATTATTGACTAAATTTGGAGCAATTTTTGACTACATATGTTGATATTGTTTTGAAAGATATAACTATTCCTGATACTTATCGTTATATACAGCTGAAATATCCAAACGTTTCTGGATGAACAAAACTTTATCAAACGCTTCAAAAAGCTGTTTATTTGGATCTTCTTCCCAACGCAAAAATAGCACTTCCTTTTGATAAAAAAATTACTCAAGAACAAGCAATAAATATTGTATCTTCATCATTTGATATAGATGTTTTTGTTGATAAAAAAAGACCTATTACTGTTGATTGGTTTGTTGATATTTTGTTGCAGGTTCAAGAACTAAAAAAACAAAAACAATTTTTAAAGCCTTCTAAAACATTTCAAAATAATGAAATAATAAATAACTCATTATTTTTAGATGTATACAAAAAATTACAAGACAATTATTTATCAGAAACTTGATTGGATTTGGATTCATTATTACATGGTTCTATAAAAGGGCTTGTGGAGTGATTAAATGATCCGTATACTTCTTTTTTTCCTCCAATAGAAGCTACTTCTTTTTCTGAAGAAATGCAAGGGGAATATTTTGGTATTGGTGCTTATGTTGAAATGAACAAACCATGAGAATTGGTTATTATTTCTCCAATGAAATGATCGCCTGCTGAAAAAGTATGACTTCTTTGAGGTGATAGAGTAGTGCAAATAAACGACAAATTTATTGATAAGAATGTTTCTATATATGAAGCTACAGCTTTGATTAAATGACCAGAATGAACAACAGTAGAATTGAAAATCTTAAGAGATGGTAAGTTATTGGATTTTGTTGTGATAAGACAAAAAATAATTATACAAAATATTGATTTTAATATATACAAAAAAGAAAACTCAAATATTTGTTTGATATCTATTTCAATGTTTGATTTTGGAGTTGCTAAAAATTTTCAAACAGTTATGTCAGATTTGCAAAATAAAAATTGTAGTAAATATATCTTTGATGTAAGGAATAATCCAGGTTGATCTTTGGATGAAGTTGTTAGTATTCTAAATTATTTTGTACCAAATGATGAGAGTATTGTCGTTGTAAAATCTAGATTTATAACAGAAGAGATAGTTGCTTGGCAATCTTCTTTTGAGAAATTTCAAAAAATTCCTATTCGTGTTTTAGTTAATGAATGATCGGCATCTGCTTCTGAAATTTTTGCATGAGTATTAAAAGATTATATGCCTGATATATTACTTATTTGACAAAAAACTTTTGGTAAATGATCTGTGCAAGAGTTATTTAATTATCAAGATGGAAGTATGTTGAAATATACTATAGCTAAACGATATACTGGAAAATCAAATATTAATGTAGATAAAAATTGAATAACTCCAGATAAAATAATTTCTGATAAAAAAGAAACCCCAGAAGATGAGGTTTTGGAACGAGCAATTGTTAATTAGATAGAATAGAGGGGTTAAATAGATTAGGCGTTTAATCTATGAACTTTTTGAAATCTTCTAAATTATTGAATGATTTATATACAGAAGCAAATCTAACATAAGCAACTGCATCTATTTTTTTTAGTGCATTTACTATATCGTTTCAGATTTGTGTAGAGCTTACTTCGTTTCATTCACCAGATCGTTGAGTTTCTAGACTATTTAATAATGATTCAAGATCATCTTTGTTTATATCTCTTTTTGCAAAAGAAAGAAGTAGGGCTTTTTTGAGTTTTTGTCTATCGTACATTTCTTTTGTTCCATCTTTTTTGATAACTATAAGTTCAGTTGTTCATCTTCTTTCAAAAGTTGTAAATCTATTATTACAAAATTCACATTCTCTTCTGCGTTTTATTGTTTGTCATCACTCTATACTTCTTGAATCAATTACTTTTGTATCCATATTTTTACATTTTGGACATTTCATATTGTTTATTTAGGTATAAAAAAACGTTTGTTATAGTATGTTATGTTTTTGAGATAACCTTTGAATCGTAAATAATCTTCACCAGTTATTTGTTTTTTGATATCAGGAATTGGTGTTTTTTTTGTGAATCGTTTTCGGTTTTCATCACCCATCCTTAGAAAATCTGGATTGTCATCTATATTTATTATTTCTTTTAGTATGTGTTTATGATTTTCGTAAAGATTGTTTATAATATTATTAAATGATTTGATTCAGTTATCTGAAATGTGAATAATATTTTTGTTGTATAAATCAATAAAAAAATTTGTTTTTAAATAATCATTGTTTGATGTTTTTGTTAGATATAATAAAAATCACAATAATGTTTCTCTATGTTGAGCGTATATTTCCAATAAAACTTCATCATTTAAAAATTTATTTTTGCTTATTTCTTTTTTTACTTCTTGATAATATGTTTTTGCTATCCAAAAATCTATGTTATAAAGACTTTCTTTGATATGATAAATGTCGTTTTGATCCAAGTTTTTTTCAAGTATAGTTATGAAATTATTTTTGTTGAAAATAAAATCTATATCTTGGTAAACCGCTTTTATAAAGTCTTTGTTATTTAGTTGAACAAGATCAGAAATTTTTTTTCAAAAATTATTTTTGAATAGTTCTATAAGTAATTTGTTTTTATTGTATATTTTTATATCTTTTGGATTTATTTCTTGAAATAATATAGCAAGGGAAGATTCATCCATCAAACGTAAAATATGAAAATTCGAATAAGTGTTTTTTGATGTGCTTTTTGTCGGTAGATAAAATTTTTGTCTTCAAAGTCTTACGTTTTCTGATATATATTTATAATAAAATACATTTTTACCATAACTATATAATAATCATCAATATGTCTGGAGAGAATTATCTGTTAATTTTTCGTAATTGTTGTTTATCAACTCTTTTATTAAATTTGGTTTATATAGTCTTATAAATAAGCTATCTCACTTTCATATCCAGAAACCTCATAATAACGTGATAAAAAAATTTAATATTTTTTCCATAATTTTTGATTCTTTTTTTATTTTTTCTGGAATTTTAAGATTTTCGATGCTTTCTTCATCATCTCAAATCCGTGATCATGATTCATCTATCTCATCTTCAAAAGGATCTAATCATTCTTTTTTTAGTATTGTTATAATATATTTTTGTACTCAAGAGAAAAAGTTTTTTTTATAATGTTTGTAGTCTGTTATATACAAAATACAATCCTTTCGCTGAGTATCATCTTTTAGAAAGCTTTTCATATATTTATCTAAAACTTCTTTGTTAAATAACTTTGTTACTATGTTTTCTATAATTAGAGTCATATTTGTTTCTAAAAACAAATATCTTATTAGAATGTCTGCTGGTAATATATATTGAAGAAGTTTATTTTCTATTTGAGAAAAAGTTGTTTTTGTGCTATATGTTTTGACATTATTTGAAAAATCTTCTATTATTGATTGTTGGTCGTTTTTTATTTCATCTGAAAGTAGCCATTTATAAAAATCACTATCAGGGAAGCTTTCATGACAAAAAATTTTGTTGTATTTTTGATAAGAGTAAAACAGAAAGAAGAAAATTTCTACTTTATTTAATAATTTTTTTTTGATTCTAGAAAGAGTACTTTTATCTATTTTTTTACCTGTTTGTTGGAATATAAATTCATAAAAATTGAAGAATACTTCAATAAACCGATTATAATTTTCTTCTTTATTTTTATAAGGAAAATTTTTGATTTTTGCACTAAATATAAAAAAAAGAAGATATGTTGCATATAAAAAATTAAGAAATAAGTCTTGTTCTTCGCTCTCAAAACAATCTTTTGTATATATACTTGCTATTAGTGTTATATTATTTCCAATATTTGCTGGATTGAAAAATCTATATCAATTTATATTTGCGCTAGCACAGTATCAATAATAAATATCTATATCTTTTTGTTTTATTTGATTGTTTTCTCCGAATCAAATTTTGAATTCAAAAGGATCTATTGTTATATCAAAAAGATTTAATTTATAATTTTCTACAATTTTTCTATTTATTACAGAAAAAAATTCTTTTGTAGAAATAAAGGAAATAAACATACTAGCTGGATTTATTCCTTGATTTGTTGTTTGTTCTGGAAATAGAGAAAGTAAAAGTCTTTTAAATAATTGCATGATTTTTTGTTTTCACATAATAACTAAAGTTTATATCAATCTCATGCCTGTTTCTTTTCAATATTTTTTACATGAATATTATATTTTGTGTTTTGTCGTGTTTGTGGTGTGTTTATATCAAAAACAATAATCAGATTTCAATTTTCATCTTTTTCATGATCGATTATTTCACCACTTGTCTTGTCTATAGTTATTTTGCTTCATATTTCTGTGGGTAATCATAATTTTTCAAAAACAAAAGCAGAAATGCGTTGTTGGTTGTGTATCGAATATTGATTACCATATCAATTTTCTGGTTTTATTTTTATAGAAAATCTTTGGTTTAATTTCTTTTTAATAAGGGATTTTTCTATTCAATTAATGACTTCTCAAGATCATATTGTTATTGTTTTTGTTCCACTTTCAAAAATTTCTTTATCTTCTAATATTCAAGTATAGGAAATAGTTACAATATCTCATATTGAAATTTTTGGTGTTTTTGAGCAACCTAAAAGTCATAAAAAACTTATAGAAAAGAAAATAATTATAGCTTTTTTCATGAGGATTTTTGAAAAATAAAATCGTATTTAATGGTATATATTTTTGTTGATCTTTCAATGCTATTTTATTTGTTTTTTATAAACAATTTCTCATAGAAAAATTGTCTCCATGACTCTTGAGGAGACTCTATAAAACTATTTGATTTGTTCTCTATTTGATTATTTCATGTAGTATCAACAGGTGTTATTGCTTGAAATTTTATTATAAACTCCCTTGGTAATAAAATATTATTTTCGTGTTGTAAAAAAAATTCAGCGTATTCTGATTTTTCATATGGAAGTTGGAAATTTTCTGTAAAAGCTAATTCTAATCTTTTTTGTTCTGATTGAAGAGCTGTTTCATCAATAGCTAATTTGATATTATTATAGTTTATAAACATCTTTGTTGCTACAAGAACAAGAAAAATGTCTATTACTAACAATAGATATTTTGAACGAGTTGGGTTGCGTAAAAAAAAATCTTTAAATTTGTGCATATATTAGATGGGTTAGATAGATTAGATGGGTTAGATAGATTAGATGGGTTAGATAGATTAGATGGGTTAGGAAATTAATCATGTCTAAAAAACTAATCCTGTCTATTCTGTCTAAAGCGAAGCGTGTCTAATATACATAGAATTCGATTGAAAAAGCAAGAGATTTAGTTAGTTTATACTTTATAGAATTTAGCTTATGGAAACTAATTATAAATCATACATTTTAAATTATACATTAAAACGATGGCGATACATAAATTACCTGAATATATGATAAATAGATTGAAAGCTTGAGAAGTTGTTGAAAGACCTTCATCTGTAATAAAAGAACTTGTAGAAAATAGTTTGGATGCTTGAGCAAATCATATTAAAATAACTGTTAATGATTGAGGAAAGTCCTTGATTAGTGTAGAAGATAATTGAACTTGAATTGAGCTTTCTGATATGGATTTATTATTGGAAAGATATGCTACTTCAAAAATAAACTGAGAACAAGATCTTTATAACTTACAAAGTTATTGATTTCGTGGCGAAGCATTGGCTAGTATTTCTGAGGTTAGTAAAACAAGTATAATTTCTAAAACAGCTTATTCAGAAATAGCTACTAAATTAACTAAATCCCAAGAAAACGTTGTTATGAAACATGTTCCTGTTGGATTTAAGAATTGAACAGTTGTATCTATTCAGGACTTGTTTTACAATGTTCCAGCAAGATTGAAATTTCTTAAATCACCTCAGACAGAATATTTTTATTGCTATAATTATTTTGTAGAAGTGGCTTTGTTTCATTATGAAAAACATTTTACACTATTAAAAAATAATAAGATAGCGTTTGATCTACCTCCTGCTGATTGATTGATGGAAAGAGTTTTACAAATACGAAGAAAGGATCGATCTAAATATCTAAAATTTGTAGAATCAGAAAATGAAAATATAAGAATACAATGAATAATTTCTGACGCATGATTGACTTTTGGATCTGCTGAAACTGTTAAAATTTATGTCAATGGGAGGCCTGTTGTTGATAAAATTATAAAAAAGGCTCTTTTGGATTCTTATAATAGACAAATTAGTCCAGGTGAATATCCATTTGCTGTTTTGATGTTGACTGTCAAACCTTCTTTTGTAGATGTAAATGTACATCCAAAAAAACTTGAAGTGAAGTTTTTGGATCCGAATTCTGTGTTTTCTTTGGTTCAAGAATCTGTTAAAAAAACATTGGGAATTAATAAAATAGTAGATGTGGAGCATACTATTTCTTCGTTTTGAGCTAATAAATGAAATGATTTGAGTGATCAAAAAAATGGAGGGGGAGATGCGAAGGTGGAATATTTGTTTAACCCTGATTCTCCACCCCCTCCATCTGATCAGTCTAGATTTTCTTATATACAACCATCTACTATGGGGTTTTCTGGACAAGATTTTCATAAGGAATTTTTTCATGAACAATTATGAAATTATCAGGTTGTTGGTCAGGTCTGGAGTAGATATATAGTTCTTTCAAACAAAGATTCTTTATATTATGTTGATCAGCATGCATTAGCAGAGAGAATTGCGTTTGAAAAAATGAAAAAATCCGCATGATATGTAAAATCTGAATTATTGTTACAACCTTTGTCAATTGATATACCCAAAAGATGAGATATACAAGAAAAAATAGGTCAGATTAATGATTTGTGATTTGATAGTTCTTTGTTGTCTGAAAATAAAATCATAATTTATGCTGTTCCTCAAATTTTTAGTGTTTATAAAATTGATATAGAAAAACTTTTTACTTATATTTTGGCTTTGGAAAAAATAACATTTGACCATATTTTGGATGCTATTTTTGCTACTAAAGCTTGTAAAACTTCTATAAAAGCTTGAGATTCTTTGTCTTATGAGCAAATGATTCGTCTTTTGAAAGATGGGTTTGAATATGTAGAAGGTATGTTTGTTTGCCAGCATTGAAGGCCGTTTTTTGTAAAAATTGACAAAAAAACCATAGATAAATTTTTTGATAGATAAATTCTTAAAGTTTATGAAATTTTTAGAGTTAGTGATGATTTCCTTCTTTTATTTGTCATTTTTATTGCTCGATTGATTGAGTTATCGAGTTCTTGGTGATTAGATATTATTTATTATTAATTATAACTTATAAACTAAGTTTGTCTTGTTTTTATTTTCTAGATTCTTATTTATAATTTGATATTTTACTCGTTAAATAATTTTTGTAATGCAAAAAAAAGTAACAAAAGGAAATGGTGCGTTTTATGATATAGAACTCACATTAACTGCTGATGATTATGCAAAAGGAAAGGAAAAAGCTTTGAAAGAATTTCAGAAAGATCTTAGTTTGCCTGGTTTTAGAAAAGGTTTTGTGCCTATGCATTTGGTAGAAGAGCAAGTAAAACCAGAATATGTTTCTTTAAGTGTTTACGAACATCTTATTAATAAAGGCTTGCAAGAAGTTGTTTGAAAAAATAAAACAATAAAATTTGTTTGAGAGCCTTATGACATGAAACAAGATAAAAAAGGTGAAGAAACTGTAGTCTCTTTGAAACTAGATATTTTTCCAGAAGTTGAAGTTAAAAATGGAGATTGGACATCACTTTCTATGAAGTCAATTTCTCCAAAAGCGACAAAAGAAGAGATAGATGAAGCAATGACTCGTTTGAAAAAAAATTATGCTGATTATAAAGATACTGATGTTATATCTCGTAATAGTATTTCAAAAGTTTCTATGTCTTTTTTGGACAAAGATGGAAAGGAAGTAGACAAATGAACCTTATATGTATGAGAACAAGAGTTTGATGAATTCCCATTTTTTGTAAATACTTTTGTTGGTAAAAAGAAATGAGAAGAATTTTCAATCGAATATAAAGAAAAAGATTTGCCCCCAACTGTTCAAAGTAAAAAACCTGAAGCAAAATCAGTTAAGGTATCGTTTAATTTAATAGATATAAAAGATGTTGTTTTGCCAGAAATCAATGAGGAAACATTAACAAAACTTTTTGGAAAAGACTCTGAAGTAAAAAATGAATCAGATTTGTTGAAATATATAGATGATAGTATTTCTGCTCAAAAATTTGATACAGAACTTATCAAAGAAGTAGAAGATTTTTTGAATATTATAAGAGAAAAGCATATGGAGGTTGCTATTCCTCAGACACTTCTTAATCAAGAAGTTCGTGTGAGATTAGAAAATCTTGAAAAAAGATTTTGAGGTAAAGAAAAAATGGAAGAATATTTTAAACAAATGGGTGAAGATAAGGCAAAAACTTTTGTTGATGATATTTCTGCTGCTGCAAAAGAAAGTTTGGAGAAATTCTTTATTTTACAAAAAGTTGCAGATGAATTAAAACTTGATATAAATCGAGAAAAACCAGTAGATTTGGAAATAGAAAAAAAACTATATGATAAACTTGTTGGAAGTACCACAAAAGAAGAATGAGAAAAGAAAGTTAAGAAAGCAGTGAAGAAATAGTTGAATTTTTGACTCAATTTCGCTAAAGACTGAATTTTCGGCTGACAAAGTTTGCATACCGGCAGACAGGAATGACAAAAATGGAATAACATACGGTAGTTTAAGTTTTTAGCTATTAGTTAAACTTTATAAATAAAATTAAAATATGTTTCGTTTTCTTTGGGACTTTGTTAAATATCCTTTTGATTACCATAAAGAGACAAATAAATTTTCTAATTTTTTGAATATGTTATTTAAACAGTATCCTGCTGTTTTTTGGATTCGTCCCACATTTAAAAAATTATTGGCTTTACCAATGTTGATTGTTTACTTCATTTTTAAAACCAAGAAAAAATAATACAAAAAAGGCCAGTCTCTTTCGAGCTGGCTTTTTTGTTAGTCTTCGTCTATAACAATATCTTCGAAATGTTCTTTGTAATATTTTCTGATTTTTTTGAGGATTGTTTCTAGTCTTTCAGAATCTGCTAGATCTGATTTGCTTATTGTAACTTTGCTACTAAAATAGCGATTGAATCAGGTTTTTTTGATCTTTTTAAGAAAACTCTCCAATTTCAATGTTCATTCTCAAGGTAATAAATGAGCATCTCAAACTCTATTTTTGTCTGAAAAATAAAGAACAGAAACATAAGGTAAAAATGATGATAACTTTCTGGTAAAATCATTTTCCAACACATCAGCATCAAAATTTGCTATATCCAAACCTAAATAGCAACCATACTTTTTGATTATTTCTACTATGTTTGTAAAACGATATTTTGGTATAGGTAATGCAAACAAACTAGAATCTTCAGGGTTTATAATACTAAAATGAATATGTTTGTTGTCTTTTTTGTAAGCTTCTAGATTATCAGTCAAAAAATTAAAAGATTTCATATTAAAAAATTTTGGTGCGTTTATTGTAATAGTATCAGCTCATGTAGCCTCACAAAGATCCAAAGCTTTATTTAATTCTTTTTGGTTTACGTTTTCTGATACTTGAATTATTTTTACAGGTAAATCATGTTTTTTGGATAGTTTTTTAACATAACTAACATTTCGAGCATCAAAATTTTTCCAAATAGCCAAATCTATACCATCAAAACCAGATTCTTTTGTTAATTCAAAAATTAAATCTAATCCGCAATTGGAAAAAGAATCACTACTCATTAAAAAACTAGGATTTCCTTCTTTTTTGTTTTTTTCTGGAGTTTTTTTCCCATCTGATTCTTCCATAGCGAAGAAGATATCTGCCATTTTTTATAATTTTAAATGCTAAATATTGGTTTTTAAATCATTTTGATTATAGCTGTTTTTTTGAAAAAAGCAAATTTTTGATCTTTTTTTGTTTTATTAATTGTATAAAGTAAAAATTAATGTTCAATTGTATGTATCGGCTTTTTGCATTGCTGGTATTGTTACTTTAAGTGATGGGTTGTTTCAGTATTTACCTACTATACATGAAGAACATTCTGGTGTTGGTTCTTTTGTGATGTAAGTATAAGATCCTGTCATTGGTTTATATTCAGTTATTCATGAAGCAAGTCATATTCAAGAAGATGGTGATCAATCTATTGTTATTATATCATTGTTTGCTTTGAACTGTATATTTTCTTGTCATATTGATAATGTTCAATTTGGATTTGTAAGATCTCCAGAAAGTCTAATTGTTGTATACCATCAAGTATATCATTTGGTGTCATAGATTCGGAATGTGTTTTCTTCTCATGTAAAATGATATTCTCATGATTGTGTTGTTGTGCTTGAAGTGAATCAGGTTATATTTAATCAATATAGAGGTGTTCAAGCTGTTAGTTCTGGTAACTGTATAGTGAAATTTCTACCTGTATTTGCAGTATTGTTGTTTTTGTCTGTTGCTGTTATTTCATAAGAATAATTTCAATCTGGTAGACATTGTTGCTGTGTTTCCAATTGTCGTTTGTTTTCGTCTATTTTGGCTAGGTTTGTTTCATAGAGGGTTTTGATTTCTCATGAAGATAATGCACGGTTGTAGATGCGGACTTCGTCAATATATCAGCTTCGTAAACTTCAACTAAATGATACAGATCAACTATATCATTGTCCTATAAATAATTCACGATTTTTGCTTGCACCAATATTCTCTACTGTTCTTTCTCCTTCTGCAACCAATTTTCAATCAAGATATACAGTAAGGGTATTGTTTTGTTTTGATGTACTTGCAGTTAAGTGAACTCGTTGATTTTTCTTTTCTGGGGGAATAGTAAATGTTAAATCATCAAGAACTGCTCAAGGTTGTCATCGATTGTATTCATTTGCTATAAAGAAATGATAAAGGTTATTTGATGATCCCCCTCTCAATCCGTATTCATTATTTTGTTGGGTTCATTGATTTCCTTTTACTAAGAATCCTCTTGTTATTCAATCATATGTTGGCTTTATTCGTAAACTAATGGTTAAATCATCTGTTATTCATGGTATATTATTTACTTGTATGTGATCATCTCTTCAATCAAATAGATAACTTCATCAATATTTTCAGTTGTTAGTTCGAGTTGATCCATAATAATTAACTCCATGGTTTTCATATTGAGAGAAATCTTTTATAATTCATCATGTAGTTTCTCCTAAGTTTGTTCTATTATCAAAATTCATCATCAAAATTAATCAACTATCATAAATAGGGTAATTGATGCCATTTCGATTTCGAAGTAATGTATTGAGGTTTGCTTCTGTTATTTCTGCTGTTGCAAGTAGTGTGTTGTTTGTAATTATTTCATTATTTACAGGTGTTACTCATGTAAATACTATTGATGGATTTATTGTATCTATAGTAAATTCATTATAAGCAGAGAAATTACTTATATTATCCAAATAATCTACAGCTGCAATTCTAAGGAAATATTTATTGTCATTTAAATTATTTATATATTCTCCTGTTATTGTTGTTGATCATGATAAAATTATGTTTGTAAATTCTGTATCTGTACTTATTTGATATATGTAACCACTTAGTCAGATTCCTGTATCTATACTTGTTGTCCATATTATATTTATTCAACTTGTATTGGTTATTGTTTTGTTGTTTGGATATAGTATTGTTGGAGTTGATGGTGTATCATATTCTTGAGTAAATGTAGTATCTACATAGAATGGCCAAACTGCACTATAAAGAGAATATTTTAGAGCATTATCAAAAGCTTTAACTCTCCAATAATATGATCCTTCTTTGAGTGCAACTGTTTTGGTCGTTGTATATCCTGTGCTACGATAAAGTATTGTTGAAAAATTACTTCCTGTGCTAATTTCTAATACATATCAGCTCATTCCTATTCCTTCATCAGTACTTGCAGACCATTCAAAATCTATATTTGCTGTTACAAAGTTAGCGTAGCCTGTATATCCTTGCAATGGTTGAATTGGAAGAGGTGTTGTTGGTGGAGCTGAATCTACGAAAGTTACTGGTTGATAGTGAGTTGGATTGTTTGTTCCTGTTCGTATTTGTACTATAATGTTTTTTGCTCCGTCAGTTGATGATGATAGTGTAATAGGTATTGAAGTACTATCTGTAAAGGATCATGAAGGATTTGTTGTTAAATTTCAGCTTATACTATAATTGAGTATTCCTTGTCATGAAAGAATAATAGTTCTTGAAATGTCGCTACTGTCACTAATAGGTTTATCTATTTCTACTTGTATTCTTGTTGGAATTGTTGTTGATCAAATGAAATAATCTGGATTCCAATCTAGTCCAGTAGTTCAGTAATAAATGAGAGTAGATCAACTTCGTCTTACTGGTTGTGTTTGAGTTGGAATATTTTTTCCAAAAGAGGTTGTCATTGTATCTGAATAAATCCATGTTACTATTGGTCAGCGAGTTATATTTCACCAAGGTCGTAAATACCTGTTTCCTAAAATATTTATAGAGCTATTAAATAATTCATTTGTGTTTGTATTTGTTTTTTGTCCTCCGATCCATCATAAGTAAGAAAATTCACTTCATCCTTGTGATGCATTATTTGGTATTGTTATTCATGTAGCTACATTATAATATTTGAAAAAACTGTTGCTTGTTGTATATAAATCCATTGATCAGTTATTAATGAAGCTTACATTTGATAAAACATCAAATGTTCCTGCTGCTCAATCTGTTGAGGATATTCAATAAGCTCTGTTGTTAGCAAATACGGAATTAGATATTACATTTCTATTGTGAGACGAACTGAATCATATTCAACTATCGTTGTTAAAACTTAACATGTTGTTGAACGTGTTATATCATGGTCAACGTATATGTATACCATGATAGTTGTTATGCATAATTATATTGTTAAATGTATTATAGTTTCCTCATCAATAGATATAGCTACAATAAGTGTTTTTATAACATATTATGTTTTCTAAAGAGTTATAACTAGAATTTGAATAAAAATAAATACTATTTCATCATCACATTGTTTCCAATCCATATAATGAATTGTTGTTAGCTCCTATTGTATAGATGTTTGCATTGTTTCTTGTGTGAGTTATTCCGTTTTTGTCTATTTCACCATTTAGAAAAAGATTTTCGATAATGTTGTTGTTTGTCATTATCAATGAAATGAGGCTTGGTAATCTTTTAGAGCTTACTATTCTCACTTTGCTTGTATTTTCTTGTTTGGCTACTACTGTGCATCATCTTTCAAAAGAAATACTGTCATTAATATTATATGTTCATTCTTTTAGTATATATATACTGTTTTCATTTAAATGTCAAAAGAAAAAATCTTGTGTTCCTTCTGGTTCTAATACAAATACTCTTGTTTCTCCTGTATTTGTACATCAATAACTATTTCGGTTTTTTGTATAATAATTTTGTGGAGAAAAATATTTAGTAATAATTATTTCATTCTGATTTTTGATATTAGAAATCATACCTCCAATTATGATCCAATCCGATTCTTTGTTTGTTGTATCTATTGTTTTTATTCTTGTAAATATTTCTTGATATCATGAAAGTCATGTTATTTGAATTGTATTGTATTCAGTAAATCAAGTTTGAATAAGGATTGAAAAAGAATTATCTAGAGATATTTCGTAATAATATCAAGATATTTCGCTGCCATTATCATATCATTTATTCCAAAAAATTTCTATAATATCATTATTTGAAGATACTCGAGAAATATTTCATGTAGTTGGTTTTGTAGGATTATTATTGTCTAAATATGTTTTTATATGGCTGTGATTTTTGTTTCATGACGTTGTTCGTGTTTGTATGATAATATTTCTCATTCATTCTGTAGATCATGAAAGCGTTACGTTGATACCTGTTTCATTATTTAATATTCAGCTATATGTTTGAGTAATATCTCATGTGATAATATAACTTACTGTTCATGGATATTGAATAGTTATTGTTCTAGCAGTATCTGCTGTAGATGTATATAATTTATCTATACTTGTAGTAACATCTATTTTAGTGGTTTTTGTACCAATAAATTTTGTAGGATTTCGTTCTATTATTTCTGTTCATGTTAATGTTTGTAATGTTGTTCATGAATAATAGAGGATAGGTTTTTGTAGTAATATGTTTTGCCCCAAAGAGAATTCTATGTTGTCTCATGTTGTTGTTCGTGTAGTGTTGCGTCCACGGAAGATGTTTGTTCGAGGAGACAAATATTTGTTATTATCGTTATTTACGACGTTTATCATATCGTTCCAAGAGATATCTTTACTTGTTCTTAATTGTATATTCCCTGTAGATAATCATATGTTAAGCAATTCATTACCTCCTATTAGGAAATTTGTTGTTTGAATTTTATGTGTTTCTATGTTGTCATAAAATTTTGTTGTTGTTGTGTCTGTAAAAATATCTGCACCAACATTGTTTATAGCAATAATATCACTTAAAATATTATTATTGCTTGTTACTATTATTCCATATTGTTCATTATTATTAACAATGCAATTGTTTACTGTATTGTAATCACTTCATAATCGTATACCAAAGTTTCCATTGTTGTTTACAATACAATTATTTATTGTGTTATAAGAGGAATTTGTTCTTACCAATATTCAATATATTCAGTTTGAAACAACATTGTTATTATTAAAAACATTTACATTATTGATGATGTTGTTATTTGATCAGTTTTCTAAAACAATTGCATTGTATGAATTATTATACATATTTATGTGTTCTATTGTATTTCCATCTGCATTGTTGAGTTGGATTCCATATACATTGTTTCAGATGTTGTAAATGTTTGTGTTTTTTATTTTGTTGTTGGTACTGTTTATTATTTGAATATTTGCCGAATATGTGTTTTTTACTGTAGTATTAAATATACTGTTGCTGGAAACAGAAGATGCTATTATTCAATAATTATTAACACTATGAGTTCATCAAATACCATTATTTGTTCAATCAACTATTATGTTATCTATGATTCTTTTATTTCCATTTATTGCAATCATGTTGGTTAGAATTGCGTTACTATACAATTCAACTTTTCATAAAATATTATCTTTTGTTCCTTTTCCCACCAAAGCGCTACATTCTCCATTAAATGTTACCGTGTTTCCTAAAATATGGATCCCTTCTTCCAATACATAAATTGTATTTTCATTTAGTGTTGTATAAGGAAATATATTATTTCCTAGATTTTGATAATTAGGAACTTTTATTATTTGTATTTGACTTGGATCACATTGAGAGCTCCATGTTCTTGTAAATATATTCCCTGATCCAAAGTAAAAGTCTGTTACTAAGTTTTCTATTTCCTCACTTATTGTGAAAGAAAGATTTTCGTTCCAGCTTGATTCGTATCCTACATTATCTATAGCTTTTATTCTTACGTAATATTGTGTTGTTTCTTGTAGTCATTCTATCGTTGTTGTTGTTTGTTGTGTTGTCCCATATTGCTGTATATTTGAAAAATCTGAAGCAGTACTTATTTGATATATATATCAACTTATGCCTGCTCAACTGTCTATACTAGGACTTCGTTCTATTGTTATTCCTGTTGTTGCTGTTATATTTTTTACAAATACATTTTGTGGTGTTGTAGGAGGGGTTGTATCTATAATTGAAATTGTTTCATAATGAGTTACTCAATTTGTTCACTCTTTTCGTGTTTGTGTTATTATTCTTTTTTTCTCTTCTCCTCATGAAAGAATTATTGGAATATTTTTTGTTGAAGTAATAGTTCCTCACGTTTCTTCACTAATATTTCCTGTAATAGTATAGAAACTATTGTTTCAACTAAGTATTAAAATTCTTTGATTATCTCCCGTTGTGATTTGTTTGTTTATAATATCTGTTATTATTACTTTTTTTGTGTTTGATGCAATAAATTCATCTGTTGATGTATTTGTAAATTGAAGAGAATATCTTGTTAGACTTGTTCCTGATCGTTTTATTGGTTGTTCTTTTGTTGGAATGTTTTTTCCAAAAGAGAATGTTCAAGAGATAAAATCTCGGTTGGTATTACGTCAATAAATAGGATTCGTCCAGTTGTATAGATTTATTCCTGATTGATTTTTTATATTGATTTTTTCATTATAAGAATTGTTATTATCATAAATAATATATCCAGAAGATATTCCAATTCCTAATAACTCATTTCATCCAGTTGTTAATGTATTATTTTCTATTGTGTTTGTTTTGAGATATCCATAATATTTAAATATTCCAGCTCTAGTGTCTCTAAAGATGTCTTTATTTTGATTTCAAAGTATGCTTGTATTCATTGTTGTTATATAGGAGTTTCAATTCATTTCGACTCATCTTAATGCATTTTGACTTATGATAGAGTTAAATAAATAATTATATCAAACTTCATTTGCAGATATTCCAATGTTATTGTTATGAAAAATACTATTATTAAAAATATTATATGAACTTGATCATAAATACATTCAATAATTTGTATTATTGAAAAACTTGCTGTTATTGTATGTATTTGTATTAGAATAGTTTAGCCTCATACCAATTGTATTGTTGAATGTTTGTATGTTTTCTATTTGATTGTTTATAGAAGATTCCAAATAAAATCAATAATTATTTTTATATGTGTTAACATTGTTAATTATTCAATAATTATTTCCGTTATAATATATTCCGTAAGTTCAAAATAACGATACGGAAAAATTATTTAACGTTGTTGATGTTGTTTGGTTTCGGTTTATTCCATTACTATTTATTGTATGACTTCCTCCCAATCAATTTTTTGTCCCATCTAATTGAAGATTATCAACAATAATGTTGTTTTTTTGGTATGCGTAAATAGCATTTGTCAATTGTGTATTTGAATATAAGGTTGTTTTCTGTTCTCCTTGATAAGGGTTTTCTCAAACCAAGGCGATACAATTTCCATTGAAAGTGATTTGATTATTTGCAATATGAGTACCTTCTTGAAGAATATAAATTTTATTTGATCATAAACTTGTGTATGGAAAATATCCATATCCAGAATAATTATATACGTAAACAATACCTATATCTCCTGTGTTACAATTGTTTGCTTGTCGATTTTCTGTAAATTTACTTCCACTACCAAAATAGTATTCTATGATATTATCTTGAACGTTGATTTGTATACTGTTTCCTGTTGTTGTATTACCAGCATTATCAATAGACAGAATTCTTAATTGATATATTCCTGTGTTTATAAAACTTTCTGTGTAGTCGGTATATGTTGTTGAAAATTGTTTTTCTACTGAAGAAAAATTATCTTTACTTATTTGAAGTACATACCCACTTAATCCTGTTATTGTATCTAGAGATGTTGTCCATTTAATTGAAGTATTTCCAAGGAAAATATTACTATTGTTTCATGGTGAGTAAATATTCGCTTGTGTAGGTCACTGTGTATCTATAATAAATACAATAGTATCATTTACATATCCTGTATCTGTTCCGTTAGTAAACATTGCATATACTGTTTTTGTTCCTGTTCATTCAGTTAATTCTCGATTATATGTTGGATTATATGCTATCCAAGATGCTGATTCAACGTCTCCTGTAGAATGTCAAAATTTCATATGAGTTGCTCATTGGACGTTCATATGTAAGGTTACATTTCTCGATAATGTGCTTGTTTCATCGTTATTGATAACAAAATTTCCTGTTGTAGTACCTATGGTAAAATAGGTAAAGTGTGTTGTTTCTATTATTGTGTATTTTTGTCCGCTATATGTTGTTACTTCTCCTGTTCAAAAATAATTCCATTGTGTTCCGTTTTGAGAATAATAAACGTCCATTATTGTGTTTAGATCTCTTGTTGGGCTTGGAATATATATTTTTACTTTTGTTGGATCATCTGATTGATTTACAAAATCTATTTTTTGTCCTGATAATCATGCAAAAATTACAGCATCTTTTGTATTATTTATTAAGCTGAATGCACTTGTTTGATTTTGTATTGTTGGTGCTTCAATTGTTCCTGTAAATGCTATATTATTTGTTTTTACTTTGAAACATCATGGAAATTCTATTTGTATAGTTTCTTCTATAGTTGTTCATGAAGAGAAAATTTGTACAGGAATATCTGGACAGATGGTGTTTGAATACTTTAAATTTATTGGTTTATATCCCAAGAGTTTGTTGTCTATTAATTCATACTCTTTGTTGGTGAACGCTGTTTGAATAGTTCAGCTATTGCTTGTATTTGGAATAACCACAAATGCTGATGATTGCACAATAAAATTACCTGTACTTGATACAGATTCATTGTATAGTAGATCATATGCAATTATTCTTCGCGTATAGGTATCTTCTGTTAGTCAAGATACCATAATTCATGTGTTTACTGTTGTTCAACTTAATACTTTTTGATTGTTTGAATTGTATATTTCATAGAGATATCCAGACATACCAATTCCATTTTCATCAGTACCAGACCATGTTAATATAATTTGTTCTTCTTCATCAAATGCAGAATTGTTTTCTGGTCAAATCAATTCTATACTTGGAGTTTGTTTGTCGATATTGATGACAAGAGATGTATTTATAGATTCATTATTATCAAGATTATCAATAGAATAGTATTTGATTTGTTTGCTTGTTATGCTATTAGATGCTCATGTAATTACTATATTTGTTCATGTAATATTAGGCATACATGTTCATCCTGAAGTTGTTATACAATAGTACGTGTTAGCTACTCATGTTCAAAGATCTGTAGGAAATAGTGTAATAGTTTGATCACCACTTGATCGTGTAATAGAATTATCTGTAGTAACTGGAGCTGCATTATCAACCATAAAAGATACAGTATCAGAAATTCAATACACAGTAATTAACTCATTTAATCATTCTGTATTGTTTTCTTCTGTATAAGCAGAGAAAACTTCTATTTCAGTATAACATATTTCTCCGTGGTTACAAAATTCATTAGAATAGAAAGATATAGGAATATTACATAATCTAGGTTCTTGTACAATGATTTGATTTGCATATTTATATACATTGAAGAAACATCATCAATCTATTCTGTTTTCATCTATAATATTCAAATCCAATCTTTCTCAATAACCATATCGTTCTTTAAAATCTATTTTGTTTGTTATTGTACTTCTAGTGGCTCTGTCTAGTTCTATTGTATCAGTAATATGATTTGTAATATTTCATAATGTATCTCTGAACAACATATAAACTGTTTTGATTCAGTCATCACCTGATAATTGGAGAGCTAATGATTCAGAACATCTTTGTCGGTTAGATATTGGATCTCCTATTCGTATCCCATCTCCATCTCGACCGCCTCCATTTCCATAAGCTACTTCTACTTCACTTATTCCTAAATCAGTTGGACATTGAATAGTTAATTCTACATTTTTTGTGTTTGTTTTTTCTGCATTATTGTTAATAGAAAAAGATCATCCTGTTGGAGCTTGTTTGTCTATATTGATGACAGGAGATGTTTTGATAGATTCGTCGGTGTTAAGATTATCGGTAGAATAGTACCTGATTTGTTTGCTCGTTATTTCATTATTGTTTCCTGTTATGAGAATAGACGTACCTAATATGTTAGGGATACAAGTTCATCATGATGTTGTTATACAATAATATGTATTAGCTAAACCAGCTCAAGCATCGTTAGCTGATAAACTTATTATTTGGTCTGTTTTTGTTCGAGTACTTGTAGCATTGTCTGTTGTGGTTGGAGGAGTATTGTCATAAGTATATGTTTTAGATAAGGATGTTCCCGTTGTTCATAAGTTATCTTTTGCTCTTATAAGGATTTGGAGATTGTTTGTTGGGGAAATGTTTGTTATTTGGCAGAATCATCATGCAAAAGAAGCAGCAGATCGTGATGTTCCATTGTTTAGTGAATATTCACATGTATTTGTATTGATGTTTGATCAAGCATCTGTTGCTGTTGCTTGTATACTTATTGTTCATTTGAAATATGCGTTGTTGTGTGTTGTACCTGCATAAATATCTGGTGTTCCTATAGTAGGAGCTGTGTTATCATAAATGAAATCACTTTGATTGCTTATACCTGTATTGTTTGCTTGATCTTTTACTAAAAATTTTATGTTGAAGTTAATATTAGGATTTATTCATGATACAATACAATATGTAGGCGTTTGGCTAACTGAAAATGTTTGCCATGTAGTATTGTTCATATTTCTCATACAACTTCATTCTAATATTCACGCTCATATATCTGATATAGATGATCTCAAATTTATTGTTCATTTGTAATAATTACCAAAATATGTTCCTAAATATATTGCTGGAGCAGAAACTGCAGGATCTGATTTATCTATTCTATAATTTTGCTTTTTTGTGGTTTCAGTGTTTCATAAATTATCTGTAGAATAATAACAAAGAGTTTGTTGATTTACTTCTCATATATTTGCTGTAATTGATATAGCTGAAGAATATTTAGAGTATCACCCTGCTGTACATGTTTGATCATATCAAGCTATTGTTTTGTAAAATGTAGTTACTCATCAAACCCCTGCATCTGTTCAATTAAGCGTTGTAGATATATTTGTGTTTCTTCGATTACTATTTGTATCTGATATAGTTGATGTAGGCGCTAAATTATCTAATGTATATGTTTTTGTAGTAACTGCTGTGAGATTACAGTTGTTTAATGCATCACAAGAAATAGTTTTGAGAGTAGTAGTAGAAGAAAAAGATTGATTAGACCAAATAGGAGAACTAGGACTAGGATCTACTCAACCAGTAGTGTATCTAATTTGTGTTCATCCTTCTCATACCGTACAATTAACAGTTATTGATCAAGAAAAATAAGCACTATCAGTACAGGTTGGTGCAGATGTAGGAGCAGTAGTATCGATACCATTCCAAGATGCAGTAATATTTACTGTAGAATTTTCATTATCTTTGAGTTGGATTACACAAGAATCAGATCAAGCATGTGAAGTGTTTGGAGTATAGGTAATATTATCACCAACAACAGAACAAGTACCTTTGGTTCATTGAGTAACAATAGTATTATATGTAATACTAGAATTTCCACAAAAACCTTCTGTAGCAGAAGAAAGTGTCTTCCAGTTAACAGTTCTAGGAGTATTACCTACAGAAGAATGTCCAACAAAATTATTAGCAGTAGGAGCTACATTGGTAAAAGTATATATAGCATTTTTAGAAGAAGAATTTCCCAAAGAATCTCTAACATAAGCAGTTCTATTTTGAGTTCAAGGTTGTTGAGCAGTGATAGATGTAGAAGTAGTTGTGTTCCAAGTTGATCAATTAAAACTATAAGGAGACGAATGTAATCAAGCTCCTGCATCACTAGCAGATGTTATAGATAACGTACCAGCGGTACATTCTGGTCAAAAATTACTTAAAAAAGTAAACGTAGGAACTTGTTTATCTATTCTAATTTGAGCAGATGTTTTGATAGATTCAGCATTACCAGCAGTATCAGTACTATAATACCTTACATATTGAGAAGAACAAGTAGAACCAGCAGTACAAGTTACATTGGCTGTAGTACCTATAGTAGTAGGAGAACAAGAAGATGTTCCTATACAATATCTAGTAGTACTTGTTTCATTTGGAGTAAGTGTTACAGAAAAATCTGAACTTCTTCGAGTGCTATTTGCATTGTCTGTTGTGGTAGGAGCAATTGTATCTAGAATAATATTTTTGGTTGTATCAGAGGTAGTATTGTTTCATCCATCACGGAACCTCATATAAACAGTTTTGGGTCAATCAGTAGAAGTAAGCGTATGAGAAATAGAGCTAGTACAAGAAGTTCGATTGGTAGGAGAAGCTGAATTTCCATAGGCTACTTGTATAGGAGTCCAAGCGTCTGTAGGACAGGTAACATTTAAAGTAACAGCAGTAGATTTTGTATGTGTAGCACCTCAATTGATAGTAAAAGACCCTCAAGAAGGAGCGTTAGTATCTTTTGTATAGATTCTGGATGTGATAGAGGATGTGTTACAATTATTTAAAGCATCACAAGAAATAGCTTTAAGAGTAGTAGTAGAAGAAAAAGATTGATTAGACCAAATAGATGAAGAGGCTATTGGATTTGATCCATTGGTTGTATATTTCACTACAGTTCATCAAGCTCAAGCAGTACAAGTAACGGCTAGCGAACTAGAAAAATAGGCATTGGCTGTACAAGAAGGAGCGCCTGTAGGAGCAGTAGTATCTCTTGTAAAAGAATAACTAGCAGTATTAGTTCTTCATGCTGAATCTCATACACATAAATATAATGTTTGTGTTCACTCACTAGTTTTTGTTATTGTTGATCCGTTGCTATAAGATGTACCATTGCTCAAACAATCTGCCGCACTTATCCAACTATATTTTGAATATGCTAAACTTAAATTGTCTGCTCAATACAAAGTTATTGTGATATTTGATGAAAAAGATCATCATGCTGGTGATGCACTAACAGTTGGATTTGTTTTATCTAATTTATAAGTTCAGTTCCAAGTTTTTGTATTTCAAGCGGAATCATTGGCACAAAGATACAAAGTATGGCTTCAATCAGTACTTTGTGTGATAATATTTCAATTAGTAAAATTAGTTCAATTTCGACAATCGGAATTGTTCCACCTATATTTAGATATATTGAGATTGGTATCAGAAACAGAAAGAGTGATAGAAATATTTGAAGTTTTCCAAGAGGTAGAACTATTGTTTGCTGATAGGGTAGGAGCTGTTTTATCAATGTTTGTAACACTAGCAGCAATAGCAAAACTATTATCAGCCCGATCTTTTATTGTAAAATTATAAGTTCAATTTCAAGTTACTTCATAATCTATACTATTAGCTGTTTCTTTTCATTGTAATAGATCTTGAATAGATGGTTCATTACCATCTACTACTTCAAATCTTGGTCTGTATCGATATTGTCTTTCAGTTGTAGAAGTAGAATAATATAAGTATGTTCTGTGTCTAGATAATGTTGCTGTTGATGTTCGTTTAAAATCTGTCATATTAGCAACTTTATCTCAATATATATTGTATATACCAGATTCTGGATCTGAAGATGTGCTAGAATATGTATAAGGATGTATATGTCAAACCAACAATAATCGATTATCTTTTATTTGAGGAACATCACTAACCAAAAAACTCCTAAAATATGGGTTTGTATTTACTGTTCAGTTTAGATTGTTTACATGTGATCACAATGTACCAAAATATGTTCTTCAATTACCTGTGTTTTCTCTTCTTATCCAGACAACAGAACGATATTTTTTTGTTTTATCTATACTAAATGTATCAGAATTCCATCATCAATCAGCATCACTTGTTGAATCATTTTGTTCTGACGCCCAAACTTTGTCTACAATATTTCGTGGATTTTCTTTTAAAATAATTTTATTTTCAGTAGTTGATCAATTTAGTCAGAATCATGGTTGAGATCAATTTGTTCAAATAACTCGTGTATTTGGATTGATTAATGTAGGTAATACTCATCAAGTAATAATATTATTATTTGGTAGTTGTATTGATTTTACTCAAAAATTGTCTGTGGGATTTACAGTTATATTTACATTTGTGTTTGTTATTGTGTTTGGATCCAATGTATATGTTCATGATGGGTTTGTTGTGTCTTTTATGTATTTATATGCGTTTATTATACTCAAATTTCAAGCAGCATCGCATACTGCAACTTTGAGATCTGTTGTGGCAGAGAAGGATCTGTTTGACCAAGTTGAAGAGCTACAAGTAGGGTTTGTTCAGTTTGTAGTGAATTTTATAGTTCATTCACTAGTAGAACATGAAACACTTAGTGATGTTGAAGAGGAATGTCTACTTGTAGTACATGTTGGTGGGCTTGGAGAAATAGTGTCTATAGAAAATGACCTACTAACTGTTGATGATGTATTACCAACATTGTCTATACTATATGATTCTATCGTACATTTGTTTGTTCATTGAGTAGAACAATAAGAAGATTGGTTTATCGTTATAGTAGAATTACAAGTTCTGCTTGTCCATCATAATGATTGGGTTCAGTTATCTAATATTCTATATCTACATGTTCATATTCAACTTCTTGCGTCTGTATCAGAAATTGAAACATTGAAAGATCAATTTTGTCGACTTCATGCTGATGGTGATGTTATTGTTGAAGTAGGGTTTGTTTTATCTATTTTTATCCAAATTCAAAGATTCGTATATCAAACTCAATTCATTGCTGCGTCATACAAATAAGTATTTAGTCTATAATCGCCTTCTGATATAGTAGATTTTATTGAGGATTTTCGTTTTCTTGTGAGGTCATTGTCTGTACAACTTCAATCTGAATCAATACAATCTGAACTATAGATATCTATATGATTGTCATCAACAAATCATCATCGATCTGTATGACTATTGTTTGTATTGTATGATTTTATTTCGTTTGGTGCTCATCAGCAACCATTTGGAGAACATCATCAGCTATTAAATCAGAAATATTGTCTGTATACTTTTATATTATCAGAATGTGTTATATCTATCCATAATTCTGATCATGCTTTAAACCAATAATCACTTCAATTTACATGTGAGTGTCATGAAATATTTGAATATCAAACATATGTAGGAGCTGTGGTATCTAAAATAATAGGTTGAGATATATCAGAGGTAGTATTGTTTCATCCATCACGAAACCTCATATAAACAGTTTTGGATCAGTTAGTAGAAGTAAGCGTGTGAGAAATAGAGCTAGTACAAGAAGTTCGATTGGTAGGAGAAGCTGAATTACCATAAGCTACTTGAATAGGAGTCCAAGCGTCTGTAGGACAGTTAATATTTAAAGTAACAGCAGTAGATTTTGTATGTGTAGCACCTCAATTGATAGTAAAAGACCCTCAAGAAGGAGCAGTTCTATCGATACCAGCGATAGCATTAGAAAGAGAATATCTAATATTACCTGCAGCATCAACCGCTCTATAACATACATATTTACCGTTATCAGCCTCAGAAGAGAATGTAGTAGAAGAATAAGTAACGAAAGTTCTAGTTCAATTACAAGTAGTGCTAGTAGATCAAGCGGTCATAGTAAGAGTACCTTCGTTGGTGCTAGCTGTTATGGTTTTGAAAGTAGCGGGTGATGTAGAAGGGTTGTTGATTGTTATAGTAGGAAGTGTTGTATCAACAGTAAAGCTTCTACAAGTAGATAAATCAGAAGTATTTCATAAATTATCTTTTCCTTGAACCCTCCAAGAGTATGATGATCAATTTGATAATGTTGATGTTGTAAAACTTTCAGTAGTTACCCAATTTACATTAGGAGTTGTGGAACAGTTTGTTGAATAATAAAATAAAACAGTATATCAATCCATACTACTACATCAAAGGTTGTTTGAATTTCGCGTTAATGTTGGTTTTGTTGTGTTTACGTATCACCCTGCAGATGGGTATGTTGGTGATGGAGCTGATTGTCAATTATCTATATTAAAATTATTACTGGTTTTTATTGTTTCTGAATTTCCTAATCTATCAACTCATTTGTAACAAACTTTTTTGGTTCATTCAAATCAACTTGGCATTGCCACTCAAACACCATTTCATGGTGATGTTGAAGATAGTCAAGAATCTGTACATCGCATTCATCAATCTATTGTTTTGTAATAAACAGTGGTACATCATACTCAAGCATCACTACATCAAAAAGAAAAAGCCATTCATTTAGAACAAGTTGATCAGTTTGGGGATATAGAAGAAGTAGGAGCAGTGGCATCATAATAATATGTATCATTTGATCAATATTGATAAGTCGTTGTGTTTAAAGTTCATATATCTCAATCTCATAATTGTATTGGTTCTCTTGGATCTATTGGATCAAATCAAGAACTTTCTGTCAAACGAAATTGGATGCTAAATCAATATGTGTTTGATCGACCCCATCCACATTCTCAATTCATTCCCATTATTGTTGTTTGCCAAATTCATCAATTTATTCTTGCATGACATGCTAGAGGGTTTAATGACAAAAAGTTTTCTGTAACTTGTATGCTTCATTTAAAATAATTTCAATAATGTGTTCCAGCTGATATGTATGAAAAATGATTTGTTTCTAGATCTATAATTGTTTTTCAATCTTTTTCTATTACATCAAAAAATCATAAATACTCCCAATCCTCTCAATCCTGAGAGGTATATATAGGTATCATATCTCAAGATTTATATCAAGTTAGCTCCATTTCTATTTTTGCATCTACAGCATTGTCTTCAATGTCTTTTAGTTGAATTTCTTCTGTCAATGAACCTACTTTAAAAGAAACCGCACTTTGTATATTTGATCAAGAATATTTAAATCAGACTTGATTTGTTTTTTTGGGAGCTAGAACTACTCATGTATATTTTTGACCATGTTTGTTTTTGAATATTGTTCATTCTGGAATTTCTACTTTGATTTTTTCGTCTACAGATTCTAATATCGTTGGTACAATCAGTTTTCATTCACTTTCTGATAAATCCAAAGAAGATTTACCCCTATATTTATTTTCTTCTTTATCAAAAAGTTTCCAAACCAACTCTGGTTCTACTACTTCTTTTTGTGATTTGAGTTTTACTGGATGGTTGGTTGCTGAAAATTCTTTTTTGACTCTAGTGTCTTTTTTTTGTGTTATTTCTGTTTCTTTTACTTTTTTTTCTAATAAAGCCAATATTTTTTCTTGTTCTTTGTTTATTGTTTTTTCTTCTTTTATATTATCTTTTTCTGTTTTTTTTGATATTTCATTATTTATTTCTCATGTTGTGTCTATTTCATATTCTTCCAACTTAATATTTTCTGATGTGTTTCATGATTCAGATTGATTTTCTAGAATAGAATCAGATTTTTGATTGATGGGGTATTCAGATTCAATATCTGTTTTATAAAAATTTGAATTTATTATTGTATTGTCAAAATCGTCCATATATATAGCGAATCTTGTTTGGTCATAATTTTTGATATTATTGATTATATTTCCGGTTGTTGATATATATATTCAATAATTGTTTCCTGTATGTGTTGATCAAGATCAATCTAATTTTCATTCCAATATAATATTTTCTATTATATTGTTTGTTCAAGATACTATTTTGATTGTTGCGCCTAGATATTTTGTTGTGTAAAATGTGGTTGTTCAAGATAAACCAATGATTGCTGTACAATTTTCTGTTATATTTATCATGTAATCCAAAATATAATCACCAGAATTTAATACATAAATAGTGTTTCAAGAAATATTTTCTGGTATGCTGTTTATTCATCAGTTTATATAAACTATGTCTGAATTTGAATAAGAACAGATATCTTCATTTAAATAACTGTTTTCTCACGAATAATATTGTTCAATTATATGTTTTAATGTGTCTTCTAATATTTGATTTGTTTGTTTTTTGTTTCATGAATTTTGGCTTTTTCAATTTGATTGTCAACTTCAAATTAGGTTGTTTATTCAGGTTAGATATATGTCTCAAGTTAGTTTATTGTCTCATGTTGATATATTTTCTTTAATTTTTTCTTCTTTTATGGTTTTGTTATTGTTTCACTTTGTTTGATTTTGTCATTCGTTGGTTTTTTCTTTATCTTGTCATCATCAATTGTCTTTTTTTTCTAAATTTTCCTGAATTTTTCTGAAAAAATCAAAAATTGATGTTGTTTCTTGTTTTATATCTTCTGATTTATTTTGTTTTGTTTTTTTGTCTTCTTCTGAAGTGTTGTTTTGAATTAAAGGCAATATACCCCAACTTTCCAATTCTTGACTTAGATTCTGTGGCGTGTTTTCTTCTTGTGCTTGAATTTTTAGGAAAAGAAAATCTGATTTAAATATCGTATATAAAAAAAATAGCAATGAACATAAAAATATTCACAACAAAAATCTTGAACTTATTTTGGTTTTTATCCGCTTATCATGCCTCATAAACAACATTCACGGTTTAACTAAAAATTGATAACCTTTATATATCAAAAATGACCATAAAAACAATGTTTTAGGATAAAAAAAACCCCACTTTTTTGGGGTTTGTTATATAATCATTTTAGACATACTATCTGTTTTTGTCCAAATTTGTCAATGTTATTGCTTTTTTTGTAAAATATTGTTTATTATTTCTGGTTCTATAACGTCTTGGATATATCTTTCTATAGGTCTTGCTCAATATTGAGGATCATATATTTTATCTATTATTTCCAAGATTTTTTTATCGTTATATTTTGGGATTTTTATGTCTGGTTGATTTTTCCAAGCAGCAAGGAATTCATTTAATCTGATTTTCATGATATTGGTAAGCATTTCTTTGTTTAGGTGTTTGAATACTATTTTGTAATCAATTCTGTTTATTAGTTCTGGAGAGAGATAGTTTTTTAGTTCTTCTAGTACTCTAGTTTTGATATCTTGGAAACGTTGTTCGTCTATTTCAGTAATTGTGCCTCAGGCAGAGAATCCAATTTTTGTTTGTTTTTTACTAAATTCTTCAGATCAAATATTTGAAGTCATTATAATAATTGTACTTTTGAAATCTATTATTCTTCATTTACTATCTTTGAGGGATCATTCATCTAAAATTTGAAGAAGAATATTTAATACGTCTGGAGATGCTTTTTCTATTTCATCAAATAGGATTACTGAGTATGGTTTTCTTCTTATACTTTCTGTAAGATTTCAACCTTCGTCATAACCAACATATCAAGCAGGGGATCAAATCAGTTTTGAAACAGAATATTTTTCCATAAATTCGGACATGTCGAATCTGATTAAAGCTTGTTCATCTCCAAAATATTCTTTTGCAATAAGTTTTGCCAAAAACGTTTTACCGACACCACTTGGTCAAAGAAATAAAAATGATCCCATAGGTTTCGTTTTTTGGACAACAGAAAGTCTACTTCTTGTAAGAGTTTTTACAATTGATTCAACCGCTTCGTTTTGTCAAACAATATGTGTTTTTAAAATAAAATCTAGTCTTTTTAATTTATCGATTTCAGATTCGTTTACTATATTTGATGGGATTCCCAATTTTTCAGATAAAACAATTCAGATATCTTCTTTTTTGATAGAAGGTCTGAGATGTGTAGGTATGTTTTTTTGTGTTCTCATAATTAACATTTGTTTTTTTATTTCTTCTTCTTGTTCTTTGAATGCAGCAGCTCAAAAATAATCTTGTTTTTCTATAGCAGATTCAATTTTTTTTTCTATTTCTTGAATAGCTTCTTCTTGTTTTTTATATTCGTCGTCATGTTCTAACTTACCGGTCATTGTAGATTTTTTTGCACATGCTTCGTCTATAAGATCAAGTGCTTTATCTGGTAAATGTTTGTTGAGGATATATCTTTTGCTGAGATTTATTGCATAATCAAAACACTCATCCTCTATATGTACTCCATGAAAATCTTCGTAAGTTTGCTGAAGTCACAAAAGAATTCATTTTGTATCTTGATTGTTTGGTTCGTTTATAATAACTTCTTGAAATCTTCTTTTGAGAGCAGCATCTTTTTCTATATGTTTTTGAAATTCGTTGAAAGTTGTCGCTCAGATAAGTTTGATTTTTCATCTAGATAACAATGGTTTTATCATTTGAGCGGCATCGTTGTTTTCTTGTCAACCCGCACCTATTATAGTATGAATTTCATCTATAAATAAAATAATATTGTTTAATGGGTCTGTTGCTTCATCTAAAATAGCTTTCATTCTAGATTCAAATTCTCATCTGTATTTTGTACCAGCAACAACTGTTCACATATCAAGCATAAAAATTCTTTTATTTTTGAGTTTTTCAGGAACATCTCATGCAACTATTTTTTGTGCAAGTCACTCTACAACAGCAGTTTTACCTACTCAAGCTTCTCATATCAAAAGTGGGTTATTTTTGTTTTTTCTCAAAAGAGTATAAATAATCTGATTTATTTCATTGTTTCTTCATATTATAGGATCAATTAAATGATCTTTAACTTCTTTGGTAAGATCTGTACCAAAGTATTCTATTGTCATTTTTTTTTCTTCCTTTTTTGCTGTTTTTGTGTTGTTGTCACCTATAGTTGATTCGTTTTTGTCCATGACTTCTTTGTCAACTTCATCTAGTAACATATCTATTTGTCACATATCATTAAATGTTTTAATATCCATAATTTCTATGTTTTTTGGAGATAAATGTAGTTTATTAAAGATTCTATTTAAAATATCCAAAAAAGCAAATAGTCATTGTTCTATTATTATAGGGTTTTTTGTTATTTTTTTACAGTTTTTAACTAGTTTTTTTATATCTATATTGTTGTCTGTAAGTTGTTTTTTAAAAGTACTAGACAAATTATTTAATGCAATACCTAATAAGTCTATAATTGTTATTTTTCTGTCATTGTTGTTTACATATTCTTTTATTTGTGTTTGAATTTTTTTTGGAAAACTAAGATAATTGTTATTCTTTTCTTTTATTATTTTTGTTTTTTTATTGATTTTTGATGAAATAGCTTTTTCTATATCTGTATTTTCAATAGATAGTAAAGTCAAGAAAAGTTCAAAATACTTAGATTCTTGTATATAAAAATAAATTCAAATAAAAAGATTGTCTCAATTTATTGTTTTTTGTTTTTTTTGTAAAGAAAAGTTGTTTGCATAAAGCAAACTTGTAACAGATTCTTTGCTGAGTATTTTTTGTTGATTTATCATATTTTTGTGTTATTTTTGAATAAATAATTATCGCGAATTTTTATTTTATATTTTTGTATTGTAATTTCAATATTTTTGTTTAATTTTTAGTTGTTAAGCTATTCGGCTTTCTCGCAATAAAAAACAAATAAAATTCATTCATCATCAAGGCAGCCATGTCATTGCGAGCGAAGCGTGGTAATCCAGATTGGAATAACAAATAATCTCCATATTAGTCATGGATTGCTTCGTTAATACTCGCAATGACTGATAGTTATTTGTACTTTTTATTGCTTGGATTATTGAAATCGTTGAGTTATTAGTTAAAACTTATCAATCAATAATACACTTTAAATCTTTACTATAAAAAATGTTTTCTTGGATTAAAAGTCTTTTCTCGCCACGTTTATATCCTATGAATATTGTTTATATTCATAGAAAAAATATTTTGCGTAATATTGAATATCTTCAATCATTGCAATCAAATTCTAAATTATTTCCTGTATTGAAGTCAAATGCTTATGGTCACTGAATCAAACAGATGATAAAGATCTTATCAAAAGTAGATGTGCCTTACGTGGTTGTTGATAGTTATCCAGAATATCAAATAGTGAGAAAGAATTCTGATAAAAAAATTCTAATTATAGGCGAAACTTTGCCAGATAATTATAAAAAATTTGATCTCAAAAGAACTGCTTTTGCTGTTTATAATATAGAAACATTGCAGGCTCTTTGAAAAATTTGAAAAAAGGTTTTTATCCATGTTTTTCTCAATACAGGTATGAATAGAGAAGGCGTTGATCCAGACAATCTTGATTATTTTTTAAATATTTGCCAGCAATATGATACTATAGAAATAGAAGGTGTTATGTCTCATTTGTATTGAGCGGATTGAATTGAACTAATTAGTGATATAGATAAAGAGATTGGCGGTCAAAAAACAAGTGTAGAGAAACAAGTAGATTTATTTAAAAAAATGTATTATCAAATTTTAGAATATTGATATGCTCCGATTTGGAGGCATATTTGAAATAGTGCTTGAATTTTTAAAATAAAGGAAGATTTTTTTAATGCTCGAAGACCTGGTTTGGCGATGTATTGATATAATCCATTGGAAGAGGGTGATGAGTTTTATGATTTAGGAAAAGAACTTCGTCCATCAATGTCTATTGTTTCTAGAGTGATTTCTTTGCATGAGGTTTGGCCTGGTGAATGAGTAAGCTACAATCATAAACACACTTTTGATCATAGAGAAATTATTGGAACAACTCCGTTTGGTTATGCAGAATGATTGACAAGATTAGCCTCTGGTAAAATTTCTTTTAGAATAGGTAAAAAATCTGTTAAACAAGTTGGAACTATCTGTATGAATTTATGTAGTTTTTTGGCCAATGATGGTGTTGAAATTGGAGATGAGATTGAAATTATTTCTTGTGATTTGAAAAAAGAAAATAATCTTGTTGCTTTGGCAAAAGCTAGTGAAACAATACCTTATGAATCTTTGATTAGATTTGATAGGGGAATGAGAAGAGAAATTGTTTAAAATTAAAAATTATTTTTTTGTGTATTCTTTGTGTCGTGTTTTGAAGGCTTTGTAATATTCTTTAATTTTTTTGTATTGTTCCAAAAGATGTTTGTAAATTTGAATTAATTGTTTTTTGAAAAAATTGTATATATCATCTTTGGAATCTGCCAAAAAAGAAAATCAGATTATAATTCTTAGAAAAATATCATTTAGTGTTTTTTCTGCTTTTTCTATTTTTTCTATATCTATTTTTTTCATAATATTAAATCTGATAAATTATATTATTTAAGTATTGATTTTTGTTTTTTTATCAAGTGTATTTTTTCTTGATAATTGTTGTCAGATTATTATATTGACCCACTGTGCGTTTGGTTTTATTATTTAAAAATATTTTTATGTTAGAAATTAAAAATCCAATTGATGTTAGAAAATTTGTTACGGATAATATTACTCCATATGAAGGTGATTGATCTTTTTTGGTTTGACCGACAGAAAAAACAAAACAACTTTGGGATGTTTGCAAAAAAGTTTTAAAAGAAGAAAGGGATAATAAATGATGCAGAAGTGTAGATACTCACAATATTTCATCTGTAACTAGTCATGAAGCTTGATATATTCAGAAAGAATTAGAATCAATCGTATGACTTCAGACAGATGAACCATTAAAAAGAGCTATGAAACCATTTGGTGGTTATAGAGTTGTGGAAAATGCAGTAAAAGAAAAATGACTTGAAGTTGATCCAAAAGTTACTGAAATTTTTCACTACGCAAAAAATCATAATGATTCTGTTTTTTCTGCTTATGATACAGAAGTAAGAAAATATCGTTCTTATCATATAGTTACAGGGTTGCCAGATAACTATGCTAGAGGAAGAATTATTGGTGATTATAGAAGGTTGGCATTGTATGGTGCTGATTATCTTATTGCTGCAAAAAAAGAAGATAAGGAAAATATTGGCTGAGATATGACTGATGAAAAAGTAAGACTTAGAGAGGAAGTTTCTATGCAAATTCAAGCATTGGAAGATATAAAAGTAATGGCTAATTTTTATTGAATAGATGTATCTAAACCAGCTACTACATCACAGGAGGCTGTGCAATTTGTATATTTTGCATATCTTGCGGCTATCAAAGAACAAGACGGAGCAGCAATGTCTCTTGGTAATGTTTCTTCTTTTTTGGATATTTATATAGAAAAAGATTTGAAATCTGGATTGATAAATGAGGAACAAGCTCAAGAATTTATTGACCATTTTGTGATGAAACTTAGATTGGTTAGACATTTGAGAGCTGGGGCTTATGATGATATTTTTGGTTGAGATCCTACTTGGGTAACAGAAGCTATTGGTTGACAGCTTGTTGATGGTAGAACAAAAATAACAAAAACATCGTTTAGATTTTTGCAAACATTATATAATCTTGGACCATCTCCAGAGCCAAATTTGACAGTTCTTTGGTCTGAAAAATTACCAGAATGATTTAAAAAATTCTGTGCAAAAGTTTCTATAGATACATCTTCTGTACAATATGAAAATGATGATTTGATGAGAGCTTCTCGTGGAACAGATGATTATGGAATTGCTTGTTGTGTATCACATCAAGAACTTTGAAAAAGAATTCAGCATTTTGGTGCTAGATGTAATCTACCAAAATGACTTTTGATGGCTATAAACGCTGGTCATGAAGAACATGAATGAGTTGAAATTTTATCAAATATTCCAGCTATTTGAGATGGTCCACTTAATTATGATGAAGTAATGAAAAATTTTAAAGTGGTTATGGATAATATTGCGAGAGTATATGCAAAAGCAATGTATATAATTCATTATATGCATGATAAATATTATTATGAGAAAGCTCAAATGGCTTTTGTAGATACATATCATGGTATTGATATTGCTTATGGAATTGCTGGGATTTCTATTATAGCAGATTCGTTGTCAGCAATAAAATATGCGAAAGTAACTCCTATAAGAAATGAAAAATGAATCACAGTTGATTTTCTGATTGAATGAGATTTTCCAAAATTTGGAAATGATGATGATAGAGTAGATAGTATTGCAAATGAAATTGTAGAATATTTTTCTAATCAATTGGCAAAACATAGAGCTTATAAATGAGCAAATCCAACACTGTCATTACTTACTATTACATCAAATGTGATGTATGGGAAAGCAACATGAGCCACTCCAGATTGAAGAAAAGAAGGTGATGCTTTTGCTCCAGGGGCAAATCCTATGCATTGACGTGATAGTCATTGAGCGCTTGCTTCTTTAAATTCTGTTGCGAAATTTGATTACAAATATTCTCAGGATGGTATATCAAATACATTTTCTATTGTACCAACTGCTCTTTGAGCTGATCAAGATGAACAAATTGAAAATTTGGTAAGTATGATGGATGGTTATTTTGGTAAAGATGCGCATCATTTAAATGTAAATGTCTTAAATAGAGATACATTGGTAGATGCTTATGAACATCCAGAAAATTATCCTCAATTAACAATTAGAGTATCATGATATGCGGTGAATTTTGTAAGATT
>CAYRHE010000011.1:0-3739 GCA_964424095.1 uncultured Candidatus Peribacteria bacterium | reverse complement strand
ATTATCCTCAATTAACAATTAGAGTATCATGATATGCGGTGAATTTTGTAAGATTGTCTAAAGCTCATCAACAAGAAGTTATTGCAAGAACATTTCATCAAAATATGTAAGTCTTGTGATCTTTTCGCAATAAAAAACAAACAAATAATTATTGTGTTTTATCAGTATCAAACAAGCAATATATCAACGTTCGCTATTACATTTTTTGAAGTTCTTTCACAATAAAAAACAAACAAAACGCATCAAACATCAAAGCAATATTTTTTAGAGCTTAGAACTTAGAGCTTAGATTTGAATTCCTGCTTTGACTACGGATAATGTTGATTTGTTGATGTTTTCTTTCTTTTATTTGTTCTTTTTATTGCTCAAATTAAGTTATAAAGTTATAAGGTCTTTGTGGTTTTATAGTTTTCGATTTTTAATGATTAAAATAAAAATATGTTAAAAGTACATTCGATAGAAAGTTTTGGAACACATGAAGGGCCTGGTATTAGGTTTGTACTTTTCTTGCAAGGATGTTTTTTTAAATGTCTGTATTGTCATAATCCTGATACAATTCCCAATACAGGGTGAAAAACAATGGATTATGAAGAAATTGTAAAACAAGTTGTCCAGGTAAAACCTTATTTTCGTGATAAAGGGTGATTTACTGTTTCTGGAGGGGAGCCGCTTATTCAAGCAAAAGAATTGTTGCCTTTGTTTAAAGAATTAAAAAAAGAATGAATAAATATAGCAGTTGATACAAATTGATTTTGGCGAAACGATGATGTAAAAAATCTGATTCCTTTTGTTGATTTATTTTTGGTAGATATAAAACATATCAATAATGATTGGCATCAAAAATTGACTTGAAAATCCAACGAAAACACATTGAAATTTGTGGAATATTTGGAATCTGTAGGAAAACCTATGCGAATTAGATATGTTTTGGTTTCTGGTTGGACGGATCAAGAAGAGTATATTCACGAGCTTGGTGAAAAATATTGATCGTATAAAAATATAGAAAGAATTGAAATTTTGCCTTATCATCAGCTTGGGGTTTATAAGTGGAAAGAAATGTGATGGAAATATGGTTTGGAAGGTGTTCCTGCTACGAAGATAGAGCAAGCTGAAGAGGTGAAATTGCTTTTGGAAAAACGGTTTGATAAAGTTGTTATTAGAGCTTAATTATAGTTCTTTCGCAATAAAAAACAAACAAAACGTATCAAACATCAAAGCAATATTTTAGTTGTTAGTCGAAAGTCATAAAGTTATTGAATTACTGCTTTGGCTAAGGATGATGTTGATTTGTTGATGTTCTCTTTTTTTTGTTTGTTCTTTTTATTGTTCAATTCATAAAGTCATATTCATAAACTACATTTACTATCTAATATTATAAAAAATGGATGCGTTGAGTCCTGCAGAAATTACGGCGAAAGCTGATGAAGTTGGTTATAAAAAAGCCAATGGTAAATTTTCTCATACTTTGATTTCTGGTATACTTGCTGGTATGTATATTTCTTTTGGTGCAGTTTTTTCTATTACAAGTATTTCTGGATTGACTGGGCATGTGCCTTTTGGGATCATAAAAATTATTGCAGGATTGTCTTTTTCTTTGGGGCTTATTTTGGTTATGGTTGCAGGAGCTGAGTTGTTTACGTGAAATGCATTGCTTATAATATCTTGGTTAAATAAAAAAATTTCTGGATTACACATGATAAAAAATCTGATTTTGGTTTGGTTTTCTAATTTTATTGGAGCTTTGATTGTTGTTGGTTTGGTGTATGTTTGATGATGGTATTTATTTGGAAATGGGATTATTGGAGAAACTGCGTTGAATATTGGAGTTCATAAATTGGATTATGGGTTTTTGCAGGCATTGAGCTTGGGTGTTTTGTGTAATATATTGGTTTGTCTTGGGGTTTGGTTGGCTTGGAGTGGAAGATCTACAGGAGATAAGGTGCTTGGAATTATTTTTCCTATAACTGCTTTTGTTGCTTGAGGATTTGAACACTCCGTAGCAAATATGTTTTATTTGCCATTTGCTTATCTTTTGAAAATTTCTGGTTTTGTGGTAGAAAATGTAGATGTAGCACATCTTACTTTGAAATATATTTTTGTAAATAATTTATTGCCAGTTACTTTAGGTAATATAATAGGATGAATGATTTTTGTGGGTATGGCTTATTGGTGGTTATATATTAGAAAATAAAAAAGTTATTAAAAATTTGACAAAACAAAAAAATAGATTATAATTTGATTGTTAAATTCCTTTATTTTATTTTTTATAAAAACAAAATGGAAAAAAAAGTAAAAAAACATCCAAAAGAACGTAAAGTTGCTAAAGCAATTATTAATCACAAAATTTATCAAAAAAAGAAATCTAAATCGAAAGTTCCTCATAGATTTGATATGTGGGAAGATTCAGTAGTAGGTGGTCTTCACCTTTTCGAATGGATCGTTATTGGTTTAGTTTCTATCGTTGTTTTTGGAATCGTAGCATTGAGTGTTAAAAGTTTCGCTGGGATTGGACAAGGTATAGGTATTCCTACGACAAAACAATCTATTCAACTACAAAATTAAAAATATTTAGTTATTTTTTATAACTCCTATTGAAAAATGGGGGTTTTTTGTTATATTATATTGTGATTTTATAAAAAGCATATTTGATATGTCGCTGGAATTCTGAAAATCTATAGATAAATTATTACAAAATAAAAAATCTTTTTCTCTTTTGGTAGCTGGTGCTGCTTTGTTTTTGTGTTTAAGTTGTAATGATGGTAATGTAAAAAATATAAAACAAAAAGATGACTCAGAAAAAAGTAAAATTTCTTTGGTTGAAAAACAAGATTATGATGAATATTATAAAAAATTGTCAACTATAAATAGTTTGGTTGAGACTGGTAACTATGAAGAAGCGGTTAAAATGTTGCTGGAAATGTCTTGAGGTCTTTTATCTCAAGAAGAAACTTTAGAAAAAAAAGATATATTGCACAGTATTTATTCTGGATTATGATTTTGTTATCGAAAAATGTGAAATTTTGATTTATCTTTGAAATATTATAATAATGCATTAGAATTATGATTTATATTAGATAACAAAGATAAGCAAATAGCTAATTTAAATGATATTTCTTTGTTGTATAGAGATATTTGAAATGGTAATAAATTTTTTGAATATTTGCAGAAATGATATGAAATTATTAAAAATCTTGATTTTCTTATAAATAATGATGAAATAGAAAGTGTTTTTTCAATATATTCAATTCAAATAAATTTAGCTAATTATTACATAGATAACAAAGATTTTATTTCTGCAAGAAAATATTATTTGGAAGCAAAAGAAATTGTAGAAACTAATTTATCTTTGGTAAAAGACACTGTGTATATTGATATTCGAAAAAACGCAAAAGTTGTTGTGATGAGTGTTGAGGCAGATTTTTTGATTGCTGAGAAAAAATATAATCAGGCTATTGAATTGTATAAAGAGGCTTTGGTCTTGGCAGAAGAAACAAAAAATTTGTGATACCAAGAATGGCTTTTGAGTGCTATAGAATGATTATATAAAGATCAATTTTGAGATTATCAAAAGGCTTATAAATATTCAAAAATAACTAGTGATATTCGTGGTCAGCGTATCACATCTGATCAACAAAAAGCAATTGCCAATGCTCAGGTAGAGTATGAAACAAAAGAAATTAAGTTGGAAAATGAAAAAAAGGAGGCTGAATTGATTGCAAAAGAATCTCAATTAGAGGTA
>CAYRHE010000010.1:0-39603 GCA_964424095.1 uncultured Candidatus Peribacteria bacterium | reverse complement strand
GCTTGCATAAAATAGAGTATAAGAATTTATTCAAAAAAAAGGAGTGAAAATTTGCTTTATTTTTTTGTTTAAGATATAATTTATTATCTTTATTTATAGTAATAATAATAGTATGTCAAAAAATATAAATAGTAAAAATATAAAGAAAGAAAAAGAAAGTCAACAAAAAAATGAAATAATAAAAGATATTAGAAAGTGACTTGAGTTACAACTTAAATTTATAAATCAAAATATAGAAAAAAAAATATCTTCTGATGTAATTTCTCAAATTCAAGAACATATAAAAACAGATATGCCTTTTGATTCTTGAAATGAATGAGTTGTTTATAAAATCCCTATTGAAATAAATAGAAAATTGTGTTATTTCCTTGTTGCAAAAAAAAGATTTGATCATAATACACAAAAAGAATACAACAATCACAAAGAAATATCAAGAATCATTTCTTGAAACCATGAATTTAAAAAGTTTGTTGATGTTCCAAAATTATACTGACATTTTGATGATGCAGAAAAAAACGAATCATACATAATAATGGACTATATACAATGAAAAACTATGTTTACAAAAATAATAGAAAAAATAACTTTAAAAAAATGCAAAAATGACAAAGAATCAATATGAGTATTAAAAGATTTTATAGAAAAAGATTTATGATATGTACCCCCACAATTTGCTGATATTTATGCTTATTTAAAAAAATATATGACAGAAAAAAACATAAAAATATTTGATTATCAAGAATGAATGAAGATAAAATATAAACTAAAACAATTTCTTTCTCATATTCATAAATCTTGATTTTATCATAGAGATATTTGAGATAATTTAAGAAATATAATAGTTGGTGATGATGGAAAAATATATATTATCGATTTCTGACAGTCAATAATAACCAATAATAGATCGAAGTTAGATAATGAAGATCTAAAAGATATTTACTATTCTCACTGAGTATGAAATTCTGAATTCTATTTTCCCAAAGATGAATCATTATTGAATATAGTAGAAAAATTAACACCAATTCCTCAAAAAAAAGAACCTCGAGAATTATTTTAAAAAAACCCCAAGAAAGTTATTCTTGAAGGTATTTTTTTAGATTTTCATATGATTGCTTTAAAGAAGCAGATTCAATAGTAATTTCATTATCAGCAACCAAAGCAAAATAACCTAGATTCTCTTTTATAACAGAAACCGTTGTTGTTATTTGCTGTTCAACAAAAACCTTTTTTTGGTAATTTGTTTCATTTCCATACTTTATGGAAACATATTTTATTAGCTTTCTTATTTCACCTATTTGCATTTGGATTGTTTTTATTTTGAGTTGCTTTTATATTTATTTTCCTTCTTTTGTCAATACTATTTTCCATATTTAGCATCTCCTCCCAATTTTTCTTCGATTCTCATCAATTGATTGTATTTCGCAATTCTATCTGTTCTAGAAGCAGAACCTGTTTTGATAAATCCTGTATTCATAGCGACTGCTAGATCTGCAATAAATGTATCTTCAGTTTCTCATGATCTATGAGAAATAATAGCATTCATACTATTATCATGAGCCATACGTATACAGTCAATAGTTTCAGAAACGCTGCCAATCTGATTTAATTTAATCAAAATCGCATTAGCTAGTTTTTGATCTATTCCCATTTGCAATCTTTCCATATTAGTTACGAACAAATCATCTCAAACTATCATCATCTGATTACCAAGTCTTTCATTTATAATTTTCCATCATTGGAAATCATCTTCTGCCATACCATCTTCAATAGAAATAATTGGATATTTATTTGCCCAATCTGCATATAGATCAGTAAGTTCTTCTGAAGTCAATGTCTTATTTTCTCAAGCAAGAACATATTTACCATCTTTGAAAAATTCTGAAGCTGCTGCATCAAGAGCTATTTTTATTTGATCTGTATTGAATCACGCTTGATCAATTGCTTGCATAATAACTTGTAATGCTTCTTCATTTGAAGCCAAATTTGGAGCATAACCTCATTCATCTCATACAGAAGTAGCCAATCATTTTCCTTTGAGAATTTTTTTGAGATTATGAAAAATCTCTGCTCCCATTCTAATCGCCTCAGCAATGTTTTTTGCTCCAACAGGAACTATCATAAATTCTTGAATATCAACATTATTATCTGCGTGAGAACCTCCATTTAAAATATTCATCATAGGATAAGGCAATATAGAACCATTTCATTTGTTGATATATTCAAATAAACCTTTCCCACTTGCTTGAGCAGCTGCATTTACAAAAGCCATAGAAACACCCAAAATTGCATTTGCTCAAAGTACTGATTTATTTTTTGTTCAATCCAACTCAATCATAAGTTGATCTAATTCTCTTACCATTTCAAACGATTTTCCTACAATAGCTGTTTTTATAGTTGTATTTACATTGTTTACTGCTTTGAGAACTCATTTTCCCAAATATTTAGAATTATCACCGTCTCTAAGTTCCAAAGCTTCGTGAATTCCTGTAGAAGCTCCTGATGGCACAATAGCCCTTCCCATATGTCATGATGACAAAGTAAGCTCTACTTCAATAGTTGGATTTCCTCTCGAGTCCAATACCTCACGTGCAAAAACATTTTGAATTATATACATAAAATTTGATAAAGAAATAAAATCTGTTTTTTACAATATAGTTTAGACTTGTTTTTTCAATATAGATTTTGTTTGAATTTCTCTTGCTATTTTATTTTCTTTTTTTATGATTTAAAAAAATATTTAACTACTTCATTTGAAATGGAAAGAAAAATTAACTGATTAGAAAATTCTTCTCAAGGTTCTTTATGAAAAACAAAAAATATTGTATTAACTACAAATGATACAATTTACCAACTTCTTTTTACAGAAAAGAAAAATATTTTTAAAAAAATAGAAATTGCTTATAAAGAAATTTGGGAAATATTATGATGAGAAAAGGTTTTGAACACTAGGAAAAAAAAACTTATAATGTCTGTTGTAATAGAACTTATGGAAAACATAATTAAACATTGAGATATTTCTGAAAACCACCAAGCAACGTTTAAATTCTATGAAGAAAATGATTCCTTATTTTTCGAAACAAAAAACCACACAAAGACTGAAAATATTTGAAAACTTGAAGAAAAAACAAAAATAACAGACACAAATGATATTGGCGAAATAAAAAAAGCATTTAAAAATCAAATTAAAAACGGAGAAATTTCTGAAAAATGATGAGCTGGATGCTGAGTTATTACAATAGTTAAAAGCATAAAAAAATGATATCCAGAACTTAACACAAAAGACATTTATCAAAAAAATGCTATATGATTAAACGGATCTAGAGAAGTGCATGTAAAAGTAAAGATGCCAAACAAAGATCCTGAATTTAAAACTTTTTCAAGAGAAACAGATATCAAACAAGATGATTATAACTATTAGGTATTTGACTAATAATAAAAAAACTAGACAATCTTTTTTTTAAGCTATCTAATATATTGTTCATTTCAGGATTGATAATATGAAATTCAAGCAGCAGGGCTTGAATTTTTTGTAAAAATTCATCTGACAATGAATCAATTATTTCATACTCCATTCACTCGACATCTAATTTCAATAAATCAATCTGGGAGATGTTTTGCTGCGCGCAATATTCTTGTAAATTTTGCATTTTAACTAATTTTTTTTCGCCTTTAGGATTGAGGAAAGTCTTATTGAAGCTACTACTTTGCATTGTTTTTTGTGGATTGTAGTATATATATTGTTGTCATGTTTTCGCGGATATTCCAAAATTATTAAAAATAACTTTCTGATTTTTTAAGCTCTGTTTTGCTTGATTATACAGATTTGGAATTGGTTCAAAATAATGAATCTCACATCATGGATTTAGAGACAAACAATATTTACTAAACAATCCTATATGTCATCCAACATCAAAAATTATTTTGGACTGCTTGATAGATTGATCCGCAAAACCATATTCTTTTTTGACAAATATTTCATATTCCAAAGCTTTATTGTATTTATCCATTTTTTTGTTGGATTGATAAAGATTCTTGATGAATACGATTTCGAATATCTTGAATAAAATCAGCAGAAAGTCATAAAGACGTTGCATTTTCTTTGCGATTTTGGAGAATTATTTCTCGCCTTTTTGGTTGATGAACTGGAAGATTATTTTCTTGTTTATAGTTTCCTATTTGTTGTGAAATTTCATTTCTTTTTGCCAATAACGCAATAATTTCCAAATCAATCAAATCTATTTGTTGTCTGTAAATTTCTAGCATTTAAATTATTAATAATAAAAAAATCCGCATTGAGCGAATTTAGATGGGGTGGCTGACGGGGTTTGAACCCGCGACAAGTGGAGTCACAGTCCACTGCTCTACCAACTGAGCTACAGCCACCATAAATAATTTATGCGTAAAAACTTGTAATGATTTCTTGTTCAATTTCAAGGAGTTCTTATGTAGAAAAAATGAAAGAAAATAAACATACCCATGAAATTTGACTTTTTTGTTTTTTTGTTTACAATAATTGTGTTTTAATTTAATAGAAAATTTTCATGATTAAATCAGAAGCACTTAAAACATTGGCTGAAGACACAAGCCATTTACCAGAATCCAGTTTCTACTTATGATTTACAGACATTATGACAGAAGAATCAAAAAACGAACTCAAAGAAAAAGCTGGACAATTTCGCTCAAAAACTATAGAACAAATTCGAGACTGTTTTTACTATAGTTTAGAGCTTTTTTCTAAAGATAAAAGCAATTATTTACCGAATCAAAAACAAAGTTTTTTGGAAAAAAAAATCAAAGTAAAAGATAAAATAAAAGAATTGGTTTCTATTCATTATAACAAACTTATAGAAGAGGCTATAACTTTATGAAAAATACCAAAATGAACCAATAGAAAACACCTCAAAAAAACTCTTCAAGAAATTTCCAATATTTAACTTATTCTAGATTTTGTACGCTTTCAATACATATTGTTTTAAACATTTTGTCTTCGATTTTATTACATATTGATTGATCTTTTTTCTCTTCTGCAATACTAGCATAACAGCCATATTTTATCATTGAATCTATTATTTTTTCACAAATTTTGGGATTTAGGGTTTCATAAGCTACACTAGAATAACAAGAATCTTTCATAATTCAATCAGAGCTATCGCATCAGCTTTCATCTCATTCTTCCATTGCCTTTGATGCTTCACACAAAGACTTACAATCACCAAACATTTTTTCTTCTAATCAATCTTTATTTCGCATTATTTCACATCACTTTATACATTCTGACATATCAAAATTACTTTCTGATTTTGCAACATTTATTTGTTCATTTTCATTATCTGATTGTTTTCCACATCCAGCAACAACCAAAGCCAATACCAAAATCAATAACAAAGAAATTTTTTTCATAAGAAATTAATAAAAAAATAAAATAATTTATAAATTATATAAGAAAATATATTTTATGTACAAACAAAATCAAGAAGAATTCTCCATTGTAAAAAGAAGATAAAACAATAAATATAAGCCTGATAAAACAATATTAAAACCAACATATTGGTATTCAGAATTTATTTATTTTTTTGTATAAACAATATTTATGAAAGAAATTATTATTGATAGCTCCAATCATGACCAAAGATTTGATAGATTCTTAAGAAAATATTTTAAAATGCAACCAGGGATCGCTCTTGCTGATATTTATCGTGGAATCAGAAACAAAGAAATAACTGTAAATGGAAAAAAAGCAAAAGAAGACTATAGAATTCGCAACAAAGATATCATCAAAATTGAGGACGTTTTTTTTGAGGGCAAAAATGCGGATAAAAAACCATCAGTCAAAAAATCACTACCAATTGATGTAGATTATGTAAAATCATTGATACTTTTCGAAGATAATAACTGGCTTGTTTTCAACAAGCCAACAGGCATAAGTATTCACCCCTCTGACAACGAACATAAGCAACGCAGTATGCACGATCTGCTTCGTGCTTATATTCCAAGTAAATGAGAGACTTTTAATGCTTCGTTTGGATATAGGTTGGACAAAGAAACTTCGTGAGTGTTGATTGCTGGGAAAACTTATGATTCCCTGCAATATATCAACGAAATTATCAGAAATAGACAAATCCAGAAAGAATATCTTGCCATAGTTGTAGGTCGTTTCCCAAAACAACTTTCTATGCACAAACCTCTCAAAAAAATATTTAGTAGCAAATTCCAAAGAGGAAAAACAATAATTAGTGATAGTGAAGATATAGAATCAAAAGAATCTACAACTCATTGTGAACTCGAAAAAGTGTTTCAACACCAAATTTTATGACCTATTTCTTTGGTTAAAGTCCATATAGAAACAGGTAGAATGCATCAAATTAGAGTTCATTTGGCCGACGCATGATTTCCTGTTTTGGGAGATATGTTGTATGGACATCCGAGGATAAATAGAATTCTTATGGAAAAAGTTAAAATGAAAAATATTTTCTTGCACTGTTGGAAATACATCTTTTGGGACAATTTCTCTGAAAACACTGTATGTTTTGAGGCACCAATACCAAAACATTTTGATTTGATTTTGAAAAAATAAAGAGTATAAAAAAGGTATAAACATTTAATTTATAAATAAAATCTGATGAAAACATTCTTTTGGACTACTATCTTTTGGCTATTTGTATTCTTTGGATTTTTTGGATACATAAAATGGTTTAATCAGGATTTGGGAACTAGATTTTTTTCTTATATTGTAAAAACAGAAGTTTGTGTCCAACAAGAATGCCCAGAGATAAATGAAGCAATTTCTTTGGAAGATTGAGAAGTAATTTCTTTAAGCAATTCAAATAGTGTTGAAACGAAACTTGATGAAATAAAAAACCAGATCAAAGAAATAAATGAAAAACTTGATATCCAAAGCAGCAACGCTCCTGATGCTGTAAGCGTATCACTTAAAACCACAAAAAGAACAAATATTTGGATTTTTCCATTGGACTGATCTGAACACAAACAATATATAATGCCAGCTAGCGATGACATATTAAAAGATACATTAAATATATTGTTTGAAAAATCCGCATTTAAATTAAAGGGAACAAGACTTGATAATGATGGTAATTTGGCAATAACATTAGAAAGAGATTTTGATGTTGCTTTTTGATGATCTGCAATGGTAGAACAGGTTAAAACATCTATAGAAAAAACAGCAACACAATTTCCACAAATCAAAAAAATAACTATTTTGCCAGAAGAAGTTTTACAACCATAATTTTTACAACTAATTATAACGTATGAAAAGGTGGATCGTGATACTAATTTCTCTTCTTTTCTTGTCTGCCGCACTTATTCTTTTGTGGCGCTTTCCTGTTAGAAATATACTCAATATACAAAAAGAAAATAATCAGACTCTTTTGGAATTAAAAGAAGAAATTGGCCAGATTAAAAACCAATTTGATTTACTAAAACCAATTGTGCCTTTACCAGAAGAAGATACTGTTATTACATGAGAAAATAAAGAAATAATAGAAGAAGAAAAAGCAAACGAAGAAAACAAAATAACTGCTCCAGAAGTTAATAAAGTAGAAAATATTGAAGAAACCAAAAAAGAGATAAACTCCACTCCTACAACAAACATTGTCAAAAAAATATGATATATTAACAAAATATATAAAAATGATTCTATTGCAAAAATTTCTTTTGATGAAATTGTAATACTTCCAAAAGAACAATGTGAATGACTCGAAATTTGTTTCAAAAACGAAAATAAGAGAACAACAACATTTTCTCTTTCTAATGATATTGAAATATATAGTTATTTTATAAACTATGTTATAAGCTGAGAAATCAGAAAAACGAAGAAAATATTCTTACCTTGTTTTCTAGAGTTTTTTGCTGAGGATGATGCTGACAATTATACCCGATTCAACAAAATTCCTTATTGGATAACTATAGAAAATGGACAAATAACCAAAATAGAAGAGCAAAATGTTGTAGGACTTTATAAGTAAGAAATAAAGAAAAACTCGCCCTTAAATGAAGCGAGTTTTTAGTTAAAATATTTTTTATACTCAACAATTAGTTGCGGTAAATTTACAATTTCATCATCGATTGCTCTTTTATTCCAATGCTGTTTACCACATTTTACACATTGAAAAAGAATTTTATAATCAGAATTAAGGAGTTTATAACCTATCGGAAACATTTTTGCATCACATCAAGCTACTCTGTCCCCTGGAATATCGCCATCTACGTGTAAACTACAAAAACATTTGGGACAGTGATTTCTACATGTCTTTGCTGCCTGATTGATTTCTTGACCACAATTTATACAGATAAATGATTCATTTATTTTTTTCATAATATTTAGAGGGGTTAGATAAATTAGATGGGTTATATAGATTATAACTTAATCATATCTAAAGCGAAGCGTATCTATTCTATCTAAAACAAAAAAACCAAAGAGCCGTAGTCAAACGAGTGTTTCCCCTAATACGTAAGGTGGATGGCTCAGTCTAATCTAGGACTAGACAATTCTCGGCCTCCAGAGTATAGGTTGAAGAAGTGATTCCCGCTCGTTACTAACCCTTTAGTCTTTTCGAGTATATATTTTTGATATTAAGTTTCAAGACATTAAAAAAAAACACTTCTACCCAAAAGATAAAAGTGTTTTATATATTAGAATACTATAAATTATTCTGAAACTTCTTCTGAACTTTCTTGATTGTTTTCTCTATTCATTTTTTCAGGATTTTCTTTTGCAAAATCAACTCTAATAGCTCTTCATTTTACTTCTTTTCAATCCATTTCTGCTTGAGCTTTTGCAGCATCTTCTGCATTTGCGAATACAACAAATCCAAAACCTTTACTTCTGTTTCTGTTTTCTCTATCTAAATTTACTCTAGCGAAAACAACTTCACCAAACTTAGAGAATTCTTCATTGAGGTCTTTACCTCTAATACTCCAATCAAGTCATCCGACAAATAATTTTGTCTGACTGATAACAAAATTTTCTTCCATTAACCAAAAAAACAAAAAATAAATACTGCGTAGTTAATTACGCTTTTTCAATATATTAGTTTTCCAAAGAAATACAAATGATTTTTTTTAAATAAAAAATATTGAAAAATTTGCAAAATCAATAATTCTGATTATAATAAATTGATATTTAATTATTTAACTATTGAAAAAATGACAGATCCACAATTTCAACCAGGACAAACAGACCCTAAAACAGTACAAACTCAACAATGAGGTGGTGTTTTTGGTGGAGATCCAGAAAACATTATTCAAGACCCTTCTATGTTTTGACCATTAGAAGATAAAGAACAAAATACTGAAGAAAAAAAACCAGAAGAGAAAAAAGAAGATATTGGTTCTAACAACCCATTTGATGGTTATGTAATTCCTCAAAACAATAATGTTGAAGAAGAAAAACTAGAAAAAAACCTAGAAGAAAAAATAGAAGAAAAAACAGAAGAAAACGAAAATCCTATTATTGATATTCCTTCTGTAGAACCAAAAAGTGAAACAAATTTACCAAAAGAACAAAATATTGAAGAAAAAAAACCAGAAGAAATTTCCGAAATAGAAGAAATAACAACAGAAAATATCAATAGAAATAGTGAAGACAGTATTGATAAAAATGAGCGTAAAGAAGATAACATTATCAACCAAAAAGCTGAGGAAAAAGAAATAAAAGAAAATAATCAAGAAAAAAAATCTGACATCCAAGACAAGTTTAGTAACCTTCTTGATAATGTATATGAGCTAAATGAACTTTTAAATAAAAAAGATGGTGATTTGCTAGAAATCATTTGATCAAATAACGATAAAGCAACTGTTCTTTATCAATTCTGAATCAATGACCAAAAAGAAATCCATGTAAAAAGAATTGAAACAGACAAAGAAAATGAAGAAACAAATTTCAATGAAATCAAACTCTGATTAAACCCAGAATCAAATCTTTTTGAAATATTTTTGGATGAAGTATTGCTTTTTGAAGAATCAGACATTTTAGAAGATAATAAGAAAAAATCCCAAGTAATGGAAAAATTGAATAAATTTATTTTCCTTACCGAAAGCAAACTCAAAGATGCTCAAAAAGAAATTAGAGCAAAACAAGAAGAAGAGGAAGAAAGAAAAAGACTTCAAGATATATTTAGAAATTTTTAATTAAAAAAAATCCAAAGAAAAATAAGTTTAAAGTCTAATAGAACTATGTCACTGTTTTTCTATTATACTATTTAGCTAAATAAGTCATCTGAAAAGGTGGCTTTTTCTTGTTTTTACTAAACTATTTTTTATAGATAATATAACTCTTTAGCTTTTCTATTATAATGAAAATAAGTTTTAAAAAAGTAAAAACCGAGCATCATATATTACCAGATTTTAAGAAACTACTTTTAGCGATTGAAAAACATCCCCATATCAGTAGGATTATTCCGTGAAGAATCAATAGACAACAAAAATGAAGTTCCCAGTTATTATTTAAAATATCTTATCCAACTTCTAGTGGCCTCAAATGTATTATGAGTAAATGATCAACAGCACAAGAATTATTTATCGTCTGTCCTGATCAATATGTTGATGAGATTAAAGAGTTTATCAATAGGCTTATAACTTAAAATTGAGCAATAAAAAGGACAAATAAAAGAAGGAAATCATCACTAAATCAACATCATCCGTAGCCAAAAAGCAGCGATACAATTGTAGCTAGAATATAATTCTAAATATGATACTGCCTTGATGATGGATGAATTTTATTTGTTTTTTATTGCGAGAGAATTTAATAATTTTGTAAACCAAATGAGTATTGTTCGAGCAATTTTAGCAAGTATATTTATTCTTTATGTATGGATCTGGCTGATCAATACAGCTTTTGGTAAATGATCTCTCAAAATACAATATATTTGGAAAATACTTTTAATCTGAATTATTTTGGTTGGTGGATTGGTTTCATACAAATATTTATTATCTTATCCAACATCTTATCTTAGCTTAAATATTACAGACCAACTTAATTTCAAGACAATACTAATATTCTGATCTTATTGTATGGGAATATTGCTTATATTATTACTTTTGTTGCGCAAACGAGCAATGCTAATTTTGCAGGTATTTTTGGGTTGAGCATTATTTTTTGTTGTTTTAAGTTTTGGAGGGATTCTTTTGTGAATCAATTCGTTGATTTTGTATTATATTATCACTGCTTACGCCGAAGAATATATGAAATATACTTCTAGTACAACTCTTTTTGAAGACAACGAAAAAATAAAAGATGGAATTTTCTTTTGCCTACTACTATGACTTGGATTTAGTTTGATAGAAAATATTTTTTATCTGATTTCATTGGTAGGATGATCAGAAAATATGGCTGGTCTCATAATCGGAAGATGATTGATTAGCGCATTACTTCATGTCGTGGCAACTACGACTATCTGAGCACTCTACTATGCGCTACGCCAAAAAATCCTTCGACCAGTTGCGCTTTTTATAAGCATTGCTGGGGGTGTCGCATTACATGGCACATACAATATTGGTTTAGAATACCAACTATCTTATATTACAATTCCTTTGATAATTTTTCTTTTCTTTTTATTGAGTTTATTTTTATTTAAGAGTGATTTATTGTATATGAAAAAAAATTAAAAAAAATCTCATCACGAAGATGAGACTAATTTTTTATTAATGATTTTTTTGAGTATCTTGAAATCTTTTTATAGAAGTTAATATTTCATCCTGTGCCTCTAAAACATTTCAAAATCAAAGCACTTCTATTTTATCATACTTATTATGTTCCAATGCTTTTATTTGTTTAAATAATAACAACAACTCCTCTTTCATATGATGTCCTAAATCATCGATACAATGAACCTCATTCCATCTTGGATCAACATCTTCTGTAGGAACAGCTATTATTTTTGGATCATTTCAAGCATTATCAACTGTGTATAAAATTCAGATTGGTCTTGCTTTAATTAGACATCAAGTAAATGTAGGATTTGTAACCAATAAACAAATATCGCATGGATCTCAATCTTCTGATAATGTTTGTGGAATAAATCAATAATCACATGGATAGTACATCGAATGATGAATTACACGATCAAGTCTAAAACATCACAAATGATGATCATATTCGTATTTATTATTTGATCCCTTGGGAATATCGACAACCATATTAACAAGTCACTTTTTTTGATCTACAAAAGCTGATATATCGTTTACTAAATGCATTTTTATATTAAAAAATAATAAAACGAAGAAAAAAAACTCACCATGAAGATGAGATTTTTCGTAGTAGAAAGAAATAATGATCAATAAGTTCAGAAAGAAATAAAGTATGGCGGGTATTGGTTATAAGTTATAATTACTCTAATTATTAAGTTTAGGGTGGTGGTCTATCCCCACGTTCCCGTAGGGATACCTTGTTACGACTTAACCCCAGTCACTGATTTCCTCCTTAATCCGCATAGCGAATCTTCAAAGAACCTCAGCTCCCATGGTTTGACGGGCGGTGAGTGCAAAGAACAGGGACATATTCACGGCGACATAGCTGATTCGCCATTACTAGCAATTCCAACTTCATGTAGTCGAGTTCCAGACTACAATCCGAACTAGGGGTAGGTTTATAGATTTGCTCCACCTCGCGGTATTGCTTCTCGTTGTTACTACCCATTGTATTGTCTATGAAGCCCTAGGTGTAAGGGGCATGAGGATCTGACGTCATCCTCTCCTTCCTCCTGGTTACCCAGGCAGTCTCTTTAGACATTCTAACTAAAGACGAGGGTTGCGCTCGTTACTAGACTTAACTAGACACCTTGCGGCACGAGCTGACGACGACCATGCACCACCTGTGCAAAGCTTCGTATTGCTACGAATAATATACTTTCATATATGACACATTGCATGTCAATCCTAGGTAAGATTCTTGGCTTATTATCCAATTAATCTAGACAATCCACTGCTTGTGTGTTCTCCCGCCTATCCCTTTGAGTTTCATTCTTGCGAATATACTACCCAGGCGGCTTGCTTAACTCGTTAGATTACGGCACTCAGATCCCGAAGGATCTAAACACCTAGCAAGCATAATTTAAGGTTTGGACTACCGGGGTATCTAATCCCGTTTGCTACCCAAACTTTCGTCTCTCACCGTCAGATGTATTGTAGTTAGCTGCTTTCGCTTTCGGCGTTCTTTCCGATATCAACGCATTTCACCGCTCCACCGGAAATTCCACTAACCTCCAAATATCTCTAGATATGCAGTATCTATCCCCTTCCCTCGATTGAGTCCAGGTATTTGAAAACAGACTTACATATCGGGCTACAGACGCTTTACGCCCAGTAAATCCGGATAACGCTTGGGACCTACGTATTACCGCGGCTGCTGGCACGTAGTTAGCCGTCCCTTATTCCTGGTGTACCGTCATTCGTCTTCCACCAGAAAAGGAGTTTACACACCGTAATGCGTCATCCTCCACGCGGAATCGCTGCATCAGGCTTTCGCCCATTGTGCAAGATTCCCCACTGCTGCCTCCCGTAGGAGTATGGGCCGTATCTCAGTCCCATCGCGGCCGGACATCATCTCAGACCGGCTACCCGTCATAGGCTTGGTGAGCCGTTACCTCACCAACAACCTGATAGGACGCACCCCCCTCCAAAAGCGATAAATCTTTAATCTAAGCTAATTTCATCACTTAGATACTATTGAGGATTAGCTACATCTCTGTAGTTGGCCTCAACTTCTGGGCAGGTTAAGTACGTGTTACTCGCTCGTTTGCCACTTTTATTATCTTGTATTGCTACAAAACAACTCTCGTTCGACTTGCATGTGTTAGGCGTTCCGCTAGCGTTCATCCTGAGCCAGGGTCAAACTCTTCAAAAAAACCATACTTTATTTCTTTTTAAACCTATTAATGATCTTCCATCTACTATAATGGTGGCGCTAATCTACTTTCCCAGCACTAATAGTGCAAGTATCATCGACCGAATTGGACTTAACTTCTGTGTTCGGAATGGGAACAGGTATTTCCCCAAAACGTATCAACACCACCGTTATAATAAATCGACGGGTTTTAGTATATAAAACCCCACTTCAAATACAATAGCATTTGCGAGAATCTTTTCCAATAACATCATACATTACATTTTCCAAAAAAAACAATAAACCCACTCGATCTATTAGTACACCTTTGCTCAATCCCTTACGGGACTTTCACATGGCGCCTATCAAACCCGTAGTCTACGGGAGATCTTACCTCCGAAGAGAGAGCAACCTAATCTTGAAACAAGTTTCCCACTTAGATGCTTTCAGTGGTTATCTTTTCCCAGCGTGGCTATCCAGCTATGCCACTGGCATGACAACTGGTTAACTAGAGGCTAGTCCATCCCGGTCCTCTCGTACTAGGGACAGCATTTCTCAAGTTGCTTACGGTTACAGTAGATAGGGACCGAACTGTCTCACGACGTTCTGAACCCAACTCGCGTCCCGCTTTAATGGGCGAACAGCCCAACCCTTGGGACCTTCTACAGCCCCAGGATGCGACGAGTCGACATCGAGGTGCCAAACGGAATCGTCGCTGTGAACGCTTAGATTCCATTAGCCTGTTATCCCCGGAGTAACTTTTATCCGTTGAGCGGATCCCCTTCCACTTGGAAGATCCGGATCACTTTCACCTACTTTCGTATCTGTTTGACCTGTTAGTCTTACAGTTAAGCTTGCTTATGCGAATACACTTCCATCACGGTTTCCATCCGTGAAAAGCAAACCTTTGTACGCCTCCGTTACTTTTTAGGAGGCACCCGCCCCAGGTAAACTGTCCAACTGACACTGTTTTCCGCTTTAGCGGAATTAGAGATGCTACATATATTGAGTGGTATCTCACTATTGGCTCCACTTGGTCCAAAAACCAAACTTCAAAGCCTCCCACTTATACTGAGCAACAAATGCTACAGCCCAATATCAATCTACAGTAAAGCTTCACAGGGTCTTTCCGTCTAACTGCAACTACCCGGCATTTTTACCGGGAATGTAATTTCACCGAGTCTAAAATTAAGACAGTGTGGGGATGGTTATGCCATTCATGCGCGTCGGAACTTACCCGACAAGGTACTTCGCTACCTTAGGACCGTCATAGTTACGGCCGTCATTCACCAGTGCTTAATTCTCGAGCTTGCACAAGAGAACATAACATTCTGGCATTGGACAGGCATCACCCTCTATACATCCTCTTTCGAGTTAGCAGAGAGCTGTGTTTTTGATAAACAGTCCCCCCCACGTCATTCGCTGCGGCCCTACATTGCTGCAGGGCAGGGCTTATTGCAAACTTAGGCCCGCTTTTTTGCCAAGTTCCTTAATTATTAGTTATCTCGATTGCCTTGGTATTCTCTACCACCCTACAAGTGTCTGATCTGGGTACGAGTTACATAAAGATAAGTTTAGAGGTTTTTCTTGACACCAAAATTATGAGAATCATTCATCCCGAGGGAATCATTTCTGATCAAGCTTGTTTTAAATAAAGGCGGATTTACCTACCTTTACCTTCTGGCAAAGCCAGAATACGTCACTCTTTCAACGCACATCCTTAGCACGCTCTCACACATCCCAATGTGTTACCCCATCACTCTTTATATAAGGGCTGGAATATTAACCAGCTATCCATCGACCGCTCATTTCTGAGCAAGCCTTAGGTCTCGCCTAACCCTACGACGATGAACGTTGCGTAGGAATCCTTAGGGTTTCGGCAGCAAGAATTTTCATCTTGCGTCGTTACTCATGTCAGCATTTTTACTTCTTTATCGTCCAGCTAGGCTTACGCCCCACCTTCAGCCAATAAAGAACACTCTCCTACCGACTTTTGATAAATCAAAAATCTTTCGGTTTCGGTATATAGCTTAGCCCCGTTACATCTTCAGCGCATTTTCGCTTGTCCAGTGAGCTGTTACGCTTTCTTTAAAGGATTGCTGCTTCTAAGCAAACCTCCTGGATGTTTGAGCAAAAACACCTCTTTTTCCACTTAGCTATACTTTAGGGACCTTAACCAGAAATCTGGGCTGTTACCCTTTCGACTATGAAGCTTAGCCCCCACAGTCTCACTCCACAAAATTCCTTATAGCATTCGAAGTTTAACAAGGTTTGGTAATGCCTTTCGACACCCCTAGCCTTATAAGAGCTCTACCTCTATAAGATCTAATTTGCAGGCTGCACCTAAATGCATTTCGGAGAGAACCAGCTATCACGTAACTCGATGAGCTTTTCACTCCTACGCACAGGTCATCGGAAGGTTTTGCAGCACCAAACCGTTCGGACCTCCAAGCCAGTTTCCTGACCCTTCATCCTGCCCATGCGTAGCTCGTCACGCTTCGGGTTTATTAATAGCAACTAAACGCCCTATTCAGACTTGGTTTCCCTACGGCTCCAGCTATAACTGCCTTAACCTCGCTACTACTAATAACTCGCTGACCCATTCGTCAATAGGTACGCGGTCACTCTTGCGAGCTCCCACTCCCTTGTAAGCAATGAGTTTCAGAATCTATTTCACTCCCCTTCCTGGGGTTCTTTTCACCTTTCCCTCACGGTACTATTCGCTATCGGTGTAGAAAAGTATTTAGTCTTACCCAGTGGTCTGGGCGAATTCATGCCGGATTTCTCGTGTCCGACATTACTCAGGAAATATTTGGGCCGTGCCTCCCTTTTGAATACGGGGCTTTCACCTTCTATGGCACACCTTTTCAGATGATTCTTCTAAAAAGACACTAATGTCCCTGAACCGATGTTAGTCAGTTCTAAATACTCCTACTACCCTCATCATAGCAACGGCTAACACCTTACACTATGTGAGTTTGGACTCTTCCCTGTTCGTTCGTCACTACTAAGGGAATCTCTTACGATTTCTTTTCCTCTGGCTACTGAGATATTTCACTTCACCAGGTTTTGGCCTATATGGCGATCCGTTATACGGACCAGGTTCTCCCATTCGGACATTTCCGGCTCCAAACGGCTGTTGGCACCTTACCGGAACTTTTCGCAACCAACTACGTCCTTCATCCTCTTTTCTACCCAAGGCATCCTCTCATTGCTTTTAAACAGATTTATTGTTTTTTTGAAAAATGTATTGTATGATATTATTGTTAAGTATCCGCTTCATCAACACCCAAAACTTCTTCTTCCAAAAGTGTTGCGAGGAATGTTATAATAATTTAATCATCCATTTCAAGACTTTTTTGACTTTTTTTCACTTTTATTTTTTTTCTAGTTCTTGAGCCGAATAAAAAAGCAAAAAAAACAATAATTTAAATAAAAATACAAACAAAATGTCTAGACATATTATATATATAAATATCAAAATGTAAAAATCAGAATCTATTGTAAATTTGCAAAAATCAATATTTTGCTTATACTGTATATATAGGTAGAATATATATAAAATTTTTTACTTAATTATATTCATTATGAAATACAAAAAATTTCGTATAACAAGCACATGATCTACGATTTTCTTTATAATAACAGGAATTTTTCTATATAGCTTCCTAAATTGATTAAAACTAAAATTTCCATGATTAACACAAACATCTTTGTTATCTAGATTTTCAGAAATCCACTTTTCATCACCGGGAAATAATTTTTGATGATGAATCTTTTGGTTAAACACAGAATCATTAACAACCCCAAAAACAATAACAGCATGATGAATTACAAAAACATGTACTAAACAACTTAGATGAATTTATTACAATGCTGCTAGATGAGCAAGACTTTGGCCTTTAGACGAAAAAACATTCACTATGTTAAATGAGCAAAACTGATATCAGTGACTCACATTGACCTGATGATTATTTACCGCCTGTTGATGAGATTCTTACGGAATATTTGGATATATAAAATACACCCGATGATGAAACGATTCTCACATTATTGCAGGGACAAGACTTGACTACCAAAACAACACTTTCTTGGCAAATTTCGCAAACAGTTTTGAATACTTTAATAACGTGACTCCTTTGGGATATATTTGGGATAGTATTTGATGAATCTGATTTGTTTGATGATCTATTGAATGAAGCCAAAATCTTATTACAAACATTAATAACTGATGAAATATAAATAATTCTTTTACAAATTCATGAAACAACATAGTTTCAACTAATCCAAATTGGTCAATATTGGCATCTTGAGATTCTCAAGCACAAGATACTATGTGGAATATTTTGATACAAGGAAACACATTTATATCAACAGCAATAGCTCCTGACGAAAAAAGAGCTCTTCTTTGAAATATAGAAAAAAGAACAATTCTTATGATTTCTGATTTAAATCCTTCTGATGTTATAAATAAAGCAAAGAAAAACGCAGAAACGCTTTGTAGATGAAAAACTTATTTGGTGGGAGAAACATGAATAACATCACTTCCGGAAAACAACAAGGATGCGGTACTTTGTTATAAAAACACAAACAATCTAGAAATAGATTTAAGTCAAGATCTTCATAGAAACAAAACAATAATTATGAACAACTGAAGTATAACATTGAAGAACAGCATGAACAAAGATTGAGACCATCTTGATTTGTTTATAGATTGATGAGTCTTGGCAATAAAAAACAATCCAAATCAAAAAACTATTTTTAATCAAGATTGATATCCTTCCAACATTGAACCAAAAAGCAGTTGAATCTTTATGAAATGAAACATTGTTATAAACTGATTGCTAGTTTGATGAACTCCAGAAAATATAGAACCAATAAATCACAAAACCCACCTTTTAGGTAAAATAGTTTTTTTAAACACACCCACAACTCCTAGTGAATGAAGAAAAACACAAGTTAATAGCATATTATGAACAACTGCTTTTGAGCCTCGAATCAACCTAGAAAATGTTTTTGGCTGGTATTGTAATCTTGAATGACAAGCAAGCGATTGAACAGATTGTTGATGATGATATTCATCTGCAACAACAGTTCCTTTTGTTGTTTTAAATGCAAATTATCCATCTAACATAATAAGATAACAAAAAATGGCATATTAAATTATGCCATTTTTTGTAAATCGAATTTTTATTGCAACTCTATAGTTTTTTCTAATATATTTCCATAAGCGTCTTTTGCAACAATAGTAATAGGAACAAGTTCATCCAATGTAAATACTGCAGCTTTTCACTTAAATTCCAATATAACTTTTTCTCATATCGAGACTTTTCCATACTCTATAAAAGATAAATTATCTTCTATTATAACACTAACCTGATATTTACCACTATCTAATTGTTGAACTTTTGTTCTGTTTTCTAATATAAATGGCGCTATATCATCTTTTTTTACAATATTCACATCAAAGGAAGTTTTATTTGAATAACCTTTACTATCTATTGCAATTATTTCAATATTATGTTCTCATGCAGACAAACTTGAAGAAATAGCATTTAATTCATTAATTGTTTTACTTCTTCAATTGTATGAGAATTGAGCTATTTGCTTTCCATCTGCAAACAATAAAACAGATTTAATTCATCTTTCTGCATTTATAGAATACCAAAGAGAAAATTTATCTGAAACCGTCTTATTTTCTTCTGGAAGAATAATATCTAACACAATAGAAAGATCTTCTTTTGTTCATCTTTCTTCACATGATTCTATTGGAATATTAACAAAAACATTTGGATAATTATAAACAATCTCTCAACTAATAAATCATCATTCTGGAGCTTTTCATGTGAAACTAGATCCAAGTTTCCATCGTTCAGTTATTTCTGCTAAATCTATTTTGCTTGGGATTATAGTAGACGGTTGAATTTCATATCATTTTTTAAGTTCATCCAAAGGAGTTGTTGGGCTTGGAGCTCAATTACACAAAATATCGTATTCAAAAGAATTCATTCAATAATCAGACTCTAAACCAACTCAATGAATATATCTCATTGTATTTGTAACAAATTCTGAAGGAGTATTTTCATTTGCAAGTTTTCATGATACTCTAGAAATATCAACAGTCGTTACATCAACAGACCTAATAGTATCATTTGAAATAAAATTATTTCTTACCAACGATGTAAAGAAATTTTTCATTGGATTTGCGTGTATTGTACCTCCAAAAGCATTTCTATTCATAGCTGCTCAATCAGCATTTCAAGCTCGAAAAACAGCTACTTTTGAACCATTATAAACGGCCATCCATCAATCTCTTGGACGATTTCATCTATCTGTTTTGATATTGGAAGTTCATGTTTTTAGAGCTAAAGACAGACCTTGAACATTAAATCTAGACACCCAACCAGCCAATCTATTTGTTGGTTCTGATAAAATATTCCACAGAAGATATCTAATTCAACCAGGGATAACTTCTTTTTGTTTTTTATCTTCTTTTTTATAAATTAATGAGCCATCTCTTGATCTTATTTCCAAAATAGGATTTATCTCTGCTGGTGCATTAGTTGAAAGATGAGAATAAGCATTAGCAAGATCTATCATACTAACTTCAGCCGCTCACAATGCTAATGTATATCAATATTCAACACCATCCTTTACTCATACCAATCATAAATCTTTCAAATAAGGCTTTGCAACAGACTCTCATCATAAAGCAAGAATCATTTTCGTTGCTGGAATATTTCTACTATGAGCCAACGCTAGTTTAAGGGGAATTAATCAAGAAAATTTACCATCTGCATTATTTGGTTGGTCTTGTCATATTTTGAATGGAATATCAAACATTGGAGTATCCAAAGTCAAAGGTAACAATTGAAATCAAAGAGCATATATAAATGGTTTTATCGCTGATCATGACTGTCTTGGACTCCTAACCATATCGTTTTGACCTTGTATTTTATCATCAAAATAATTTATTGAACCAACATAAGCCAAAACATCACCATTTGTAGAATCTAAATATATCATAGACGAATTGTTTGCTCAATTTTCTTGAAGAACAGAAGTGTTTCAAGCTAAAGACTGCTCAGCTATAATTTGCTGATCCAAATCCAATGTTGTTTTTATAATAATACCACCTTTAAATAAGGTATCTTTATCATATTTTTTTTCTAACTCCTCAATAACCCAGTGAACAAAATGAGGAGCAAACATATCTACTCTATTTCTACGAAGTTGATATGTGATTGATTGTAGGAAAGATTGTTTTAATTCGTTTTGGGTAATATATCAATCTTCATACATCCTCATTAGAGCAAAATCCTTTCTTCATACAATATACTTTACTGTATATGAATTTTCTCAATCAGATACGACAAAAGATGCTACATTTTCCAATGTTTTTATAAATCATCAAGCTTTATCTACTTCTATAGTTTCTAGTCATCTAGCTAATTTAGACAATACTTCATCAAAAATAGCACCTGTGTATTCCATCTGTGATCAATTTTGATCAACAATAGAAAGATTTCAAATTACCCTATCTCTATTTCTGTATGGATTGTAAATTGTAGGACTTTTTGGAATTGAAGCTAGTATAGATGACTCTAAAACATCAAGATCTTTTGCTGACTTACTAAAATATGTTTTTGATGCCGCTTCTACACCAAAAGCATTATTTCAAAAAGCAATATAATTAAGGTAAAGTTCAAGAACTTTATTTTTCATTTCTTTATGCAAATCTGATTTTGAAATAGATGGATTTTCTTTGTGTATTTCTTTTTCGATTACTTTATTTAGTTTACTTGTCAACATAACTTCTTTTAGTTTTCTTATTATTTTTTCTTGTGTAGTTTCTCTTTTGAAGTCTTTATTTAATAAGAGGTTTTTTAACAATTGCTGAGATATTGTTGATGCTCATTGCATCGCAGCACCTGGACGCAAAAAATTATTTATTCATGCTCTAATTATACCTATAGGATCTAATCAACTATGCTCCCAATAACGTTGATCTTCCATTGCAACCAAAGCATTTATCATATTTTTGGAAATACCAGAAAAAGGTACATATTCTCTGTTTTCTTCATATAATTTATATAATTCTTTACCATTCCTATCTTGAATTATTGTAGATTCAGAAAAAATCATGTCATTTATTTGGGAAATATCTGGCAAGGCCAATACGACATTTTTTGTAAACCAAAATGAAAAAATCAAAAATATTCACAAAAGGACTCATATTAATATTTTTTTTCAATTTTTTAGTACTATTTTTTTTGAAGAAGAAAATTTTTTTGAAGAAAATCTAACATCTCCATAAGATCTCGGATAATTTTGTTTAATCTTTTGCATATTTTTTTATCTACAATTAAAACTACACACAAATTGTATGCGAAAACCACTTTATGAAAAAATTTAAATTTTTCAAGAGAAGAATTTTTATCAAAAAACAAAAATCCTGAAATTTCTATCAGGATTTTGTTTTAAAATATTATTTTGCATAAATATAACACTTTATATTGCTATTGTTTAGGTCATCTTTACGTTTTGTTACTATAAATTTACCAGAATAATTCATCTCTTCTATCAAAACAGTTTGTTCATCAGGATAAACTCATCTAACTTTTGCAACGTGACCATAAGAACGATAATTTGGACCTCAATTTTGATATACAATCAACGCACCAACACTAGGAGTTACAGGGTTTTTTGAAGAATTCCATACAACTCTAAGTCAAGCTTTTTGTGCATTACTACATCGTTGATTAGCATTTCAACCAAAAGGCCTTTCTTGTTTATTTTCTTCTACATATGGAAATATTTCTGGCGAAATAATAGCAGCATACCAAGTACAATATCAAGCATAAAAAGAATTTTTTATGTTTTTCTTGAAAACAAATTGAGATATGATATTTGATTTTTTTGCAGGAACTCTTATAGAAGAGGAAGTACTTGATGATGTTGTGGTTCTTGTCTGTGGTTTGTTGATAACTGGCTTATAAGCTATTTGAGGCTTAATAACTGGTTTTGGTCTTTCTAACAATCAATTATCATAAGCCATTTCATTTGTTATATTGATAAAGACATCTTGTCCTTTATATAACATTTCTGACTCATCTTGAATATAGTTAAGAGACATAAACTCATCTATATTAAGATTATATTTATTGGTAAATATTTTTACGTTGATATTTTCTGGCATTGAATACAAAAATCCAACATCTTCATTTGATATAATAAGTTTTTGTCCAGGTCTAATCGGTCAGCTTAATTTGTTAACTTTTTGGATTTTTGCAACCGTAGTACCAAAAGTACTTGCAATTCTACCAAGAACATCACCAGGCTGAACAACATAATGAAGTATACCAACCTCATCACTATCACTTTGGTCTATAGTTATCATATCCATAGTGATTTCTGAAGAAATCTCATCATTATATCCCACAAAACTTGAGCTAACAACTATCTGCTGCTCTGTTTTTGGGAAAATATCTGGAGATGCGATTACAAAAGTAAAAAAAGAAATGAAACCTAATGAAAACAAAAATTTAATCGTAGGGACTTTTTTACTTGTCATATCAGTTTTAAATATAAATGGCGGAGAGAGTGGGATTCGAACCCACGGTCCAGTTGCCCGGACAACAGTTTTCAAGACTGTCGCGTTCAACCGCTCTGCCATCTCTCCGCAGCGATATCAATTTAACCAGTTGGAACCTATATACATAGATCCGGTTGAACTACTTACAAACGTATACTATATGTTTTTTATATTGATTTTCAAGAAGAAAATAATATTATCAATTTTGTTAGTTATCGAGCCACAAAGTTATATCATAATAAAAAATGAATAAAATATATTAATCATCAATGCTGTATTTCGACTTCTCTCAGCATGACAAAATTGGAAACAAACCTATTATTATATTGGTATGTCATCTACGCTTTGTCAGATTAATAATAATTTCTTTCTTTTGTTTATTGTTTTTATTACTCGATTTATAAAATATTAAAATCTAATCTATCTAAATTTATATTCAAATATTATATCAATGAAAAAATACACAATACAAACATGAGACAACAACCCTATACTAAGATCAAAATCAGAATTTATTAATGAAATAAACTCAGAAATAAAAGATTTTTCTAAAGATTTAATAAAACTAATGCGAAAACACGATGGTGTTTGACTTGCTGCACCACAAGTAGGTAAAAACCTTCGCATTATCGCAACTACTCAGCGAGATATGAAAAAAAACAAAGAAAAACTTTTGGCAGAAACTATAATGATAAATCCAGAAATAAAAGATTTATCTCAAGATATGGTAATTTGAGAAGAAGCTTGTATATCTTTGCCTAATATCTTTGGAAAAGTTAAAAGACACAAATCTTTGACTGTAGAATATACAGACATAAAAGGAAATAAGCAAAAGAAAAAACTAAAAGATTTTAATGCTGTAATTGTACAACATGAAATAGATCATTTGGAAGGGGTTTTGTTTACTGATAAATTGATAAAGAATAATAAGGTAAAAAAGATGTAAATCTTGATGTTTAAAAAAACCCAATACATATATATGTATTAGGCTATTTACTAATTTGACTTTTCAGCCATATTTCAATCAAATAATAGATAACATATCCAAAAACAAGTAACATTAATGAAGATATATCATATTTGAAACGAAGGAATAATCCAAACATTACCAATATAGCTATTATGACGATTGAAAATAAAAATCTAACTATTTTCCATTGAACATAGGCAATACCAAGCCATTCGAACGGTATAGTTAAAAGTAAGACTGCTTTTTTTACTTTTTCCATTTTTACTCCTTTCTTTTTTGTTTTACAGCTATAATTATATCAAATCTAATTTCTCTATCAAGAGCTTTTTTAGTTCATCGAGTCCTTGTTGATCTTTGGCGGAAATTCGAGCTGTTATCTCGTCTTTGTAGATTTCTTGAAGTGCTTGGAGGCGCTCTGGGGATATGGCATCTATTTTATTGAAAACCAAAATTTTTGTTTGCTTTGCGCCGATGTTTTCGAGAATTTCGTGAACAACATCAATTCTTTCCTGGACGAACGTGTCGGAAGCATCTATAACATGGAAAAGCAAATCAGATTCTATACTATCTTCCAAAGTAGATTTAAAGGCTTTGATAAGTGCCGGAGGAAGGTCGCGGATAAATCAGATTGTGTCGTTGATCAGGATTTCCCTGCCGCGACCTGTTTCTGGATCGGTGATCATATATAATTTCCCGACATTTGTTCAGAGCGTAGCGAAGAGTTTATCTTCTGCTAGTGCTCATTTTTTGGTAAGCGCATTGAGTAAAGTAGATTTTCCTGCATTGGTATATCCCACGATTCCTACAGTAGGAAGTCATTTCCTGATTCTAGAATCGCGATGAAGTTTTCTCATATGCTCATAATCTTCGAGTTTTTTGGCGATTTTCCGTTGCCTCTCTTTGAGGTGGCGACGCATGATCTCGGTGTTGGTTTCTCCAAGTCAGCGCATCGCGCCGCTTCCGCCACCTCCTTGACGTCAAAGTTCTATTCCCATACCGAAAATTCTAGGCCCCATATGTTTGATAGCAGCCAATTCGATTTGTAAACCAGATTCTCCTCCTTGGGCATGTTTATCAAAAATTTTGAGAATAAGATCTACTCTATCTCGAATCTTCATTTTGAAAGGACGAAGCTGTTCGCCAATTTCATAAATCTGTCTAGGTTTTAGGATGTTTCATACAATAAGTAAATTAGCACCCAATCTTTGCATATCTGCAATAATCTCTTCAAGTTTCCCCTTTCCAACGTAGGTCTTATTGTCTGGCTGATCTTTTTTTTGGTAGGTCTGTAAAATCACAACTCATCCAAAAGTGTTGACGAGATTTTCCAATTCACGCATTCTATCTGCTAGAATATCTGGCTTGGTATCTTTGGTAACTATATCTACGAGAAAAACTTTAAGCTCTTCTTCGTGTTGTGGTCATTCTTGCATTTGCTTTTGATAGTTAATTGGATAAACGATGATAGTGTAAGGTTTTGAAAAAAATTTGCAAATGAAAGAAAAATCGATTGGAAAATAAAATCCAGAATCATATATACATAAGCAATCAAATCTTTATCTAATAATCAGAATTTAATGAATTTATTATTTTCATTGATAGGTTCGGTAACAATAAGTTTGCTATGAATACGAATTTTTAAAAAAATAGGAATCTTAGACAAACCAGGGAACGATCTCAAAAATACAAGAAAACCCGTACCAACAATTTTGGGAGTTTTCGTATACTTGGGATTTTTTGGGATTGTAGCGGTCTTGTTTCCAGAATATTTGAGTAATAGGTTGTTTTGGGGTTTGATAATAGGTTGATTTCCGATTGTACTTGTGCAGCTTTTGGACGAACTGAGATATATTGATAAGATAAAGTTTTCGTTACCATCGTGGTTTAGACTATTATCGCATATTTTGGGAGCAGTTTTAGCTGTTTATATATGAGGATTTCAAGGACAAGAGATTTTGATTGGATCATGGAGTTGGATTATGCCGCAATGGTTTTTCGCTATTTTCTTTGTTATATGGTCAATCTTGTGTATAAATGCAATCAACCGAATTGATGGGATAAACGCACAAGCGAGTTGAGTTTCTAGTGTGGGATTTTTGACGATATTTTTGTTGATCAAATATGTAGTATTTCAGCATTTTACAGTGTTTACGGAGGCGAACCTGGTGACCTTGCATTTGGTGGAAAATCTGGCTTTGGTGCTGTTCGCCCTGAGTTTGGTATCCACGATAGTGGAGTACAAACCACTTGCTTTACTAAGAGATGTAGGAATCATGTTTTTTGGATTTAGCTTGGCGTATCTCTCGATCGCAGGAGGAGCCAAGATTGGAACTATTGTTGTAGCACTGTCGCTTGTGATTTTTGATGCAGTTTGGGTGTGATTTTATAGAATTTTCATCATAAAAAAATCACCGCTCAAAGGTGACTATACACATCTTCATCATAGACTACTCTGACTTGGTTGGAATAGAAGTGAAATTAGGGCGTTTGTATGGATTTTTTCGTCGATTATGATGATCTTGATGTTGATGCAGGAGGCAAATAGAATAAATAAAATCTGAATTTTTTTGATTATGGCATTGGTATTTTTTGGCGTAAATTACTATCTCTTTTTGGTTAAAAAATTACCGTGTGGATTGAAGTTGGAAAAAAATAATTAGTTGTTTTTATCTAATTCTGGGTTATTCTTTTCTGATTCTGGCAAGTATCATTTTGGAAGTTTTCTTCATACTATTATCAAAGCTCTTTGCATCCAAGGCATAATTTTGTTTATAAATTCTTTTTTATTATACGCCTTTGTATACTTATTTAATCTTATTTCATAATGTTTCTTCTTTTTTCATTTGTCTTTTGTTATTTCTATTTTCAACATATCTCACTCAACTTCTGCCTTTATTCTATCTATTTGTAATCTAATTCATTTTGTGTTTTCTTTGTCTGTATGTTTTGCAAATTTTTCTACTGAAGCAAAATCCATCACAGAACTCCCCTCATCATATCAAACTTTATTTGCTATTTCATAATTTTTAAATCATCAAACACTATTAACATCTTTTAGTGTCATAACCTTTCAATCTTCTACCATATCTAGAAACCAGTATTTATTATTAAGCTCAAAAGATAACAAAGAATGCCCCTTGGGAAATCTTCGTATCTGACAATCGACTCATGGTATCTTAACAATATCAAATATTTTTTTTATAAGAATACTTCGATGGTGACAGTTTCATCATTTTACATAATCTTTCTCTATAAAGTTTGCGTTTTTGTCAGATAATTTCCCATCAAAAATATTGTTTATAATTTGTTCTCATATAGGCTTATTTGCGTATTCATCATATGAAACATTTGGAGTAAGGTTGTAAAATCTTTTTACATCAAAATTCTTGAATATATTCTCTATAAAGTCCAAAACTATAATCAAAACCTTTTCTGGATCGTTATTATGAATTTCTTTTATTTTTTCTACATCCTTGATAAACTTATCAACCTGAGTATTGATTATACGCAAAAAATCAGCATCCTCAATATCATCAAACAACTTTAATATTGTCTTGGTTACCTTAATAGTATCTGCCGTACTTTTTAAATAATTTTTTCATTTATATTTAACAAATATAGAATTATCTAAATTCTGATTTTGTTTCATCACAAGAAATTAACATAATAAACAAATGAAATTATACATATAATGTACTTGTTTGTCAATTATTTATATTTTTGTTATTTTGACTTGGATTTCTTTTTAAAATATATAACTTTATTTTGAGTTTTTTATATTTCTTGTTTTCAATGAACAAACATCAAAGGAAAAATTCAATAAAAAGAATTGTAATTCTTATAGTTATTTTGTTTTTGGCAATATTATATAGAGATTCAATTGGTGAGGAATTTGAAAACTTTTTGAATAATTACTATGTTGAACAACTATGAAATCAGAAATAACATAATCTGCTTTATACTTTAAAACATATATCATGAAAAAAACACTTATCAATTTGGCTCAAGGATTTGTATGAGAGTCACAAGCAAGAAATCGTTATACTATGTTTGCTGGTGTTGCAAAAAAAGAATGATTTTTGCAAATATCAAAAATCTTTTTGGAAACAGCTGATCAAGAGAGAGAACATGCAAAACGATTTATGAGAATGTTTTTGGCTATCAAAGAAAAAGAATGATTGGATATGGAAATATTGCCAATAGAAACTGATGTATTTGTTAAACTTTGAACAACCTTGGAAAATTTAAAATACGCTGTTGACTGAGAGACACACGAATTTGATGACATGTATCCAGAATTTGCAAAAATTGCTTTGGAAGAATGATATCCAGAAGTTGCAGCCAGAATTAATTCTATTTCAAATTCAGAAAGACATCACGCAGAAAGATATCAAAAATTATATGACCAAGTAAAAGCTGAAACAATTAGAAACAAATCAGAAGAAATTGAACGAGTTTGTGACAATTGTGGTTATACTCACAAAGGGAAAAACCCTCCAAAACTTTGCCCATCTTGTGATCATTGAATAGAACATTTTATAGTAAAATGTGAGAAATATTAATCATATTTAAATAAAAAAGCCTGGAAAATCGCCAGGCTTTTTTATTTAAAATTAAATTTTTAATTAAATTTGATCTTTATGGTTGTTCACACTTTTTCTTTACTAAAAATATCTGTTTTCCATCCATAAACATCAACTATTTTTCTTACCAATGCCAATCAAATTCAAAATCATTTTTGGTTTCTTATGTTTCCTACTTGGTAAAATCTATCAAATATTTTTTCTAGATCTTTTTGTGGAATACCAATCCCTGTATCTTTTATTGTCAATGATCAAGAATCAATAACTATTTCTATTTCTCCTCCTTTTTTGTTGTATTTAATTGCATTGGATACAAGGTTTGAAATAAGAATATGCATGTGATTTTTGTTTGCTATAACAAAACAATTACTATTTTTAACAATATTTATAGAAATCTGATTTTTCTTGGCTTCTTGATTGTATTGATTTAGAATATTGGTTATTTCATTTTCGATATCGATCTTTTGATTTTCTGTTTCTTTGTGAATGATAGAAAGATTTATCAACGAATCCAATAGAGAATTCATTTTATCAATTTCTTGGATGCTTGCATCAATAGATTTTTTGTATTGTTTTTTTGCCAATCATAATTGAAGATGGCTTTTTGTAACTGACAATGGCGTTTTTAGTTCATGTCCAGCATTGAAAACAAATTGCTCCATATCTTGGATATTTTCTTCGATAGGAATAAATAATTTACCGACAAACCAATAAATTATGCGATAAAATAAAATAGAAAGAAGTCCGAAAAATAATATAAATAAAATACTATCTCTGACAACATCAGAAATCTGCATTTGAATTGGAACTAGAAAAAATGATTGAATACCAGAATTTGTTGTATCTTTGATAAATAAAAATTTATTTTTGTTGTAAGTGATTGTTCATTTTGTTTCTTCTTTTTTCAAAAGTTCTTGCAAAAGTTCTATTGTAAATTCTTCGTCTCAAAGCGATGATGATATAACAATGTTTTTTTGTGGATTATAGGAAATTACGTTTCCTCATTTGAGTCTTCGTCATCTTCATTCTTTGCCGAACATTGGCATTTGAGAAACGGTTCCCATCATGTTTTGTTGTATTTGATGTCTTGGAAAAATTTCATTTTCTAAATTCTGAATTTCTCTATTTCAATAATCAAGATATCTTCCAATCAAAAAGATTATTTGCAGTCCAGTAACAACAGCAAAAAGAATAAGTGTAAAGATCATGCTTAATTTTCTTTTTTGTTTTTTGAGTTGTTCTTGATTGGTAATGTGCATGATTTAATTTTACAGAGTAAAATTTTGGTTATATTTGATACTTCTCTCGCAATAAAAAACAAATAAAATTCATCCATCATCAAGGCAGTATCTTATTTAGATTTATAGTCTAGTTATTATTGCATGGCTGCTTTTGGGCTACAGATGGTGTTGGTTTAATAATGATTTCCTTCTTTTATTTGTTCTTTTTATTGCTCGAGTTATTGAGAGATCGGTCATTACGAATGGGAATGAAATAATCCAGATTGATCAAATAAAAATCTAATCGTCGATGGATTGCCACGCTGATGCTCGCAATGACTTATCGTTACTTAATAACATATCCAAAACCCTTTTTGGTTTCTATAAATGTTTTGCCAAGTTTTTTACGGAGATATCATATATAAACATCGACGCTTCTGGAAAACATATGATCGTCAAAATCTCACCAAACTTCTTCGAAAAGCGTTTTTCTATCTACAGGAATTCATCTGTTTTGAAGCAAATATTTGAGTAAATCAAATTCCAAGGTTGATAAAGAAACTGATTTTCAACTTCTTTCGACTGTTCTTTGAGGTAAGTTTACGGTCACGTTTTTTATTGTGATAAGCTGTTCTTTGTTGCAAGAGTTTCTCCTTGTGAGTGCGTGGATGCGGGAGATAAGTTCTTCCATATCAAATGGTTTTCCCAGGTAATCATCGGCTCCCGCATCCAAGCCGACAATCACGTCCTTCGAAGCATTTCTCGAAGTAAGCATAAGAATTGGTAAGGTATTTCCTGATGATCTAAGTTCTTTGCAAATAGTAATTCCATCTTTATGAGGAAGATTGATATCAAGAACAAGCGTATCGTAATGAGTAGTCTGAATTTTTTCCAATCCCCTTTCTCCATCAAAATCAATATCTACTTTTATCCCTTTGAGTTTGAGATATTCTTGGATGTTCTTTGCCAACGGGACATTGTCTTCCAAAAGAAATACTTTCATTGATAGGTTTTATAGAATAAACTTTTGTAGTATATATATTTGATGTAAATTTTCTGTAAGAATTGTTTTATTACTTATAGGTTTATTTTTCCATTACTTTTTTCTGATAATTCTTTTTTGAAACTATCAATCAATCAGATATTTATTTGGACGGTTTGTTTGATATTTTGGTCGTAGGAATCGCTAATTACTTTCGCATCGTATTTGGAATAAAGGTGTTGGACAAGGGAGACTTGGTCGTAATCGTATGCAAGTGGAACTTGCGAGGTGATCTCTTTGTCCACGAGCTGGGAGTGGGAGAGAGATTCTTTGGCAGTATGGGAATATGCTTGGATGAGTCCTCCCACTCCCAGGAGGGTTCCACCGAAATATCTCGTAACCACACAAAGTACGTTCTGCAAACCTGCACCATCGAGTACTGAAAGAATAGGTTTGCCAGCGGTGTTTGCAGGCTCTCCGTCGTCATTAACTTTTTTGTAAATTGCATCGATAATCGATGCTCCGAAAAGATCATAATGAAGATGTACGCCTACTTTGTAGGCCGAGCAATTGTGCGTCGCATCGTGATATTGCTTTTTCATTTTTGAAAGATATTCCTCTGCCTGTTCTTTTGTTTCCACAGGAAATAAGGTAGCAAAAAATCTAGATCCCTTGATCTTTGGAATTTCGTAAGTTGATTGTTGAGTTATCGTTTTGTAAAAAAGTTTTTGCATAAGAAAAATCAGAATATAATTGTTATTTTCAATAAAAAAACATTGATATTTATCTTTATTATACTATTATACTAAAAAAACAAGGCTCTTTTATCAAAATTCTTGATCAAATATGAAAAATTTTTTTCTATGTTTTCTTTTCATATCTTCTATAATTATATGATGAGTTATAATGGCACAACCACATCCTAATAGTTGATTTAGAGTTAATACTGGCAACAGCAATAGACAAACAATCACTGCTCATTCTATAACAAGACAAGTTACCAACAATTGTAGCAATAATATTTTTGTACCCACAAGTTGAAGCACAGAATGGTCAGCTTTTAGAAACAATAAACCTAATTGTGTTGATCTATGTGATCCAACAAGTCGATGAGCACGATCAACATGTTCTGATGCTTGTGGATGATGAGTAAGAACTAGAACCAACGACTGTTGAACAGTTCAAAGTCAGAACTGTAATACTCATTCTTGTTCTATAAGAATTGATTGGGCTGGTAATGCTTTTAATCGAAGCCAACTACCTTGAGCCTGTGTCTATGGTTGTAGGAATGCTGGTTGTGATAGATGGTCTTATCCACATAATTCAAATAAAACATCTGCAAGTAATAAACTTTGTGATTGTAAATGTTCTAATAGATGAAGTTTTTATGTAATAAAAAATTGACAAGAACGATATTCTGCTGAATGTAAAGCAAAATGGTTTTTATGAATATGTACATCTGCTTCATTAAAATTTAATAATTATCAATGACCTACATGGAGTAATTAACAAACAACATAACTATTTCCTAATCCCTACATTCTGCACATATTTTTCTGCGATGATTTTAAATTCTTCGAGCTCTTCTTCATTAAATGGTTGTCCTCAAAAATTAGGATCCAAGGTGTTTCCTCCGATATAGTTTTGTAAATAATAATGTTTTGCGCCTCTGATAAAATGAGCCATACTTTCTATATCATCAGCGGTATGCATACCTTTAATAACCGTTGTCCTGTATTCATGATCAATATTTGATTCAAGCAAGAGTTGTAATAATTTTTGGTAACTAAAGAAAAATTCTGATGTTTGAGGAAGTCCAACCGCGTCGTCATAACTATAAATTGCATGTTTGAGATCAACCGCAACATAATCCAAAATCCCATCCTGAATCATTCTTTTGACTATTTTATAATCTCTCCCATTGGTATCGAGTTTTACTTTGAATCACATCTCTTTTACTTTTTTGGCAAAATCATACAAATCTGGTTGCAATGTCGGTTCTCATCCACAAATACTTACACCATCCAAAAATCATTTTCTGGTTTCCAAAAAATTGAAAAAAACTTCATCAGGAATTAGGTCATTCTGGAAAAGCATCATTTTTTCTGGAAGTACACATTCGGGATTATGACAAAAATGACAACGAAAATTACAGCCTTGCGTAAAAATTACACAGGATACGTGACCTGGATAATCTACTAAAGTTGATTTTTGAATTCAAGCTATATGCATATTTTCTTTTTAAGAATTAATATTTTATCTTCAATCTAAAATCCTGTTTTTTATGTAGAGTTTGCTATGATTTTTATCCTTTGGATAGCTTTATCAATATTTCTCATTCCTTGTCCTACAGGATAGAAAGTGGGATAAATTTTATATTTCGTTCAATGTATTTCAAAAATTTCGTGATCCTTTCCTTGATAATCAGAGACTTTGATATTTTTTCTGAGCAACAAAGAACTTACTTGATTTCCAAACGAGACAATATGCGTAGGTTGAACCAAAGCAATTTCTTTTTCGATGGCTTCTAGATATGCTCTGAAAATATCATTGTGTAAGGGTCTTGCATCGATCTGAGTACACTTTGCAAGATTGGTCACATATATTTTATTCTGACTTAATTCTTGGTATACTTGCTGACAAAACTTGGTAGTCCATTGGTTTGGTTTATAGTTTTGTATGGCAGTGAATGCTGGCTTGGATATGACACCTACGGCAAGAAACAGTTTCCAGATATTCTTGGTCCCAAGCCAAGCTGCACGCAGTCCTTTTCGGTCTTTCTGTGCTGAAATATTTCTCCCTGTGGGATTCATAAAGAGAAAAAGAATATTTGGCTTTTTGATACAACCTGCTCCATAAACAGGAGCAAGCGTTTTTTCACCATATTTCATTTGAAGTGTATCAAAAAGAGGGAACAAATCAGGTAATTGTAGCGCGTGCATAGAAAAATTATTTAAGAAGATCAAAAGGATTGAATCATTGCTTAATAAGATTTTGAATTGGCAAGAATATGTTTTCAGGAATTTCATCTCTTCACCTCCATTCCCAGGCATCACATTTTTCTTTCTCCATTATCTGAAGCAGTCAAGAATCGTATTCACTAACAACAAAAAGGGTGATGTAATGTTTAGTTTCTTTATCAAAAATATCATTGGTATAAGGACCTATTTGGAGATTCTTAATATTTAAAGCTGTTTCTTCCAAGACTTCTCTTTTTGCACAATCAAAAACTTCTTCTCAAAATTCTAAATGTCATCAAGGGAATTGTCGAGTACCATCTCCATGAGCATTTTTTCTTTTTCCAAAAAGAATTTTTCAATCTTTGTGAACAATAACTCCAACTCATATTTTTGGTCTAAGATTATCCATATAACAAATAATCAAATAAAAAAAGCGAAGCAGAAGGTTTCCCCCCTACTCCGCCTTCTGAAAATCAATATTTTAGATTGCCACGCTATCGTTCGCAATGACAAAATATTTACGCTGGACATCCACATCCCACAAACTTAACCTCTTTATATTCACTAACTAAATCATATGCATTAGTTGGATTTGAAAATTGTCTAACAAACTGTGAATTAGCAGTTTTATTTTCGTCGAAATACTTACGAGAATAGAATTCTGATTTTTTTCATGTGTTGTAATGACTTACTGGTCTAAGATATCCCATAACTCTAGTATATACTTGACATTGAGTTCTTTGAATTTCTTTTCCGTCTTTGTTGTAGAATGTTTGCATGATAATTTATATATAACAAGATAAAAAGAGGTCTTTAGTTTAGTTACTTTATTTTACTTTCTTCCAAAATTCTAAGTTTTTCTGGATCTGATGTGTGTTTTTGTCTAACTTCCATATTAAATTCGTCTCATACATATCAAAGTTCTTTATCACATTTTGGACAATAATCATGTTCTCAAATAACATATCAATGTTTTGGACAAATAGAGAAAACAGGAGATATTGTAATATAAGGAAGTTGATAATTTTCTATAACTTTTTTTACCAACATTTTACATGCTTCTGCATCTGACAGTCTTTCTCCCATGTAAAGATGAAGAACTGTTCATCATGTATATTTACATTGTAATTCATTTTGAAGTTCCAATGCTTCAAATGGATCGTCTGTGTGTCATACCGGTATTTGTGTGGAATTTGTATAATAAGGTGCTTCATCTGTTCATGCTTGTACAATTTGAGGTAATTGTTTTTTATCTTCTTTTGCAAATCTATAAGTTGTTCATTCAGCTGGAGTTGCCTCTAGATTATAAAGATTTCCTGTTTCTTCTTGGTATTGTTTGAGAAGATCTCTCATATAATCCAACACTTTAATAGCAAAATCTTTACCAGCTTCAGTTGTCATATCTTCCTTTCAATTTGTGAAATTGAGCACAGCTTCATTCATTCAATTTAAACCAATAGTTGAAAAGTGGTTTCTAAACGAATTTAGATATCTTTTTGTATACGGATAGAATCAACTATCAAGCCATTTTGTAATCTCTTTTCTTTTTAATTCAAGAGAAACTTTTGCTAAATCCATTAATCTTTTGACTTGTTTCTTAAATCATTCAAAATCATTTTTATAGTTATATCAAATCCTAGCTATATTTAGTGTTACAACTCATATTGATCATGTCATTTCAGAAGAACCAAACAAGCCTCATCATCTTTTTTCTAGTTGAGTAAGATCAAGTTGTAATCTGCAACACATAGATCTCACCGCTCATGGTTTGTATGCATTTGGATTTTCTACTTTGATTATATTTCAGTTTTCATCTTTTTCGGTTTTGAATTGAGAACCTACAAAGTTTTGAAAATAAGGAATTCCATATTTAGCAGTCATCTCAAACAAAAGATTTACATCTGGATCATCCCATGGAAAATCCTCTGTGATATTGTAAGTAGGAATTGGAAATGTAAATACAGCACCGGTCCAATCTCATTTTGTATAAATTTCTATAAGTACTCTATTTATAAGCTTCATTTCTTCTTCAAGTTCGGAGAATTTTTTTGGATAGTATCAATGTTCTATACCACCAAGCATCAATGATTTATCTTTGAGATCTTCTGGGCATCTCCAATCCAATGTGATATTTGTAAATGGTGTTTGTGTTCCCCAACGAGATGGAACATTTAGACCAAAAATAAAATTCTGCATTTGTTGTGTTACATATTTATGTACTTTGGAATCAACATAAGCTTTTCTTGCTTCTGGAGAATCAAATTGTACTTTTAGCTCATCTAGATCTTCTTCTATACCAACCTTATATTTGTGTATAAAAGGAGCTAGATATGTGTCAAATGATGAAAACGCCTGCGCTCCAGCCCATTCATTTTGCAATGTTCCCAAAAAATTAATCATTTGATTTACTGCTGATTGAAGATTTCTTGGAGGTGCTGACTGAACTCTATTATCTAATCAATTAAATCATTCTTCAAGAAGCTGTCTAAGTGACCATCCAGCACAATAACCAGAAAACATATCTAGATCGTGAATATGATAATCTCAATTTCTATGGGCACTTCATACTTCTTCTGGATATACATGTGATAGCCAATAGTTTGCAACAACCTTTCCAGCAACATTGAGAATTAACCCTCCCAAAGAATATCCTTGGTTTGAATTTGCATTAACCCTCCAATCAGTTTGTTGAAGATATTCATCCATGGTTTTACCTACTTCTACAACAACTTTCTTTGCTTCTCTAGATTCAGCTCTTTTTTGACGATACAAAATATATGCTTTTGCAATAGTATCATGACCTTCTTTAATAAGAGATTGTTCTACAGCATCTTGCACCATTTCTACGGATGGAATTTCATTTCAAACCTTTTCAACAACAGATTCAATAACTTTGTCTGTGATCTGCTCTACCTTGCTATAATCTGTTCATCCAACTGATTCAATAGCACGTTTGATGGCTTTTTCTATTTTGTTTCTATCAAAAGAAACAATCGCACCATTACGCTTTCTTACTTTGTAAATCGCCATAATTAAACGTTTTTGAGATAAAAATAAAAAACACTATATATAGTAGTATTTGTTTTATTGTTGACCTATATATTGTGTTTTAACAGCAAAAATCAACGGAAACTTTATTCGAACTTTTGCTCGTATGATATCTTTTAGTTAGCAGCTTTCCAAAAAATCAAGTGATTTTTTCACATTTTTTTGTCATTTTTGTGGGAAGATTGTGACTAATATTTTGTTTTTCACAAAAAAATTTATTGATACTAACAAAAAAATTTTCTAACTTTTTGTATTTATAATCTTTTTATCAATCAAATCCATTTGGCAAAGTAATAGTAAGTGTACCGACATAATTACCAGGAGCTTGATAAGCTGGGACATCTACTTTCAACTTAACATTTGATATATCAACTTTACATATTTTGTCATTATTTGCTACTTCTGCTTTTTCTATCAAAGAAAGTGGACTGCCGTAAAATTGAATTTCATCTCAGTTATGACCTGTACAAGAATCATGTCCTTGAACAACAGGAACATCATGAGAGATAAATACGTTGGATCCAGAAATAACTCCTCAATTTTCGTTTATTAGATCAGTAGTTTGTATGGTAAATACCCACCCAGATAATCATTTATAATCAGCACAGTATCGATTAGCTGGAGAAAAATCTCCAGAGAATATATAACCTTCTGTTCATAAGTTACCATCTTGAGATCAAAGGTTTAGTGATGTTCAGTAGACACATTGTGTTACTCATCAGGTGATGGTGAGGGTTAGGTTTCAATTGGTTCAATTTCCAGAAGCTCAATCGGTGTAGAGGATAGAATCAGAGGTAGAATAAATTTCTCAATTGGCGATAAACTGTGCATAAACAGTTTTTTCTTCGTATCAAGAAGAAAGTTCCCAAGATTTTGTATCAGAGATAGGTTCTCGATCTGACCAAGTTATCTCATCATTAGAAAACCTCATCCCAGTAGCACTAGGAGCAGAGATAGTTAAAGTAACTGTTTGAGAAGTAGTAGAATAATCATCATTATTGATCACAAAAGATCAGGTAGATCAAGCGATAGCAAAGTATGTAAAGTGATCAGTAGTAAATGAAACATAAGGTTGTCCGTCGATATCAGAAACAATACCTCATTTCTCATAAGTCCAAGAAGATCAATCTTGAGATGAGTAGATAGAAACAGGATCTCAGATATTAGCTCAATCAACAGGAACTCATAAAGTAGCAGCTCAGTTTGTTAGTGATAGAGATTCAGTATTGCTACCTACAGAGATAGCTGATAGGACAGGTTTGTCGTCTACAGTAGCAACTGAGTGAGTAGTGGGAGGATAGATTATTCAATTATAATCAGAAGTATCAGATTTTTTGAATTGGAGATTGGTTGGTAAAGAAAGTTTATTTGATCAATTTTTTAGACTTAGATTTGCTGGGATAAGTCAATTAGTTTTCTCCAAAGATACTGATTTGTTTCACAAAAAATCACCATTGGATTGCTCGTAACTTTTCTTTTGGAAGGCTTCTAATATCTCGCTATTATCAGTAGAATTTGGTAAAACCACCCAAGGTGGTCATATTTTGGCGACAAAGACATCAGCTGATCAACTAGAAACAAGAGTATCATCTCAGAAACCGGCTGTTCATCAGAAATATCAAGCGACATAAGAGTTCCCATCAGCATCTACGCTGATAGCATATCAAATATCAGAACTAATCCCTCCAGCCTTTTTTGCCCATAACCGTTCTCCAGTACTAGAAAGTTTGGCTACAAAAATATCAAAACTTCAACTAGAAACAAGAGTATTATCTCAGAAACCGGCTGTTCATTCGAAAATTCAAGCGACATAAGAGTTCCCATCAGCATCTACGCTCATAGCATATCAATAATCATTACTAGTCCCCCCAGCTTTTTGGGCCCACAACAGCTCTCCAGTACTAGAAAGTTTGGCGACAAAGACATCAGCTGATCAACTAGAAACAAGAGTATCATCTCAGAAACCGGCTGTTCATCAGAAATATCAAGCGACATAAGAGTTCCCATCAGCATCTACGCTGATAGCATATCAAATATCAGAACTAATCCCTCCAGCCTTTTTTGCCCATAACCGTTCTCCAGTACTAGAAAGTTTGGCTACAAAAATATCAAAACTTCAACTAGAAACAAGAGTATTATCTCAGAAACCGGCTGTTCATTCGAAAATTCAAGCGACATAAGAGTTCCCATCAGCATCTACGCTCATAGCATATCAATAATCATTACTAGTCCCCCCAGCTTTTTGGGCCCACAACAGCTCTCCAGTACTAGAAAGTTTGGCGACAAAGACATCAGCTGATCAACTAGAAACAAGAGTATCATCTCAGAAACCGGCTGTTCATCAGAAATATCAAGCGACATAAGAGTTCCCATCAGCATCTACGCTCATAGCATATCAATAATCA
>CAYRHE010000009.1:39077-42531 GCA_964424095.1 uncultured Candidatus Peribacteria bacterium | reverse complement strand
TAAATTGATTACCAAAAAAAGTTTATTGGGATTTTGGTAATGGTAAAACATTGGAGTGTAATGCTAGAGATTGTGTAAATACATCGACTGTATATGATACTCCTGGTACTTATACAATCAAAGCAAAAGTTGCTTTTGATGATAAACCTGAAGTAGAGGGTAATATTAATATAAAAGTTAATTAATATTAGTATTCTTTAGCAATAAAAAATAAATAAAATTCATTCGTCATCAAGGCATTATTTTAATTTGTTAAGATTGTATTGCTGCTTTTTGATTACTAATGATGTTGATTGAGTGATGATTTCATTCTTTTATTTATTCTTTTTATTGCTCAATTAATGATTTTAAATCATAAATTATATGATGCTTAATAAGGAAGAGTTTTTGCGTTTACAGAAATTAGCTGCAATATCTTTGGATGAAAATCAGACAGAAAAACTTTGAAATCAAATATCAACTATTGTTGATTTTTTGTGAAAATTAAAAGATATTCAGACGAAGTCGGTTGATTATAATATAGATTCTAATAAATTAAAAACTATATCTTGAGTTGATTCTTATAAGGATTTTGATATTTTGTTTAGAAATACAAAGCATCAGAAAATAGCTAATTCTATTGTTATATCTTCTGTTATAGATAATTAGAAATTTTATTTATTATTTTTATATTTATGAAAAAATTATTGTTTGGATTTTTTTTAGTGTTTGGATTTTTTGTTTCTATTGGTTTTGCTCAAGATTATATTTTCTTTTATTGAAATGGTTGTCCCCATTGCACAAAGGTAGAAAAATTTTTTATTGATAATAATGTTGATCAGCATTTTTCTTTACAGAAAAAAGAAATTTATTTTAATAGAAATAATTTAGATAAATTTAATGAGTATATTAAAAAATTAAATTTACCTTCCAATCAAGTTGGTGTTCCTATGTTGATTATTGATTGAGAACTAGATTCTTGTACTTATCTTGCATGAGATAAATCTATTATTGATTTTTTTCAAAAAAAAATAGATGATTTAAGTTTTTGTGATAATATTGATGATTGTCAGCCTATGGCTTGTGATCAACAAGATTGTACTCATGATAATTGTGATAAACAATGAGAAATAATAAAAACTTCTACAAAAAAAATAGAGAAAAAAATTGAAAATAATGTTGATGAAAAATGAAATATTGTAGGCAATGAGATAGATGATGTTTTGGATTCGGAAGAAGAAATTATTTTGTGAGAAAATATTGTTGATGAAAAAGATGTGTTTCGTAAGAGAGTTGGGTTCTTTGGTATAATGATGCCAGCAGCTTTGGCTGATAGCATAAATCCTTGTGCATTTGCTGTTATGTTGCTTTTATTGTCAGCAATACTTAGTAGGCATCAAAGTAGAAGAAAAACATTATTGGCTGGTTTGCTTTTTGCTTTGGCGGTTTTTGTTAGTTATTTTGCTATGTGATTGTGATTGTTTTCAGCTTTGGCAACAATGAATAATACTTATATATTGAAAATAATTGTTTGAACGCTTGGTATCCTTGTTTGATTGGCTAATTTAAAAGATTATTTTTGGTATGGTAAATGGTTTGTAATGGAAGTTCCTATGTCATGGAGACCAAAAATGCAGGATTTGATACATGGCGTTTCTTCTCCTTGGTGAGCGTTTTTTATATGACTTTTGGTTAGTATCTTTTTATTGCCTTGTTCTTCTTGACCTTACTTTACAATACTTTGATATTTGAGCGCAGAAAGTAAGGAATTGCATACTCGATGATATATATATTTGTTGGTGTATAATCTAATATTTGTTTTGCCTATGGTTATAATTGCTTTGTTGGTTGCTTTCTGATACAGTACTGTAGATAAATTAGCAAAACTTAAGCATACTAATACAAAACTTATTCATTTGATTGTGTGATTGTTGATGTTATGATTGTGAGTGTATGTTTTGGTTACTATGTAGAAAATAACAAAAAAGCTGAGAATGTTCTCAGCTTTTTTTGTTATCATAATAGTTTTTGAATCATTTCGCCAGCTGTTTTTGGATTTATTCTTCATCAGGTTTTTTTCATAACTTGTCAGACAAAAAATCATAGGGTAGTGGTTTTTCATCATTTATAACTTTCTACAATTTCTGGGTTTTCTTTTATTGTTGATTTTATTATTTCTTCTATTTCATTTTCGTTTATTTTGGGTGAATCAAATCATTTATCTTTAATTATTTGCTTGCACTTTTTTCATGTGGAAAGCATCTCTTCCATAATTATTTTGAGTTGATTTTCTGGAAGTTTTCTTTCTTCTGAATTGGTTAAAAATTCTATAAAATCTTCTTTTGAAAAAGGTAAATCTAATATTGTTTTATAGTTTTCTTTTGTCCAAGCTGCTATAGGTCAACAAATCCGTTTAGCCTTTGTTTTTGGATCTATTTTTTCTATGGATAAAAAATAATCTAATGTTTCTTTGTCTGATATAAGTGCATTTATAAATTCTTTATTGAATCAGAAATTTTCTATTGCTTCTTTGATAAATATATAGGGTATTTCTAGATTTGTTTTTTTTATGTTTTCTATTAGTTCATCACTGAGAATTAATGATGGTAAATCTGGCTCTGGAAAATATCTATAATCTAAAGCGTCTTCTTTTGATCTCATAAGATGTGAGCAGTTATTTTGGTCGTCTCGACGTCTTGTTTGCTGAGAAAATTTCTGATTGGTTTCATAAAGATTTTTTTGTCTAATAAATTCATTTTCTATAGATCTTTTTATTGCTCAAAATGAATTTATGTTTTTTATTTCTATTCTTGTTCATAAATTATCTTCTATTTTTTTTCTTATTGAAATATTTACATCAACTCTCATCTGTCATTTTTCCATATCAGCATCTGATATGTTATTGAATCTAGCTATTCTTTGAAGTTCTTTTAGAAATTCTATTACCTCATCAGAGTTGTTGAAGTCTGGTCATGTAACAACTTCTATTAAAGGTGTTCATGCGCGATTAAAATCAAGTAAAGCTTTTTTATTTTCATGAATCATTTTTGCGGTATCTGATTCTAAGTGAGCATCTAATATCTTTATTGTCTTTTTTTGTCTATAGTTGTCTATATAAAAATCTACACTTCAATTGGTGTTTGTTGGTTTATATAGTTGTGTTATTTGATATCCCATAGGGAGATCTGGATAGAAGTATGATTTTCTATCAAAACTAGATTTTTTGTTTATTGTACAATTTAATGCTTTTCATAAAATTAGTCATTTATATAAAGCTTCTTGGCTTAATGTTGGTAAAGCTCATGGTTGTCATGTACAAACAGGGCAAATATTTGTATTAGGATTTGTATTTTCGAAGTCTTGTTGATTTTTGCATTGGCAAAAAAGTTTGTTTTCGGATTTTAATTTTAGATGGATTTCTAGTCAAATTGTTAATATATAGTCGTTCATAAGAGTTTTTGAAATTAAGAAATAA
>CAYRHE010000009.1:23146-38977 GCA_964424095.1 uncultured Candidatus Peribacteria bacterium | reverse complement strand
TAGTCAAATTGTTAATATATAGTCGTTCATAAGAGTTTTTGAAATTAAGAAATAATTTTGTCTATTAATCAATATGCTAATGCATCTTCTGGTGTCATCCATTTGTTTCTCTCCATGTCTTGTCAAACTTTTTTTGGTTTTTGTCATGTGTGTTTTGCAATAATTCAATTTAGCATATCTTTTACTTTTAGCATTTCTTCAGCTTCAATTTGTATGTCAGTAGCCTGTCATGTAATACCACCTCAAGAAATAAGTGGTTGATGAATCATTATTTTTCAATGAGGAAGTGCATATCTTTTTCATTTTGTTCCACATGTCAACAATACTGATCACATAGATGCTGCAAGTCATACACAAATTGTGCATACATCACATTTTAGATATTGTATAGTATCATATATAGCCATACCAGAGTAAACTTCTCATCCTGGTGTATTAATATACATTATTATGTCTTTATCTGGATCTTTTTTTTCTAAATAAAGTAATTGTGCGATAATTGTGTTTACCATTGCAGAATGTACTTGTTCTCATACAAAAATTATTCTATCTTCCAATAGTCTAGAGTAAATGTCGTAAGCTCTTTCTCAATTTTTTGTTTTTTCAATTACGCTTGGAACTAATGTCATTAGATTTTATAATTAATAATTAAAAGTTTATATTTTTTGAAGATATTACTATTTTATACAACAAAATCAACTTGAAATAATGCAAGGTAATCCTATATTTTTGTAAGATTATTTATTTTATTATAATTTGTAATGAATAAAATTATCAGACCATTATTTGTCTTTGTTGTTTTCGTTTTTTGATTTTCTGTATATGCTTCAAATGTTCAAAAAACATTTTTGGAAACACTTTCTGAAGAGAAAATAAAGATAGAGTCTATGTTTGATCAATCGTATAACATTGTTTATAATATGTTTTCTTCTTCTGTTTGATGATTTTTAAGTTCTTTGGATTATAAATGACTTGTTTGTCTTTGAGTTATTGATGATACTATTCTTTTGCAAGAAATCCAAAATGATTCTAAAAATTTAAAAATTTGATTTTTAAATTCATATGCTAATATATATGCAGACGCTTTGGATGTAGAACAAAAAAAACGTATTTTACAAGATACAAATGTTTCTTTATTTCCAAATTGATCTGATTATGAAAAAGAAAAGAATCGTATTTTAGATTCTTTTAATCAATTAATTACAGGACAAAATAATTTATCAAATCAATTTGTAACAAAATATCAGTGAAAAATAAATAAATTTGTTGCTGATTTTGAAGATTATTCACAAAGAAATAAGACGTTATTAAATAGTGTGTCTACTCAAATTCAATCTATTTTGGCAATAGAAAATGCTTATAAGGAATTGACATCAGATTTATTAAAATATCAAATGCAGTTGGCTTGAAGTTGAGCAAAGTTTTTTTCCAAACTAAATGTTCTCAAAAAAGCATCTATTTCGTGATTAGATATCTGATTCCAATATATTATTGATAGAGAAACTAGAAGATATAGGATATTACCTAATTTAGAAGAAGAATTAGTACAACAAAAAAATTATGCACTATGACTTTATGAAATGCAATTTGATGAAAAAACAAATTTTCTTCTTGAAAAACGATATGATAATAAAGAATTTACCCAAATAACAAAAGAAGTTCAATCTTTTCTTACTTTGTATTATCCTAAATCAAAAATGCAGTGTTCTTTATTTTTGAATTCTCCTTGATTCTTGGAAGAGGCTGCTAGTTTATTGTCAAAAATAAATTCATTTAATCAAAGTTTTTCTTCAAATAATACTTCTTGAGATATAAAATCTTCTCAATTTCAAGATGCAGTTATGAAACGAATTCCTGTTGTTATTCAGCTACAAAAGGATATTAATAAAGATTTTTCAGACGCTGTTGTTCAAAAAAGAAATCATTTGTTACAATTGTCTAGAGATAAATCTCAAGAAACCGATATTCCAAAACAAGAACAAAATGTTTGATTAGATATTTCTCCTACATTTAAATTTACAAAACCTTTTACTAAATGACAATATGACTCTGATATTAAAATTCTTCAAAAATTATTAAATAAATTATGATATTATTTTGATGAAATTGATGGTTTATATTCGGTTTCTACTATACAAGCTGTTCATAAATATCAGTTATCAAAATGACTATTAAAATGATATGAAAAAAGACCAGAAACTTGGTGATGGATGGGGCCAGCTACAAGAGCTAAATTAAATAAAGATTTGTTGCAATAATTTATTATAATAGATTTTGTTTATGAAAAAAAAATGATTTACTTTGTTGGAAATATTATTGTCTGTTACTTGATTTTTTTTGTTAATGACTATTGTTATAAATGCTTATTTGGGAATTATAACATTTAGACATTCTTTTCAGATTAGATCAAAGTTGATAGAAAATACTTATTATATGTTTGAGAAAGTTAATTTGCTGTTGAGAGATTATGATATAGATTATGAAGAATATTTTAATCGTTCTCGTGTTGGGTGTGATACTAGTGATGATTTTTCTTGGGATGTTTGAGAAAATGGTTATTGTGATTTGTTTACTGCTTTTGGTAATCAGAATACTTTTTTGTCAGATATTGGTAAACATTCTTTTTATTATTGTAGCTCGTTTACTTGATATTATTTAGATAACGAATATGTTATTCACAAACCAAGTCTTTCTACATGATGTGCTACATGAACTTTTCAATCATTTTGACAGTATTCTTTGCAGTTTTTGGATACAAAAGAAAATTCTGATTATATACCATCTGTAGTTGGTGATTCTGATGATACTGATTTATGAATGTGACCAAATGCTGTTTTAAATTCAACATGAGTTCAAGAGCTTTATTTGATTTCTCAAGATAAACAATATAGGGTATTTATTAGAAGAGCTCTTATTGCTAGTTGAGATTTTAATTGAGATTGAGTTGTTTCTGGAGATAATGAATATTTATACACATTGCAAATGTTGAAATTAAGGTCTTTTGATGCTTGAAATAGCCATAATTTTGATATAAATACATCTTCTGGTGTTTATGATAATGTTGTTGATACTTGGGCATGCGACTATTCACAATGATTTGTTTGTAGTTGAAATAATCTGGGAAATTTGTATTCATGATATCGTTTTCCTACAAATCAAGAAGAATATAATTGAGGTTGGGTAAATCTATTTGATAATAGTATAACTGTTACTGATTGGAATATTGTTATTTATCCAACAAAAGATCCTGATTTAGCTTGGATGGAGTGAGAAAGTCAAATAGCGCCATATTTCACTATTTCATTAAAAACTAAACCATATGCTTGAGTTTGGCAAAAGAAAATGAAAGGGTCTATAAGTGATTACCAATTTACACTACAAACAACATTTACTACTAAATACAATCGTTAGAATATAATTTTAAATCTGATTTTATTTATTGATATACATATTGCTATGACAAATTTACAACAATCAGAACGTGATGTTCGTATTGCTAAAGTTGAAAAAATGAAAAGTATGGGAATTATTCCTTATGCACAGAGTTTTGATAAAAAAAATCTTGTTTCTGATGTTATAAAAGAATATGAGAATAAAGAATTGCGTGATATAAATGATGTTATTTTAAATCCTGTTTTGCAAGTAAAAACTGCTGGTAGAGTTATGCTTTATCGTAGTCATGGAAAATTAGCTTTTGTAAAATTGCTTGATAGTACTGCGCAAATACAACTAATGTTTCATAGAGAAAATTGTTTTTTTATTAAATGAGAAGAAAAAATAAATATATTACAGGATTGAAGTCAAGATTGAATGACAGCATATAAATTTATGGAAAAAATGGTAGATGTTTGAGATTTTATATGAATCGAATGAGAGGTTTTTAAAACACATAAATGAGAATTAACTATTTTTGTTTCTGCTTTTACTTTTTTGGCAAAAGCAATTAGGCCTCTTCCAGAAAAATTTCATGGATTACAAGACCAAGAAGATATTTATAGAAAAAGATATTTGGATATGACAATGAATTCAGAATCTTATCAGAGATTTTTATTTAAATCAAAATTTTATAAAACACTTAGGGATTTTTATACACAAGAATGATTTGTAGAAATCCAGACTCCAATACTTGGAAATGCTGCTAGTGGGGCAGCAGCAAAGCCGTTTATTACTCATCACAATGATTATGATACGGATGTGTATTTGAGAATAGCTTTTGAGACTTCTTTGAAAAAAGCAACGGTAGGGAGATTTGAAAAAGTATTTGAAATAGGACAAGATTTTAGAAATGAGGGTTCTGATCCTTCTCATCTTCAAGAGTTTACTCAAGTAGAACATTATGCTGTGTATTGGAATTATGAAGATAATATGAAATTTACAGAAAAAATGTTTGATTATTTCTTTGAAAAATTAGGATTACCAAAAATTTTAAAGGTAAAGGATAAAGAGTGAGAAATAAGAGATATTGATTTTACAACTCCATGGGAAAGAATTGATTATACAAAATGAATTTTGGAAGCTTCAGGTATTGATATTACACAATATTGAATGGATGATTCTGATAAACTTAGGGCTGATATTAAAGTAAAATGAATTGAATTTGAGAGAATGGACGGTATGGGAACAACTACTTTGATAGATTATTTATATAAAAAAGTATTGAGACCAAAAATTATTTGACCAGCATTTATTTATAATTATCCAGTAATTATGCAGCCTTTGGCTAGGATTTCTGATAAGGATTCTGGTATTGTCGAACAGTTTCAATTATTGGTAAATTGATGGGAAATTTGTAAAGCTTATTCTGAGTTAGTAGATCCAATTTTACAACAAGAAAATTTTGATAAGCAAGCTGAAGCTGCACAAAAATGAGACGAAGAAGCAACAGCAGGGGATGATGATTTTGTAATGTCTATGGAATACGGTATGCCTCCACAAAGTTGATTTGGTATGGGATTAGAGAGAATATTGGCTATTTTGACTCAGCAAGATAATTTGAGAGATGTGGTGATGTTTCCTTTGATGAAACCAGAAAATAGTGAAAACATATTGGAATAATTATAGATGCGGCTAATGCCGCATTTTCTGTTGCATTTTTTTTGTAATTCCTTAAAAGTCATCTTTGTTCAGTCTATTTGGTATCCTGCTAAAGCGGGAAGGAAAGTCCTGACACCATAAAAAAGCTAACACCTTATGGGTGTTGAATCATGTTAAATGAAAGTGCCACAGAAACGAAAACTACCTTGTTTCGGCAGGGGAAAGATGCAACGTGAAGATTCCCGCTAAAGCGGGATACTTCTTCTCAGTTCACCTGATAGGTGTTCGAGTGGTAAACCATAGCTGGTGCAAGCTTGTTGCGCAGTATTGCGTGGAAGTGCAGATGCTAACTATATGTTGGCTTAGATAAATTCCAAATATTACAGAATCAGGCTTATTGGATTGAATAAAAATAGGGTATTAGCTCAGTTTGGTAGAGCAGTGGTCTCCAAAGCCACGTGTCGGGGGTTCAAATCCCTCATACCCTGTTTTTTTGTAAATTAAATTTTTTTTTTGATTTTTGATTTTATAATCATATCTTATTATGAATTACAAGTTGGTACAATGATCTTTGATTTAGCTTAGATCTTTGATGAAAAACAATTATTATGTTTTTTATCTTTTAATACATATAGTTATGAAAAACGTTTATATTATCGCATTACTACTTTTGGTAGTTGGTTGACTTAATTGGGGATTGGTTGGTTTCTTTGGGTTTGATTTGGTTGCTTGGATATTTGGTGATATGTCAGTGTTTTCTCGCGTGGTATATTCATTGGTTTGACTTTCAGCAGTATTTGTTGCTTACGCAGAGTTGACTCATTGTAAATGTAAAAAATAAATAAGTATTGGAATAGCTATTCATTGATGATGGGTAGCTATTTTTTTGTTGTAAAAAAATGCTGGATTAGTAATCTGATGATGTTGTTTTAATGAATAATTTTTTCTATGATTAATTTCGAATCTATTCAAATTCATTCTTCTTGGAAAAAAGTTCTTGGCGATGAATTTCAAAAACCCTATTTTAAAAACATTAAAGAGTTCTTGAAGAAGGAAGAAAAACAATGAAATATAATTTATCCAAAATCTTCTGATATTTTTAATGCATTTAATCAGACTCCTTTTGGTGATGTAAAGGTAGTTATTTTGGGACAGGATCCATATCATGGAGAGGGGGAAGCTCATGGTCTTTGTTTCTCTGTGCAACATGGAATCCGCCTTCCCCCTTCACTCAAAAATATTTTCAAAGAATTGGTAAATGATATACCATGTTTTATACCACCAACTTCGTGAAATCTTACTGTTTGGGCAAAGCAATGAGTTTTTCTTTTGAACGCTACGTTGACGGTGAGAAAAGATACGCCTAATTCACATAAAAATGCTTGATGGCAACAATTTACTGATTCGGTTATTAAAAAGTTATCGGATGAAAAAACTTGATTGGTTTTTATTCTTTGGGGAGCTTATGCGCAGGGGAAAATTGAGTTGATAAATCAAGATAAACACTTGGTGTTGCAGGCTGCACATCCTTCACCATTTTCTGCTTATAAATGATTTTTTGGATGTAAACATTTTTCAAAATCAAATGATTATTTGTTTTCTTGTTGAAAAACTCCTATAAATTGGAAATTAAGCTAAAATATCTCAAATTTTTTCATTTAGATATCTTTGTAGTTTGTCTAATCATTTTAATTTTGGGTATTTTGTTAATAAATATTTTGCTCATTCTTGAATTTTTTCTATAAATTTTAAATCTGATAAAATTTCTATTGGAATATCTGTCTGTCAAGCTTGAATTGTTCAAAGTATTTCTCAAGGTCAGCGGTTTTTTAGATCAAGTTCTGCTAATTTAAATCAGTCGTTTGTTTCTTCCATAGCTTGAAGTCTTTTGTAGCTATCTCATGTTTTTTTCTTTGTTTCTAGAAAACAATATGATTTTAAATCTGACCTTCCTATTCTTCATCTTAATTGGTGAAGTTGTGAAAGTCAAAATCTTTCTGAATTTTTGATAATCATAATTGTGGCTTCTGGTATGTCAACACCAACTTCTATTACTGTTGTAGACACAAGTAGACGATATTGTCAATTTTTGAATTTTATCATAGTTTCTTCTTTTTCTTTTGAATTCATTTTACCATGAATTAATCATATTTTTCATTTTAATTCTGGGTATAATGTTTTTATTTCTTGATATTCTGATGTAGCTGCTTTTACTTCTTCTAGTTTCTCTGATTCTTCTACAAGAGGTGTGACAACAAAAACTTTTTGATTTTCTTTTATTTTTGAAACAATTCGTGGTTTTAATTTTTTATATTCGTTTTCAGAAATTATTTTTGTTGTTATTGGTTTTCTTCATTTTGGTAATTCATCTATAATGTGAACGTCAAATTCTCAAAAAAATGCTAAAGCCATTGATCTTGGTATTGGTGTAGCACTCATTTGTAATATATCTGGATTTCAAAACTTTTTGAAAACAGCTCTTTGTCTTACTCAAAATTTGTGTTGTTCATCTATTACTACAAATCAGAGATTGGCAAAACCAACATCTTCTTGTAAAAGGGCATGTGTTCATATAATTATTTGAATTTTTCATTCTTTTATTTCTTTTTTTAATTTTTCTTTTTGGTTTTTTGGTGTTGATCAGGTAAGTAATTCTATACGTATTCATAAAGGTAAAAACAATTTAGCTAGTGTTTTATGGTGTTGATTTGCTAAGACCTCTAAAGGTGCTATAAAAATACTTTGTTTTTGTTTCAATTTGTGTATATAATAAGCAATAATTGCAGCCACAATTGTTTTTCAGCTTCACACATCTCATTGTAACAAAGCCATCATAGGTTTTGTGTTGTGTATTGATTCTATGCAATTTTTAATTACTTTTTTTTGGGCATTTGTTAATGTAAAGGGCAATTTGTCTATAAAATTTTTTATGATTTCTCGACGAGGATCTGATTCATCAAACTTTTTTAAAGATGTTTTTTCGTATTCTTCCTTTTGGATTAATGAATGTAATTGAACTCTAAGTAATCTATCAAAAAATATTCTTTTTAATGCCGCTTTTTGTAAATCATAATTTTCTGGAAAGTGAATATTTTTTATTGTGTCATGCACTCACAAAAGATTGTATTTTTTTAAAAAATCTTTTGGTAAGTATTCATCAAAAATTGTATTTGTTTTTTCTATACATGTTCGTATTTTTTCTGTGAACCAACCTGGTTTTATTCCGTATAATTCTGAATAAATTGGATATATTCTTCCCATATTTGGAATATTTGATTCTTCTATCATTGTATCTGATGTCTCAATAATTTCAGGTTGATTAAATATATATTTTCATAATTTAATAAAAGGTTTTCAAATTATAATATATCGTTTGTCTTTTTTTATTTTATTTGCAAGGTATCATGAGTTAAATATGTTTATTTTTCATATTTCTCACTGTTCATCAGAAAATATAAATTCATATACTTTTTTTCATCTTCTTGGTGAGAAAATTTTTTCAATAATTTTTCATTTGGTTGTTGCTGTTCATTTCTCATCTATACTTAACTTTGAAAGTGGCTTTATAAAGCTTCTATCTTCATAACTTCTAGGAAAATATTGGAGAAGGTCTTTTATGCTTTTTATTCCATTGCTTTCCAATATTGTTATATATTTGTTTGTTGTTCTTAATTGGTCTTTGAATGTTTGCATACTTTTAGTTTATGTATTTGTTTGTTTAAATCAATTTTAATTGCTTTTCAAATTCTTTTTTATATAGTTAATTTTTGCAAGATATTTAATTATTACTATATATGATATGAAAAAGTGAATTATTTTTTTTGTTTTTTTTGTTGTTGTTGTGAGCGGGCTTTTACAGCTTTATAAAAACTATGAAATAGTGTGAGATGTTGTTCAAGTTGTTGAAAATGAGGAAGAAGTATCATTAAACAATTTTCTTGAACGTTATAAAAATAATGAATTTTCAAAAATAGAATTAAAAGATGCTGTTGATTTGATTTGATATGTTTATGTTTCTTCGTGAGATGCAAAATCTATGATGACTCTAAAAAAAACTTATACTGAACATGTTTTTGATACCTATTCTACCAAAAAACCAATGGATACTTCTTTGTCTGATCTTGGTATCTCTTTGACATGATCCGTTTTGGTGGATGTAAAATACACAACAAAATCTTTCTTACAAAAATTTTTTGAAGAAATATGACCAATTTTAATATTTTTTATTGTGTTCATATTGTTTTTTAAATTTATGCTACCAAAAGGATGATCTTGATTTCCTTTTAGTGTTAAAGTTGGTAAATTAGAACCAAAAATAAAACATAAAACAAGATTCTCTGATGTAGCAGGTATGGAGGAAGTTAAGAATGAATTGTCAGAGATTGTTGATTATTTAAAAAATCCAGAAAAATACCATAAAGTATGAGCTAGACATCCAAAATGAGTTTTGCTTTTTTGAGAACCTGGTTCTGGTAAAACGCTTTTGGCTAGGGCTGTAGCCTGAGAATCAGATGTTCCGTTTTTTAGTGTTTCTGGTTCTGAGTTTATGGAAATGTTGGTTGGTATGTGAGCAGCAAAAGTAAGAGAGCTTTTTGGAAAAGCAAAAGCTGCTGGTAAAGCGATTATTTTTATTGATGAAATAGATGCTATTTGAAGGAAGAGGGGGGTTTGACATACTTGATGACATCAAGAACAAGAACAAACCTTAAATCAGATTTTGACTGAAATGGATGGTTTTGATAACAAAACAAATATTATTGTAATTGCAGCAACAAACAGACCTGATATATTGGATCCAGCATTGCTTAGAGCTGGTAGATTTGATAGAAAAATTATGGTTTCTAGACCAACATACGAAGAAAGAATAGCTATTTTTAGTTATTATCTTAAAAACAAAAAAATAAATTCCAAAGTTTCTTTAGAGTCTTTAGCAAAAAGAACTAGTTGATTGGTTGGTGCTGATATTGAAAATATTGTTAATGAGGCATCTTTAAAAATAGCAAAAGAAGCTAGAGCACAAATTGATGTTCAAGATTTTGAATATGCACTTGAAAAAGTTCTTATGTGACCAGAGAAAAAGGTAAAATCAATGAATGAAAAAGAAAAAAAAATAGTTGCTTTGCATGAACTTTGACACGCCGTTACAGCTTATTTTTTGCCGCAAACTGATCCTGTTGAGAAAATATCTATAGTTCGTAGATGACATGCTCTTTGAGTAACATGGATGATCCCAAATGAAGATGAAAATTTATATTCTAAGGCAAAATTTTTAGATCAGATCGTATCTTTGCTTTGATGAAGAGCTGCAGAAGAAATTTTCTTTTGAAAGGAAGAAATAACAACATGAGCTTCAAATGACTTTGAAAAAGCTACATTGATTATAAAAAACATGATTACTAAATATGGTATGGATGAAAAACTCTGAACTATTTCCTATTGAGATGTTGATTCAGATGATTATAGATTTGTTAAGCCGTATAGTGAAGAAATATCTCAACGTATTGACCATAAAATATATGAATATATGTCAGATTGTTATAAAAAATCAAAAGATATTATCAAAAAAAATAAATCAATTATTGAAAAACTTTCTGTTTCTTTATTGGAGAAAGAATATTTAACTAGAGAAGAATTTGAATCTTTAATGGAAGAATATATTAAATAAATAATGGAAATAATTTATGGAAATAATTTATATTTAACAATTTAAGATGAATTTAGCTTATGTATTAGATTGGTATACAAATAAAAATGTGGTTTTGGAAATTAAAGATAATGATGTTTTTTGAGAATTGAAATCATGAGACAAAATTGTTTATGAAACAACGGACCAAACCTGAAATAACTCTTTAACTATTTGAGTTTTTTTGTGACATTCTATTGCTACTGATAGAAAATGAATCTTTCATCGTATATTGAAATGAGAAGAAAAAGATTTTTTTGATGAACAACAGTCTTTTTCTTTGCAGATATTCCCATTATTTAAGAAAATGTTTAAAAAGTATTTTTCTACATCAACGCCTGTTACAGCAAGATATCATGTTTTTGCTGATCAAATTTATTTTTATTTTTATGCAGAAGAAAGATATGTGTTTTCAGAGTTTGTAAAAGAACTTAGACAAACGTTAAATAAAAATATTTTTTTGTTTCAGGTTTGAGCTAGAGATATGGTAAAAATGTCTCCAGCAACGGATTGTATTGTTGGTTGTAATGGTATTCAACTTTGTTGTAAAAGTACTAGACCTTTACCAAGTATTGAAATAGAAAATATTGTCTTACAAAACTTGGAAGGAAGGGATATTGAAAAACTAAAATGAAGATGTTGAAAACTTAAATGTTGTCTTATGTATGAATTAGAACAATATGCAGAAGAAAGCAAAAAATTCCCACAAAAATGATCTGAAGTTTGTTTGAAAAGTAATTGTGAAATGTGTGGTTTTGTTGCTTCTTATAATATTATGACAAATGATGTTAGTGTCAGAACAAAAGATTGATGATTCTTTAGAGTACCTTTGAGCCTTATAACAAAGGTGATTAAAAAATAATTTATTTATAATATTTTATAATGCTGAAATTGGGTGTTGTATCTTGGATTGTCTTAAGTATTATTTTGTTATCGTTTCCTATAGGTTTTTTGTTTTATTTTTTGTTTAAGGATGTAACAAAGTATTTTTTTATTTTTTGGAATAAAATACTTAGTGAAAAGATTTTAAACAAAATAAAAAACGAGATTATTCAGGAAAATTTGGTAAATACATATCAATCAGAAGAATTATCTGAAGAGGATCAGGATGTTATTTGAGAAGATGTTTCTCAAGAACCTCAAAAAGATAAACCTTCATTAGAAGAATTGGTTGATAAAGAATTTTCCAAAAAAAAGAAAAAAATGATAGAAAAAATTGTGTATGAAGCATTGGTTTTTAGAAAAGAATGAAAATTAGACGAATATGAAAAGAAAATAATTGAGTGATTGGCTATTGAACCAAATGATAGAGATCTTAATAAATTGTTGGCTGATTTTTATTTTAATCTTGGAAATTATAAAAAAGCACTATCTTTGCTTAAAAAAATTATTGAAATAGATCCTCAGGATCATAAAGCTATTTGGCAAATATGAGAAATGTATTTAATTACTGGTGATTTTGAGACAGCGGAATTACTTATAGATAAAGCTATATCAATTAATCAATCAAACCCTAAATATTATATAAGTATGGTTGAAGTATTGTATAATACAGATAGAAAAAAAGATGCGGTTGAAATGATGGAAAAAATAGTCAAATTGAGACCAACTAATCCATCTTACCTTCTAACATTAGCTGATTTGTATCTTGAAATTCAAGATTATTGATCTGCAAAAAAATATTATTTTAGAGTTTTAGAATATGAACCAAGTAATGAAAAAGCTAAACAGAAGCTTAAGGAGCTTGCTTAGATTATTTTTTATTTTTTAGTTTATAATTAATGAAAAAACCAATATTGGTAGTTATGGCGGCAGGTATGGGTAGTCGTTATTGAGGTTTAAAGCAGATTGATCCTATTGGTCCAAACAATGAAGTTATTATTGATTATTCTATTTTTGATGCCATTAAAGCAGGTTTTTGAAAGGTTGTATTTGTTATACGTAAAAGTATAGAGTCTGATTTTAAAATGTTTTTTTGAAATAGATTTGAAAAATTTTTACCTGTTGAGTATGTTTATCAAGAATTAGATAAACTACCTTCTTGATTTTCTGTTCCAGAATGAAGAATTAAACCTTGGTGAACAGCTCACGCATTGTTGGTAGCAAAAGATTGTATTGACGCTCCTTTTGTAGCATTAAATGCTGATGATTTTTATGGTAGAGAAGCATTTTTTGCTATAAATGAATTTCTTATTAAAAATCAAGATCCAAATTCTTATGCTTTGGTTTGATATTATCTTAAAAATACAGTTTCTGATTTTGGTAGTGTTAATCGTGGAATTTGTGAAGCGAATAATGGTTTGTTATCAAACATTGTAGAAACTAAAAATATTTTTAAAAAAGATTGAAAAATTATTTATATAGAAGATGATCAATCAAAAAATCTCTCGCCAGAAACGCTAGTTTCTATGAATTTTTTTTGATTTATGCCATCTATTTTGGAATATATAGAAATCTGATTTAAAAAGTTTTTAGAAAATCACGGTCAAGAATTGACTTCGGAGTATTATATTCCAACAGTTTTAGATGAACTTATAAAAAATAACAAAATAATCTGTAATGTTTTACCAAATAATTCCTCGTGGTTTGGTGTGACTTATCCTGAAGATAAATCAGAGGTTGTTTCTTCTATACAAAAATTAATATCTTCTTGAGAGTATCCAAAAAAGTTATGGACCTAGTTTTGTGGGAAAAAATGTGGAAAAAATGTTGGAAAGCTAGGTTAAACCTAGTTTTTTTAAAAAATCTCTTGAAAAAGATTTTGAATATCTTACATAGATATTTGATCATATAGAGATAGAAAATTAAAATCTATTTATCTATTCTACTATTTACCTCTTGAACTATAAAAATTATGGTTAGCCTTGAAGACATTAAATTACCTCCTCATAATCTTGATGCAGAAAAAGGTATTCTTTCTGGTATTTTGATGGATTCTGAACTGCTATATATTTGTGAGGGTATTTGATTGATACCAGAAGATTTTTATCATAAAGAACATTGATATATATTTAAATGAATAAAAACACTTTGGGCGGCTCGTAAAACTATTGATATTTTAACATTAGCTGATCAACTTACAAAAGATGGAGTAATTGATGTTATTTGATGAACCGACTATTTATATGAACTTTCTTGATTTTTGTTGACATCATCTTCAGCTGATGAATATGCAAAAATAGTAAAAGAAAAATCAATACTTAGAAATATTTTAAAAGTTTCTCAAAGAATTATTGGTGATGTTTATGAACAAAAAGAAACTTTTGATATATTACAAACTATTGAAAAAAGAATATTTGATTTAACACAAGATACGGCATCAGATCAGGTTCATTCAATTAAAGAATTGTTGGATAGTAGAATAGAAGATTATATGGAGATAGTGGATAACCCAGAAAAAATAAATGATAAAAAAGTAATGTCTGGTTATCATAATATGGATGAAATGCTTTGATGATTTAAACCATGAGAATTACTTATTTTAGCTGCTCGTCCGAGTATGGGTAAAACAGCTTTTGCTATTAATTTGCTTGAGCATGCTGCTATTAAACAAAAGAAATCGGTAGCTATATTTTCTTTGGAAATGGGTTCTGAGCAAATTATTGATAGAATACTTTCTACTGCATCTTGAGTTTCTATGACAAAAATAACCAAATGAAGGTTAGAATCTGAAGATTTTTCAAATATATGAGAAGCGATGGAAAGTCTTTCTTGAACCAAAGTTTTTATTGATGATAAAGGTTCAACAACAATTCCACAAATTAAATCAAAAATAAGAAGATTAAAAATAAAAGAATGATTGGATTTGGTTATAATAGATTATCTTCAATTAATGAGTGGTACATCTACGTGATATTCGGGAAATAGGGTTCAAGAAATATCTGAAATATCTAGATGACTAAAAGAATTAGCAAGAGAGCTTGAAATACCAATTGTAGCTTTATCTCAACTTTCTAGAGAAGTAGAAAAAAGGGTTGATAAAAAACCACAACTTTCTGATTTGAGAGAATCAGGAGCTATTGAACAGGATGCTGATGCAGTTATGATGCTTCATAGAGAAGATTATTATGATCCTGATACAGATAAAAAATGACTTACAGATGTATGTATTAGAAAAAATAGAAATGGTCCAGTTGGTGAAGTAGAACTTATGTTCCACAAAGAGACTATGAAATTTGTAGAAACATGAAAAACTGGTTATGGAGAATAATTTTGAAAAAAAATAAGTTTTAATATATCTAACTGTTAATATTTATCTCGCAATAAAAAACAAATAAAATTCATTCATTATCAAGGCAATATCATATTTAGAATTATATTCTAGTTAGAATTGTATCGCTGCTTTTTGGCTACAGACAATGTTGATTTGGCGATGATTTCTTTCTTTTATTTGTCCTTTTTATTGCTCGATTTGTTATTATAACTTAGTTATTAATTTACAATTTATAATTTATAATGAAAAGTTATTTTAGAAAAATTTTAATAATTTGATTGGTAATATTTGGATGATCTGTTTTTGCGCAATCATCTGTTGATCCAATGAATTTGCCAAAGATTACTCAATATGTAATGGATTATTCCAATGTATTGAATCAATCTTCGTTACAGCAATTATCTTCTCTATGAGAAGCATATAATTCGAGCACAACTAATCAATTTGTAGCTGTTCTTTTTCCTAGTAGAAATGGAAATGAACTTTTTGATATATGAATGAAATTATTTAACGAAAATCAGATAGGCCAAGCTTGAAAAAATAATGGATTATTGTTGTTGATTGCTACTGATGAAAAGAAAATCAGAATTATTGTTTGATATTGATTGGAGTGAGATTTGCCTGATGCTTTGGTAAAACGTATTATAGAAAATGATATTCGTCCATTGGTAGATAAAGGTGATTTTGCTTGAGCTGTAAGTGTTTTTTATCAAAGATGTAGTGATGCTATAGCAAATGATGAGGCTTCTAGTATAGAAAATGAATTTTTCTCTGTAGAACAGAAAGAAGAGTGATTTCGGATATTTGGTTTGATACTTTGATTTATTTTGGCATCTCTGATTAAACAAAAAAAGATAAAAAAAACTATTAAAAAAATCTGAATTCCATTGCTGGTTATATT
>CAYRHE010000009.1:13363-23046 GCA_964424095.1 uncultured Candidatus Peribacteria bacterium | reverse complement strand
AAAAAAAGATAAAAAAAACTATTAAAAAAATCTGAATTCCATTGCTGGTTATATTAATTGTTGTGCTTATTATTTGGCTTGGTACTTTGCTTATGGTTTGAATTTTTGCAGGTTTGGTATTTGGATTTACGGGGTTTTTGCCATGACGTGGAGGTAGATGATTTGGATGAGGTTTTTGATGATGATTTGGATGATGAGGTTTTAGTGGTTGATGAGGAAGCTCTGGAGGTTGATGAGCAGGGGATTAAAATTAGTAACTAGTTTTAAAAAATATTGTATATAAAAAAATCTGGTTGAATTTAATCTCTATATTGTTTATAATTCTTTGTTTTTTATTCTTTATAAAATATTTCAATGAAAAAAACGCGATTAATTATTATTGCTGTAGTATTGATACTAGGGCTTTGGTTTACGAGTAAATATAATGGTTTAGTTAGAACAGATGAATCAGTTAAAACAGCTCGATCACAAGTAGAAAACGTGTATCAAAGAAGAGCTGATTTGATTCCAAATTTGGTTAATACAGTAAAATGAGCTGCTGCTCAAGAACAAGATGTTTTAACTTCAGTTGTAGAGGCTAGAGCAAGCGCAATGAGAACAAATATTGATATAAAAGACGCACAGGAATTGTCTACATATCAAGAAGCACAATGAGAACTATCTTCAGCACTTTGAAGATTATTAATGATTACAGAAAATTATCCAGAATTAAAATCTATTGAAGCATTTCGTGATTTAACAGTGCAACTTGAAGGTACAGAAAATAGAATTTCAGTAGAAAGAATGAATTATAACAATACAGTTAGGTCATTTAACATTATGATACGTTCTTTTCCTACGAATTTGGTAGCTAGATTATTTGGTTTTGAAAAAGCAAATCTTTTTGAAGCTGATCAGGGTTCGGAAGTGGCTCCAGAAGTGCAATTTTAAATAGATAGAGATAAGTAGATAGAGAGTTAAATAGGGAAAAAATCCCTATTTTTCTTTTTGTCAATATTTATGTAATTCCTTTGATAAATATGTGCTAACTATTGTATAGAGGAAAGTTGTATTGATTACTTGTATTTTTAGTTATGAATCTTATCAACAAGTCGTAAACAAAAAAATACAAAAAGATTGATCGCTCATTGGGGCAAAAAAATTTATTACACTTTTGTATCAAAAAGTGTCCGCTCATAGGAAACTTACCCAAGTGAAATATGCGCATATACTTTTGGACTCGGACTTTTGAATTTTTTGTAGATTAATTATTGGGGATATAAAGTTGGTAGTGGCGCCGTTACCTATTTTATAACCTCCATAGTATCTAAGGAGGAATCCGGGGCCAGAAGTCTGGCTATCTGGTTATCACTAGATAGCTTTTTTTTATTGAAAATATATAAGCAAAAAACGGTAGGAAAACCCTGCCGTTTTTTTTGTTTTATTGACAAATTATTGTGTAAATTTTGTTTGCCAACCATTTTTGTTTGGAATGAATTTGATGTTTAGTTTTTTAACTCTTTTAGTTTCATCCAAAAGTACTTTTTTTGAGATCCCAAGTTTAATTGTTTTGTCTCCCATATTAGTTTTTTTTAAAGGTGAGTTTTGTTTTTACATATTTATATGTTTTTGTCAATTAAAAAAAATAAATATGCTTGTTTTTTTTGCTTTTTGTAATGATTGGATATATAATAATAAATATATTTATTAACCATATAATTAAATGACAAAAAAAGAATATATTTTGAAAGTATTAGATAAAGTAATTCCTTATTGGGAATGAGCTGTTTCTATCAAAGAAAAAGTTTTGGACCCAAATGTAACTGATGATTATATACAAGAAGTTTATCAAAAATGTGTAAAAGCAGTACATTCAACTTTTTTGTATCAAAAAGAAAAAAAAGTAAATCAATTAGCAAATTATTTGGAGTCTTTGCATCAGCAGGAATTAGATTCTCAAAAAGCTGATAAAGAAGATATCGATAAATTGGATGAAATATTGAAAGATATGTAATTTTATTTTTTTAATAATTAAATATGAATCCAAATCCAGAAATGCAACAACCAATTGAAACGCAAGAAAATATAAAAAATCCTGAAAATGTAGATGCTTCTATTCAAAAAGAATTTGAAGAAATATCAGACTCAAAAAAACTTACAGAAAATATGAAGGATGTTTTTGAAAAAAATGAATATACTACTGGGAGAAATCTTAGTATTGATAAGAAAATAAGTTGACATAAAAGTATTGATTTGTGAAAAAATCCTTTAAATGGTCCTATTGAGAAATATACAAAACCTATTTTATCTATTAGATGAATGGATTCTAATCAATCTGATATTCCTTTAGAAAATAGATCACAAATAATTGATACAATTAATTCTTTATGAGAATTTGAAAAAGTTAAAATAAAATGATGTACAGATTGAAGTCAAATAAATTCAGAGGAATCAAAAAATTTTAATAAAAATGAATTTCAAGTAGTAAGAGAAGAATATATTAAAAGATGATGAAATTGTTTATCTTATGATGAATTATTGAAATCAGAAGAAGATCCTCAAAATGTAGTTCTTTGATATAGAAGAGCAATGGAATGAATAATTTCGTTAAATTTATCTTCGGATCAAATGAAAAAAGTTGAAATTTCTAATGTACTTTGACAAAATGAAAACGATCCAAAAGAAAGGGGTTTTGATATAGAAGCTGATTATACAGAAAAAGTTAATCATCTTGTAGATTGATTTACGACAGAAGCTATATATGATTTCTTGTGAAAATTAGAACTTAAAGATTTTTCATGAGGTTGGCAAAGAAATAATGATGTTGATAAAAATCTTTTGAAAAGTTATTGATCAACAAATAATTGAGGCGTTACTTTTATGTATGGTATGGTAAATCTAGATTTAAAAACTCATTTAGATCCAGAAAATCCATCTAAATTATATATGCGTGTTATGAAAAATCTTCCTCAAGCATTGGTTTCAGATCCTATTATGCAAGAAAAAGTTGAAAATCAAATTAAACAATATTTATGATCATTAATTCATATTTGTTGATGAAAATATAATAATTGAGTTTGGAGTGCTAAGTCACTTACTCTTAAACAGTATTGTACTATAAAAGCCGTTAATGATAAACTTATATCTAGTGATGAATTTTCATCTATTATAAAAAATAAAGATACTTCATTTTTAGAAAACAAACAGTTGGAATCTGGTAAATCATTAAAAGATTTTGTTGTAGAAAATAAAGTTAAATGAGTTTGATATGCAGGAGTTTGAGAATGAAAAAATCATAGATATTATGCTGATAATGTTCCTGTTCAAGAAAGATATATTTCTCCTAAAGATTATGTATTATTATCTCTTTATTTTCAAACAAAAAATTCTTAACCAATTCGATTAAGAACTCGTGTTTTGTTTTTTATACCTAATCACATTTTTTTATAAGTTGATTTGAGTATGTTTATTTTATGTCAGGTAGATGCTAATCGATCTTCCATAACTTCTTGTATCGTTTCCTGTCATAATGCTAAATTTTCTCATGAAGTTATAAATTCTATTCAATCTTTTTGTAATCTTTTTCGTAAAATGTTTTCTCATTTCATATGATAAATACGTCATTCTTTATTTAAAAATTCTGCTTGTTTTTGAGTAGCTATTTTTAATTTTTCATCTACTCATATTAATTCAGGTATTCATTGTTCCTTTCTTATTTTGTTCATTTCTATCATAAGGTGTTTATTTATTATATTTAATCATTCTGATTCTCAATATTTTTCTATAATATCTTTTATGCTTGTATTAATAATAGTTTCATGATTAATTTCTATATCGTTATTCTCAACTAATTCACTTTTTGCTTTGTTTTTTATATTTTCTTTTGTTTGAGAAAATGCTTTTAGTGGTAAAAGAGAGGATCATATGATTAGTGGTATAATTATTGATGATTTCTTCATTTATTGTTATAGAATATAAATTCTTATCTATTATATCTGTTTTGTATTATAAGTCAAATAAATCTGATTTATTATTTGTTTGGATTTTGTTTTTTTTTGGATTTGTCGTTATAATTTATATGTGATTTATATATTAATTATTTACAATGAATTTTGAAGTTATTAATGATAATAGTTTTGAAGATATTAAAGATACTAAAGATAAACAAAAAGAAGTTAAAGATGTCTCTGAATTATATTGATTTGAATGCTCGGAGCTAAAAGAATCAGTGTTTTTTGATAAAGTTAAAGATGTTTTTATTTCAAGATCTTTAAATGATAAGGATCGTCTTGATCAATGATTGGTTGGTTATTTAAAAACTAATTTTTCTTTTGATGAAAAACAAAAAAAAGAAATAAATAAAGATAAACCAGATGATGTAAATGATAAACTGTTAAATAATAATATATTTTGGCTTAATTCTAGAGAAGATATTAGAAATGATATAAAATCTTTGTCAGATCTATATAAAATTAATGAAACAAAAGACTACTATAAAAATTTGGTTGTTGAAAAATTAGAATTATATGATTTTGATTTAGATACCAAAAATGATATAATAAGTATTCTAAATAAAGAAATAGATAAAAGCAAAATAGAATCTTCAGAATATTTGAAAATAAAAGAAGGTAGAACTAATTCTAAATTATATAGATCAATAATATCTTCTTTAAATGATTTGGTTGTTGAGTGAAATAGAGATTATATTTATGATTCTTTTATTGGAAAATTAAATCTTTCTTGATCTGATAAATCAAACTTTGAAATGCTTTTGAAAAATACTAATAAGAAACATATTACGACTTTTGCACAAGCTTTGTCTTCTATTGAAAACTCAAATGATTTTATAGAAGAAACGCGAAACCAGCTTAAATCTTATGATAAATTTCCTTATTCTTTAATAAATGTTTCTTTACAAAATCAACTTGTAAATAAAAAATTTGAACATAAAATATGAGAAATATCAAAGGAAAAAATATTAAATGAAAATAATGAAAAAAAATTATTAGATCAGATATTTTATTGTAAAAAAAACAATATTGAAGAATTGTCTATTGTTTTGCCAAAATGAAATATTTCTTTATTTCAAAAAGTATCTGATATAGCAGTTAATTCTAATGTTTTTATTAATGTAAAAGAGGATCCTTTTACTCAAAATTTGATTTTATCTTATAATGAAAAAAAGGAAATTCCACAAGAACCTATACATTTGGCATTAAATAATCTTAATTGAAACGAAATTTGAGATAATGCTTCTATATCTGATATGTTGTCTAAAAATATTGAGATGAAAAAAATATTAGAAGATCAAAGCCTTGTAATTGTATGATGAAAAATTTTTGGTTCAGCTAGTAGAATGTCGACCGATCGTAATCCAAAAACAGATTGGAATTGTCTTAATAATAAAAATATTAACATATCTGTAAAAAATCAAAGTAATTTGGTTGATGATCCTAAAAACTCATCTATTACAAAAAATCCATCTCTTGCAAAAGATAGAGCATTGTCTTTTATTGATTATTTTGAATCTTCTGATAAAATTAGAGTATGATCTAGTTTTGATTTGTCATATACTGTTGATTGACCTACGAAGACGGAACTAGAACAAAAGGGATATGATTTAGAACAAATGAAGGATGAATTTAAAAAGCATCAAAAAGCAACTATAGATTTGAATATTAATAAAATTGTTTCAGAACAAAAAACTATTTCTTTAGATCTTCAAGAAAAAAGTGACCCTTTGTTTTTATCATTCAATATTTCCTCTACGAAACCAACTTCAACCTCTTCTTCAACTGGCCCAAGTATAGATTTAACTAGGATTTTCAAAGATAATAGATTATATAACAAAAAGGCACCTAGTCGTTTTAAAGCAATTCCTTGTCCTAAGCGATAATATGTTATTCTTTATATCAAAATAAATTTACTCGATAATAGGTATTAAATCATATTCATATATGAGTAAGTTTTGGGTCTATAATAGTTTCAAAATGAGGTTTAGACTCTTTCCAAGATTTTACAGCTTCTTCTATTGTTAGATAATTTTTTCCTATATTTTCTTTGATGTGTTTTGATCTATATCAAGCTTTTCTTGCTCTATCTGTAGGGGTGTTTCAGTTTTTGGAATTGTGGCTATATCGATTTTTTTTGAACATTTCATCTGCGTGTTTTTGCGCTGCCTTACAAAGTTTTCTGTCTAATTTAACTTCTACTAATCAGTGTTTTTTTCTAATGTCGTTTATTAATTTTAGATTGTGTTTTGTTATTGTTTCTATTGTTTTTTCTAATCCATATTTGTCTATTAACCAAGCTACTTGGTATTTGATTATTTCATTATCTTCTATATTATCGATATTTATTGCAAGAGCTCTTTTTGTTTTTTCTTTGATTTTTTCTCTACTTTGAGAATTCCCTTGTAAAGGTAAAAGTGTTAGTCATACAATGCTACTTATGATTACTCATTTTTTAATGCTATTTTTAAAGTTCATTTTTGTTTGTAAAAATTAAATACAACATATTATAATCTCTTTTTTTTAAAAGTCAAATAAATCTGAATATATATTATATGGTGGTTTGTGTTTTTTGAGATTGTGCTTATAATTACTATGTTCTTTATATTTTTGCTTATTATGACAAAAAAAGAATATTTAATTAAGCTTCTTACTGCTTTAGATGGTAAATGGCCGATGGCTGCAGGATTGAAGTTGTTGATAGAAAACAATACTTTAAGTGGTCAGACTATTGATGCTATGCAAAGTATTTTTGCTGAAAGTTTAAAATTTGTTGAAGATCAAGAATCTCAAAAAGCATTACAAAAAAGTCATAATTTCCTTCAAAAACTCAAAGAAATAGAACTTTCCAATCAGAAAAAAGATTCTTTGGATTTGGATGAAATGTTGGAAAATATTTAAATTTTAACATATAGATATGTCTGAAGAAATAAAAAAGCTGGATATAAATCATGATAACTTGAAATCATTAGATTTAAATGATCTTAAAAATTTAGAAAATTCTTCTAAAGAGTGGATTGATATGTTTGATCAAAAGGTTGGTAAAACACTAAATCAGCCAATAATAGAGGATATCTTAAATTCAATTTTAAATTCATCTATTGATGATATTTGAACTAAAAAAGAAGATCTATTGAGTCTTTTAAAAAAACTTATTAGTTATGATAAACATGACACAAAAACAATAAATATTGACCCATCTTTGTATAAAAAAGTTTTTTTGAAAATAAATCAAGTTGATACAGAAGTAATGTTTAATAATGCTATTGATAATAAAAACAATGCAAAACAACAATTTGAATCTGACTATAAAATATATTCAGAATTTAATAATTTTTGTAATGAATATTTTTTATTGTATTCTAGACTTGATTCAAACAAAGGGGATTTATCATTAGAACAAACACTTAAAAATGCTTTTGTAGTTAATTTTAAAAAAGATTATAGTGATTTTAATTGAAATTCCTTGTTGAATAGATTAAATAATTCTTTGAAAGATAAGGAACTTGAAAATTTTAAATCAATTTTGGAAAATATTTTATGATTAAAAAATCCCAAAGATATTATAAAAAATTTGGAAGAATTGAAAAAATATTATGATAAAGCTATAAAAATTCCAGAAGAAAAATATAAACAAAGTCAATTATCTTTTGATAAAATAAACCAAGAAATTCAAACAAAAATAGGACAAGCAGATTTGTGGATGGATATAAATAATTTATCAGAAGGGCAGTCTAAAGAAAATATTATTGATGCCGGAATTCGTAAAGATCAAGCAATTGGTTTGATGCGTCAGTATTTGCTTGATGATCAAACAATGTCTCAAGTTCCTAGATATGCGCAAAATCGTTTTAAAGCAATATTGGAGCAATCTTTAAAAGAAATAAAGGATATTGATGATTGATTGTTGGAACCTGTTTTACAACAAAAAATAGAAGAAGCCCAAAAGCTTTTTTCTACAAATAATCACTTATCTTCAGCAAAAAATCATTTATTGAGTAATTTAAATATTATAAAAAATCAATTGAATATAAAAACAGTAGTTGATAACGTAGAATCTTACCAGTGAATTACTATTGATCAGTATCTTGGTGCTACAAATGAGGATTTGAGTTTTCTGAGAGAAAGTCCTCAATATAGAGATGTTTTTAATCAGGTTTTTGATATGCTTTACAGGGATAAAGATTCTTTTAAAGATAATCCAGAACAATATAAAACTTTTTTGAAAATAATTTGAGCTAATGAAAAGGATGAAATTGATTTTTATATAGTAGATAAGAATAATGAAAATTTAGATCCTGCTTTAAGGTTTTATCCGCGTAATACAAGAGTTGTTAGAATAGTAGATGGTAGTGAAAATGGTGAAGTTCACTATATTACATTTTGAAAAAATTTGGATGATCAAAAACTGTTGGTAGAATGATTTCAAGAAAACAAAGAAGATATTGAAAATGTTTTGAAAAATGATGAAAACATTGGTAAATTATTTCAGATTGTTAAAGATAAAAAAGAATTTTTACAATTTCAGTGAAGATTGGAAATATCTGCTTATGGATGACCAGACGCTTTATCTGTTTTGTTTGATAATCAAAAAGATTGAAAAAAACCTTTTGTTGAATATCTAAAAAAAGATGAAAATCTTAGAGGTGTTTTAGACTCTTTTGGTAAAATAGAAAATGGTAAAAATGTAGTCGATATAGAAACACAATGACAATATTTTGTAAAAATGTTTGAATGAATAAAACAGGATCCTGTTTTGCTTAATAAATATTCTAAACTACTAATTGAGCAATGATGAGATAAATATTTTTGACCAGCATCCAATATCACATCTAGAAAAACCATTGTTGAGTCTTTTATGAAGTTGGATATGTTTAAGTGATATGTTCCATCAGTACTTGCTCAAAAGGATTCAATAAAAAAACCAAATCAAGATTTGTTTGATCTTTTGGTTAATCAAAAAATTCTTTTGGATAAGTCTGTAAATACAGCAACTTGAAAACAGGGTATGGTTGAACAAGCAAAAAATTATATTTCGGTACTTTTTAATAATCCTATTGGTCAAATGATTGTAGGTTTGCTTGATTCTGTTTTGTGAGGTAAGGGTTGATTAATGAAATATTTGTGAGGTGAAAAATCTTGGTTTGGAAAAGAACTCAATAAACAATTTAAAGATCAATATGCTTTGGAGAAAGATCAATTAGAAATATTGGATAATATTTCAAAAACAAAACCAAAAAGTTTTTTTGGTATAAAACCAGAGAATTATCAATCAGAATTAAATAATTTTGTGAATAATCAAATTAGAAAAGATAATATTTATGTAAACGAGATTGAGAACCAGTTTAATTGAGAAAATACAAAAAATCTTGATGTAAACTTGATTGAGAGATATTTCAAAGCAAACCAAAAAGATAAATTTTGAGATATAAATTATATAGATATTTTTGAGATGAAAGAAAATAAATTAAGTATTAAATCTGGTGCTGATGTTTCGCCTATTCTGCAAGAAATTCTAAAGGATGAAAACGAAATTGCAAAAATATTGGAAGCAAATCACAAAATCATAACAGAGAAATGATATTTTGGTAAAAATTTATGACATCAGGGTATTGCTTCAGGTCGTGACTATATGGTTTTTGCTGCTGCGTATTTGATGTGATGAAGTAAATGACAATGAAACTTTCATTATGT
>CAYRHE010000009.1:0-13263 GCA_964424095.1 uncultured Candidatus Peribacteria bacterium | reverse complement strand
ATCAAAGAATCTTCTCTCCAAAAGAGGAGATTTTTTTTGAGCTTAAAATGAGGGGGATGATAGCTCAGATAAGCAGTCAGCCTATAATATCTGTTGGTCGATGAATTGCTGTAGCAACTCTAGAAATACTCATAATTAGACTAAAAACAATCAGGATTATTCCAAATATTGTATATTTTTTGTCATTTTTTTGTATTCACCAAAGTAAACTTGCTATTGCTATACTCATAGAAACTGCTGCATGATCAGATGGGAAACTACTTGAAGGTAAGTAATCGTGTAAAATTGTTTCAGTTTTTTGATCAGCCAATCAAAGTACGATATTTGGTCTGGATTTTTGGACTAGTAATTGTATTCCTAGATTTATGAGTGTGGTGATAACCACATTGGCAAAAATCCAGAGAGATGCAATTTTATAAGATATTTGTTTTTTTATCCATCACATAATGTAGAGAATCACTAGGTATATTGGGTAAGAAAAAACAAATACGTCTGCTAGAATTGGGGTGAGTGAGGTTCGTGTGGTTGATGATAGCATTGATTGATGTAAGGCTAGGAGGATTTCTAATCATCGTTTTGGTTCGATAAGTGGCATATTTTTTATTATTGATAAAAGATTTGTAATCTGGATTGCTTCACATTTGTTCGCAATGACTTATTGTGATTGATATCGTTTACAAATTTTTTGTAATTCACAGGTTTCGCACTTGGGTTTGCGAGCTGTACAATAATATCTTCAAAATAATATTATGCTGTGATGAGCTATTGATTTGTAACTTTTTGGAATAACTTTTTCAAGTAATTTTGATGTTTTTTCTGGTGTTTTTGTATCTACAATTCACCATCTATTACAAACCCTATGAACATGTGTATCAACTGCTATTACTGGTAATTTAAATAATACATGAGCTATAACTTTTGCTGTTTTTTCTCATATTCACGGAAGTTTTTGCAATCATTTTATTGTATTTGGAATAAAATAGACATGATTTTTATACTTATAAGAATTATATTTTGATATTCATAAATCTTTTAGTTTTTTTTTGTCTATAATTATTTCTGATAATCAAAAAATGTGTTTGGATTTTGTTTTGTAGTAATTAATTGATGATATTGACTTTTCTAATTTAGTATTTCAGATTTGTAATATGTTTTGTGGTGTTTTTATTGATTTAAACAATTTTGATGTTATTTTGTTTACTTGAATATCTGTGTTTTGAGCTGATAAAATTACTGATACCATTAATTGAAACTGGTTATTATAAACTAATTCAGTATTTGGATTTGGGAAAAGCTTTTTAAGATAAGTAAATATCTGATTTAATTTAGACATATGTAGACATATTTTTTGGTAAAAAAACGTATTTATATATAGAATCTTATCTATATATCATTTTAATCTATATTTTTAATGTCAATATTTTTTTATTCAGGAAGAGTAGGAATCGAACCTACGACACAGAATTCGGAGTCCTGTATTTTCCCACTAAACTATCTTCCTATATATAGAATATTCTACTTTTTTATTTTCTATGCAATTTTTTATCATTGTTTCATTTTTATTTAGCGTAGAGGAGTTGGTTTTTATTTCTAGGAAAACTATTTTTTTTAAGTTTCAACGACTTAATCAATCAAAAACCATATAATCTACTCATTTTCACAAAAAAACCAAATCTTTGTAATGATAAGGAAAATCTGGAAGAAGTGGTGCTATTTTTTCATTTACGTTTCAAAGTACAACATTACGAGATCTTGTTACAGCATCTTGGCGTTGGTTTTTTATTTTAATGAAAAAATAAATTCTTGATATTAAATAACCTATTATGAAACCTATTATTATTCAAATAATTATAAGAATTTCTTTTGGCATTTTAATTTTTTGTTACTAAAAACACCATATTTAATAACTTTTAGGGTAAAAAGCAAGTAAATAGTCAAAAATAATATCATAATCTTTGTTTTTATTGTATTTTCAAATATAATTAAATAAGAAAACTTTATATTTTTATAGATATATTCTATGGTTACTGTTGATTATAGGCAAAGATTGACCCAAGCTATTGTTGATTCTGATGTAGTAAAGATTTTTGATAATCTTTTGACTGTTGCGGTAGAAGAATGAGCTTCTGATATACATATAGAACCTTTGGAAAATTATTCTAGAATTAGGATTAGAATTGATGGTATTTTGGAAGAGCTTATGCAATTTCCTAGAAATTTACACGAAAGTATTATATCTAAATTTAAAATTGAATCTGGTCAGATGAGACCTGACGAAAAAAGACTGCCTCAAGATGCCAGAGTTTCTAGTATTACTCAAACAAATAAAGAAATAGATCTTCGTGCAAATACTTTGCCAACTGTTTGGTGAGAAAAATTGGTAATGCGTATTGTAGATAAATCAAAAAAGATTCCTCCTTTGGCTGATCTTTGAATTGATTGATCAAATAAAGATATTATATACAAACATTTGGCATATCCAAATGGTATCATTTTGATGACTGGTCCTACAGGTTCTGGTAAAACAACAACTTTGTATGCGTGTCTTGATTATATAAATAAGCCAGAGGTAAATATTATAACATATGAAGATCCTGTCGAAAATAAAATGGCATGACTGAATCAAGCTCAAGTTAGAACTGATATTTGATTTACTTTTGCTAGTGGTTTGAGATGAGCGCTTAGACAAGATCCAGATATTATTATGGTTTGAGAAATTCGTGATAGAGAGACTTTGGATATGGCTATGGAAGCAGCTATGACATGACATTTGGTGTTTTCAACAATTCATACAAATTCGTCAGCTGAGACTATTACTAGGGTTTTTAATCTTGGGGCAAAAGCTTATATGCTTGCAGGTACTTTTAATGTTGTTATGGCAGAAAGGTTGGCAAGAAAGGTTTGTCATCACTGTAAACAGCCAACTTCTGTTAAATGAACTTCACAGCATGGTTTTGCAGTAGATAGTTTTAAAAATATTTTGCCAGAAGCTCTGAAAAAGGAAATTGTTAGTAGAAATATTACCCAAGAACAGCGAAATTCTTTTATTAATGATGGTATTATTATGAAGGGGACAGGTAAGGATCCTGAGACATGATGAGTTTGTCCAGTTTGTAATTGATCTTGATGTAAATGAAGAATTTGATTATTTGAAATGATGGATTATACAGACGATCTTAAATCTCTTTTGTTAGCTGGTAAATCTGCTTTTGAAATAGAGGATTATGCACTTAAACATGGTATGATTAATTTGGAAAGAGATGGTGTTTTTAAAGCTATTCAATGACATATGACATTGGAAGAAGTATATGAAAATGTAAAAGCTAAATCAAATAATGTTTAATTAAAATGTTTAGATAAATCAGAATTTATAATTTAAAATTTATAATAATGCTGTCTGTTTGAGAAATGTTGCAATGATTATATATTAGAATGAATGCGCCTAGTTTGAAAAAGAAAACAAATTTTTTTAGGTTGCTTGCTTTATCTCAAAAAGCTGGTCTTGGTATTAGAGATTCTTTGATTTCAATAAAAAAAACAGAAAACCAACCATGATTGCTGTATATAATAGATGATATGATAGAACAGCTTAATCAATGAGTTAATTTTTCTTCAACTTTACGTAATCATATGTATATATTTAAAGAAGAAGAGATAGCTCTGATTAAATCTGCAGAAGCGATTGGTAATCTTCCAGACGTTTTAGAAGAAGTATCAGAAGAATTGGAAAACGATCAAAGAATTAATCAAAAAATAAAAAAAGCTAGTACATATCCGCTTGTTTTGATTGGGTTTTCTGTAATAGCTGTAGTTGTTCTGATTCTTTTTGTTATTCCTACTATTGTTGGTATGTTCCCAAGTCAAGACTCACTTCCGTCAATAACAGTCTTTATGCTAAATATGTCAGACTTTATTAAAAATTATTGGTATATTATAATTATTGTTATATCAAGTATATATATTTGATATAATTTATTATACAAGTTTTTTCTGCCATTTAAAATTCTTATAGATAAATTTTTAATAACAGTTCCTGTGGTTTCTGATGTAGTAAAAACATTTCATATGTATAGATATTCAAAATTACTTTGACAACTATATAGCTGATGAATTAGTCCTGTTATTTCTTTAAGATTAATTGCAAATGTCTTTGTTAATTTTCATTACAAAAAGAAAGTTTTGGAAATTCAAAGTGATATAAAATCGTGATTTTGAATGGCAGAATCAATGGAATGATCGACTCTTTTTGATCCTATTTTGACTCAAATTATTAGTGTTGGTGAAAATACATGAAATATGTCAGATGTTTTAAAGAGAATATCTACTTTTTATCGTGAATTGTTACAGAATAAAATAGATATGTTGCTTGCATTGATAGAACCTTTTTTGATGGCGTTTATTGCGGTTATTATAGGTATTGTTGTTTGATCTATATTTATTCCTATGGCAGATATGGTAAATGTAATGCAATAGTTTATATTTTATATTTATTTAAATGAAAAAAAAATTGTTGATATTATTTATTTTGTTTTCTTTTTTGAATTTTTTTGTTCAAGGAAATAATTCTAGAATACAACAAGTAATATACGATCCTGTTATTAAAGAGAGAGAATTAAAATACAGCTCGCCATTGGCACTATGATATTCTTTGTATCGTATTCATGTTTTTTTTGGTAATGGTTGAGATTTTGTTTCGGTTTCTGATTATGAATATTCAAGTTTACTTATTTCTTTGAGGGATATAATTTCATATAATATTCTTGATTTATTAGAATATGAAATAGATAAAACATCTGTTATGGAAAAATATGTTTCTAGTTTGGATAATTATTTAGTTAAATCAGATGTTGCTTTATCAAATCTTAGAGAAGAAATGAATTTATCCAATTCTTCTATGCAATATTGTTTATCTCAGAAGAATATTTCAGATAAATTATATGCTGATTCTTTGCAATCTCATTATAACCAACATTTGTTGGATGACGCAATTGAAGATTCAAAAAAATATGGTAAATGTATTTCTGATGCTAGAATAGACTATAATTCAAAAAAGATTTTGGCTGATAAAATTTCTGTTTATAGTTCTGTTGTTAAAATAAAATATGATTATTTGAATAGTAATAAATATGATATTGTTCAAAACTACGATCTTATGAAGTGAGATATATTAGAGCGTCTTGTTATAATAAAACGTATGTTGCAAAAGTATGATTTATAATTTTGTTGAAGTTTATATGTAAATAGATAGAATGAGTTGTCTTATTTTGTATTTTTCTTAATGATAGCTTTTTCTGTTTTTGGTTTCAATGTTTATTGGTATGGGATTTTTTATCTTATATCGTTTGTTTTTGGTTATCTTATTTTTCTTTTGTTGAAAAGGCATCTTTTTATTGAAAATTATGCCAAAAACTTTTATCTTTTATTAAAAAAATCACCAGAAGACATTATTCTTTATGTTGTTTTGTGAGTTTTTGTTTGAGGTAGATTGTGACATATATTTATTTATGATTTTGCTTATTATATTCAAAATCCTATACGTGTTTTCTTTTTTTGGGAAGGTGGTATGTCTTTTATTGGTGGTATTGTTTGAGTTTTTTTGTTTTTATTATTTCTTTTTCGTAGATATAATTTTTCTTGGAAAGACTTTTTTGTTTTAACCGATTCTCTTATAATATCAACTTGATTTTGAATAATGCTCTGAAGAATTGGTAATTTTTTAAATCAAGAATTGTATGGTCGTTTGGTTATTGATGTTTTTCCTAATTTATCTTCTACAATTGTTGATTTCTTTTCTAAAATTGGTGTTTTTTATATATATGATAGGGTAGATTGATATTTAAGAGTTAATACTAATCTTTTGTCTAGTTTTTTTGAGTGATTTATTATTTTTTCTGTTTCTTTTTGTGTTTTGTTTTATTATTTAAGAAACAAAAAACGAAGAATTTGATTTTTGACTTCGTTTTTTGTTGTTTGGTATTCTTTTATTAGGTTTCTCTTTGAGTATTTGAGAATGGATAGTCAGTCTGAGTTTGTTTGATTTTTTACAAAATCTCAACGATTTTTTCTTTTCTTTTTGGTTTTTTGAATTTTAATGTTGTTTGTTTCTTTAAAAAAGCGTTATATAAAATAACTATATTTTTTTATTATTTTTTTTAGTTCTTCGCTTATTATTGGGTTAATTGTTTGGCTTATTTTATAAAGCTTGTTTATTGCGCTATGATGTTTATTGTTTTTTAAAAATTCTTCAAACGTCTTTATATTTAGAGATTTTCATATCTTTCTTAAAATTTTTTTTATTAATTCTTCTCAATATCCTTTATTTATTATTGATTGGTTGTATAGTGTTTCTATTATTGCTAGTTCCATGTTTGCTACTGGGTATAGCTGATTATTGATTGAAATTTTTTTTGTATGTTTGTTAAATAATGAAAATAAATTTTTCTTATTTGATCAATAAGTTTTAAATAATCATTTTTTTTGTCATACAATAACTTCTGTGGCTTGTTTCTTTGTATTTACTATTAAGATTTCTTCTGGAATTGAATAAGATGAAATATTTAGTTCCAATGCTTTTAATCATCATATATATCGCTTTCATTGTAGGTACTCATTGCAATGTCTTTTTAGCATTTCTCGGTAGAATTTTTCGATAAGTTCTTCTTCTTTATAAGTTTTTTCTATGTTTTTAACAAAAAAGACGTCTTTTTTTATGCTTTCAATGTATCACCTGTTTTTTAGGTAATAAATCATTTTATAAGTTTTTTGTTCTGAATATTCCGTATCTAGAATGCTTTTTATGATTTCTTTTATTTTTTTTATCTCTATTAGTTTGTTTTTATGTTTTCATATTTTTTTAACAACGATGTCGAAATATTGATTTTTCATAGCCCGCTTTGTTATTGATAAAATCTGTTGTAAAAAAATAATGATATTTCCATTAAAATCAAGTCGATTTTTCTTTAAAAATTCTAATGAATTTTCTGTTGTAATTTTTCAATAAAACCATACAAAAAATTCAACTTTATATTTTTGTTGATTTGATGATTATACAAAAAACATTGATGGATCAGGATTACTTACAACAAAGAACTGTTTATTTAAAAAATATTAAAGCAACTTTTTCTTGTTGTGAAGATTCTTTTTATGATGTTGTTTTGGAAATTAATTCAAATAAATTTTTTTTATCAGTTCAGCATATCTCTCATCAAATTCAAGAATTTCAGGTTGTGTGTGTTAAATGATTTATAGATTTAAATAATAAACTTATTTTCTTATTGAAACAGTTGGTTAATCACCTTTTTATTAGGTTAGATTATGTTTAATTTGTTACTGTTTGATACATATGGAAGAATTGAATATTATGATTCAAGAGTATTCTAAAAACCCTCTTTGTAATTATGAAATGAAAGAATACACAGTTAAACAACATGAATGAAATTTTATTTGTTGAGATGATATTGTTGTTTATCTTCGTATAGAAAAAGACGTTGTTTTGGAATATAGTTTTGATGGTAATTGTTCTACAATAACTCTTGCTGCAGCTAGCTTATTGTCAGAATTTATTGTTTGAGCATCAATTTATGATATTATAAATCGATCTTACAATAAAATGCTATCTTTGTGATTTGAGGTATCTCCAAGAAGAAAAAGAGCTGCAGTTATAGCTATATTGGCTGCTAGAAATGCTGTTCATTCTTATCTTAAAGATTGAAAAGAAGATACTTTTGATGATGTTTTAGATGATTAAAATGTCTACAAAGACAAAAGTAGACAAAATGTCTTGCAAAAAGTAGACAAATATCTATTCTTTTATTCGCTGAGTTTTTCTTATGAAATATCTTAATCAGTCGGTTTTGTATATTATTATTGTTAGTATATTATTTTATGTAATATCTAATTATCTTCCATGATTGGGATTTCAGTTAGTTTCAGAATATTCAAACGAAGTTGTTATTTATCTGTTTGTTGGTGTTGTCTCTTGGTTTATTAATTTTATACTAAAAACTTTGTTTAGTTTGTTAACAATGCCTATATCTGTATTAACTTTTTGACTTTTTTCTTTGTTTGTTAATTTTATTTTGCTTTATGTTTTCGAACAAGTAATTAGTTATCTTGATGTTTGAGTTCTGATTGTTTTATGAAATGTTGTTCAAGTTTTTGTTCTCTCTTGTTTATTGAGTATTATATGTTTTTTAGTTAAAAAAATATAAAAAAAATGAAAAAATGAAATCTAACTTATTTATGGTTAATTATAGTTATATTTGTTCTTCTTTGGACTCCTTATTTTCAGAATATAGCGTGAAATACTAATGCCATAATGTTCTTTAATAAAGAGTTTACCTTTACGTCTTTATATCCATGGCTTTTGTTCTTTTGAGTTTTGGAATGAGCCTTGATTGTTCTTTATATAAAAACACTTATAGAAGATTTAACAAAAAAAGATGTTCAAAAATTTGATTTGTAATTTATATTTTATTTTGTTTAGTTTTGTTTAATGTCAAAAGTTTATAATGTTACTAGAGAGTCTGCCGCACAAATGTTGGGTATTTCTACAAGAACAGTTGATAGATATATAAGAAGTTGAAAAATATCTTATAAAAAAGTTGCCAACAAAGTTTTGCTTGAAAAGTGAGAAATAAATGAATTAAGAAAAGATTTTTCAGCTTTACATCAAGAAGTTGAGGCAGAGCTTGTTAGTCAGTGATCATCAACATGATTAGCTAAATGAAATCCTCAATTGGAAGCAATGATAGAACAGAAATTAGAAAAATTCTTTCTTATTTTTAAAGAAAAAGAAAAGATATTAGAAGAAAAAAATAAAATTATTTTTGTTTTACAACAAAGAGTTGGTGAGTTGGAATCTAAAATACAAAATATGATTGCTTTACCTGATTATACTAGAGAAAAACAAGAAGCTATTATAGAAAAACAAAAATTAGAAGAAAAAATAACTCAATTAAAGTCTTCTATAAAAAATGAGAAACTTATAAACCTGATTTTGATAGCATTTACATTGGTATTTCTTATTGTTGCTGGTTTTTTGTTTTTTAAATAATATGTTGTTGACTTTTTGTTTCTAATATATATAAAAAACTTAAAAGAATTTATCTTTTAAGTTTTTTTTTATGAAGATAGATTGGTTTGATTTTTGGTTAGCGTTTTCTTGAATATTGTTGTTTTTCCTTTTTATAGGTCTTCTTATAAGATTTTTTCATTGGTTAAAATTTAGAAGAGAGCTTTCTTATATGAAACAACAAAAAATAAAGGATATTGTTAAATTTCCAAATAATATTTCTCCTACTATTGATGAGTCTTTTAAAGAAGTATCTAATTTTAAACAAGAAATTGATTCTTTGATGAAGGATGTGTATTTTGATTTATATGATAAAAATTTAAATTCAGATTCTTTTGATAAAGCTGATGATTTTTGATTAGAAAAACTTCTTGATGGTAAAATTTTGAATTTGATAAAAGAAAAAGATTATCTGTTGAATCAAAAAGATATGCTTATTTTGTCTTTGGAAGAAAGAAATAGAAAGACATTGAAAGAAATTATTAATAAAATATTTTTGTTGGTAAAAGAGAAAGATAAAATGCTATATCAAAAAGACTCTTTGATTATGCAACTTAGGTGAAAAATACAAGAAGTTGAATTACTTCATTTAGATAATTATATTTCAAATTTTCAGAGTACAGAAAAAAAAGTAGAGGATACTAATAAAAACAATAAAAATCATATTGATAAACAACTTAATTCTAACGATTTTGTTAATGTTAATTTTGTTGGTTGAAAATAGTTAATATTATATTTTCTAATTCTTTTCTGTGTTCTATAAAGTTTTTGTTTTTTAATCGAATTTCAAAAAAGTTATGACAAAAACTTATTGTCTCTTCTAGTCATTTTGATTTTATGCCAAGATATGTTTCTATATCGCCTCTTTTTAAAATAAACACATTATTCTTGTATAAAGAATCTATATTTTCTATTATATAGGAATATTTGTTTGGATAAAGGTTTTTTATTGAATTTACTAATTTTCAATAATGATGATTTGATAATATATTATCTTTCTTGTTATTATGGTAGTATAATTTTGATTGTTTGTAATAGTAGTTTAAATCTTGTTGTGATAGATATCAATAATCTACTATATTATCCCAATCTCATATAAAATAAGATTTTATTCAGAATTTTTTGAGGAATGTGCTTCGTTTTTTATAAGATCATTTACCGTTTATATTTATTATTTCATAATTATTTATTTTGTCTTTTCATTGTGGTAAATTGTGTAGGTATTGTAAATAATGTTCAAAAAAATATGCGTCAATTTCTCCTTCTACCATGATTATTTTATCTACAAAGAAGATTTTTGCAGCATTTTCAAATTTTAGGATCTGAATTAAACTTGATTCATCGTGTCATATGTTTTTGTCTGGTATTTTAATACTGGTTTCTCAATTTTTTTTGCTAAATCTATATACGTTAGTAATATTTTTTTCATCAATAAAAATAGGGGAATATGTAGATATAATACACTGTGTTCATATATTTTGATTTAGTTTCTCAAGCATTTTTGCTAACCTTCTTTGCATTTGAGGATGAAAGTGAAGTTCTGGTTCGTCAATAATCAATAATCAATCTTTTAGGTCAAATCAGTAAATTGTTAGTAATATTATGAGTAAGGATTGTTCTCAATTACTTATACTATGAATTGTTTGTTCTTGTCATAGACTATTTATAAATATTAATTCTATGAAGTTATTTTTACAAACAACCTTGATTCATAGGTTTAAGTATTTTTTTATACTTTTCTTAAGCGAATTATAAAAAAGTGATTTTTCAAGTTTCTGTTCTATATATTTTTGATTTAAGGGAATGTTTTTTGTTTTTTCGTTTTCAATATCATCTTGTTTTGTGTGAGTTATTATACTATAAAGCTTTTTTATACATAAAGCATATCACAATAAAGAATTGTTTTCTCTATAGTTTTTTTTACTTATAAATTCGTCCCAAAGATTGTGTTGGTTTGAATTACTTTTAAGATGATAAAAATTTCTTGTGTTGTGTAAATGTCCAAATGTGTTTTTTAAAGGATATCGTGAATTGTCTCAGTTTTTTTTATTTTTTTCATTATATATAATAGTAGAAATCTGAAATAATTCTTGATAAATTAGATAATTGATAGCAAATTTGTTTACGCCATTTTTTTGTTTATTTATTATTTTTGTTGTTTTGCTTTTTGTATCAATTGAAAACTGGATGTGTACTGTTTGAAGGTTTTTAATTTTCTCTATATCGCATTTTGGTATCTTATATTTTGTTTTTGAATATTTGTTTATTATTTCTTGAAAAATTTCTTGTTTTTCTTGTATAAAAATCATGTTGTCTTTGTCATTTGTAGACATATGAAATTCTATATCTACAGTAGATGGTTTATCTGGATAAGAAAAGTGGTGTCATATATTTTCCAATGGTCGTTGGTTTTCTAAAATACTTTCTTGTGTTTTTTCTGTATTTTCTTTGTATATAAAATCTTTTACTAAACCAACTTTGATTAATTGAGTAATAATTTCTAAAAAGTTTGTTTTACCTGATCAATTTGGTCAAATTAAGATATTTAGACCTCATTTTTTGTTTACATCAAAATGTATCTTTTTTTCGTCAGAAAGATATTCTTGATAGGGAAAACTTAAAACGTTTGATATATTGACAGATATTATTTGCATATTTCTTTTGGAGAATAAATTATTCTCCTTAATTATAACTAGAGTTTTATTTTTTGCAAATTTTGGCTCTTATCTCAGAAATTTTATTATTATTTTTTATTGATTTTTTAAATTTTATAATATATGGGTTTGTGATTATTTTTTCTCGTTGTTTTATTCATCGTTCTTTCCATATTTTTAGCTGGCCAGTATCTCTTCGTTCGAAATATTTAGCGACAAAGTAAATAATAAGTAAAAATGTGTTCCCTGTATGGATTGATGCAAAAAAGAATGCAATATAAACTATCATCTGTATCTTTTTCCAGTTTTTTTGAAGTTTTTGCATTGTGTAATTGTTGGAAGTAATTGCTCCTATAGCTAATGCCAAAAGAGCTACAATTCCAGATAATATTGCTGTGTCTCAGATATTAAATCAAAAAGAAAATCATTGTCTTGTTCGAAAAATCTGCCAAAGTATTCAATGGGTAAATAATAACCAAAATGTAGCTATTCCTAATTGTCTTCTAAATTTCATAAGATATAGAGATATACTATATATGCAATCTCTTAGAAATGGTAAAACATATTTTGGAATTGAATTGCTGTTTATCTCTTTTGAATTGTCTTTTATTGTTTTTGATAGTTTTTTTAGTGTTGAGATAAAATACTCAATAGATATTTTTTCTGTTTTCATATATTTTTTTCACAAAAAAGTTATTGGTTTGATAAATAAAACAATAGTTAATAGTTTTCGTCATCGACTTCCTCGAAATTCTTGTTGAGAAAACCCTATATTGCTTTTTGTTGTTGTTGCAGAAATAAGTGTTATAACAACTATTGTAGGAAGAATATAATAAATGAATATGGTAATATATTTTTCGATTTTTTCAAATGAAGCTTTGGAGAGGAGAGTAGTTAGTTTGTTCATGATTTTTGTTATAAATAAAGCGATTATCTTGTATATATATGTCTGGAAAAAAATCAATAGAGGAGTTTTGACTTTTTGGGTAGAGTAGGACTCCCCCATTTTTGGTCTAGAGGAGTAGTTTTGTTATTCTTTATTAAAAAATCTCATTATTTCTTTAAAAATTTTCTTTTAGAGAGATATTGTTTAAAAAAAATTGGAAAACATATAAAAATTCTGATTTTTTTTTGAAAATTTGGATTATTATTGCATGGATAAATTATTCTTCATATTTAGTCTTTTTTTGATTTGAGGCGATTCAAATTCGTTGATTTTTTACTCTCAGCTGAGCTTTCCTCGACTCAACAAAATTTTTTGTCGAATTTGAATCGCCTTATCGGTCATAATTGGTGTTTTTGTGGTTATTTTGGATGTATAGAGGAGTTTTGTCTAGGAAAATATGTTTTCATAGAGTGCTTTTATTAATTATATAGCTCGTATTTTTTATTTATAGTGTTTTATTTTAAAATTATATTTAAGAATTAGATTTTATATACTAAAACATTCTATTTCTCAGTCTTTTTCTTTGTTTGCACAAACTATCATATATAACCGCAACGTTAAACAAGATACATTGTGCAAAGTTCTAGTAT
>CAYRHE010000008.1:41955-43145 GCA_964424095.1 uncultured Candidatus Peribacteria bacterium | reverse complement strand
TGACTGGGGTTATTTCTATCAAAAAATTTAATCTATCATTTTGTATATTTTTTCTGCATATTTAATGGCTGTGAAATTTTTTTTATATAACTTGAGCGGTAAAAGAAAATGCAGCCTTGCTCAGATAGCAGCTTTGGCAAATTTAAACAAACAAAGTGAATCTTGAAGAGAATGCTTTGTCCAGTCGTACATTTCTAGATCTGGAATATCTTGTTGTAAATCATAAAAACAATAAATATCATCATTCATATCACATGGAAAAAAGATTTTTTTATGTTGAGCATTTGTCTGACAGAAATCAATAATATCTTGTTTTGCTTTTGTATCTCGTGATTTTAGATTGCAATTTATAAGAACATAAGAATCAGAATTCTTTGATTTTTTGCAATTAATATTTTCTATAATGTTTTGACTAAAATCTTGATTAATACTTACTAAGCGATTTCGTTTGAGGGCGGTCTTATAGGAGGTTTGCTCTCTTGTGATTATTCCTTTTGCCCTAGGGAGAATTAGATTATAGAGAAGTTTTGTTCTTTTTTTCTTGGGGCTTCATATTCCGCCAAGAAGCATAAATCTCTTTTTTCTGACTGTTGAGAAAAAAAGAAGCGGGATATTTCGTCCATCGTGAGGAAAACTTCTTTCGTCGCTAAGAACCTCTCCTCAACCGAAAAATTTGAAATATGATCTGTATTTTCCAAACCCAAGAAAACTAATAAAATGAGTAATTCGTTTTCGGCGATGTTGTTTTATTTCAATAAAATGAATTTTTTTATATTGGTCTTTTGATATATATTCGTGATGATTTTTTTTGACTCGATATTCCATCCAAACTTTGTTTCATACCTCTACAACAAGTTCTTGAATTTCTGGATAATTGGAAAAAATCCGATCAATCACCCCAAAAAAGAGTAATTCATCTCAGAAATTTTTGTATCAATAGTATCACTTGAGGTAAGCTTTTTTCATTGGTTAGTCGAAATGAATATAAGTATATCGTAATAAAAGATAAATAAAATTCATCCACAATCAAGGCAGTATCATATTGGGAATTAAATTCTAGTTACTATTGTATCGCTGCTTTTTGGCTACTAATTATACTGATTTAGTGATTGTTTTATTCTTTTATTTATCTTTTTTATTACTCAATAATTAAATTTCTGAATATTTATTCTTTTTCAAGATAGTCATTG
>CAYRHE010000008.1:21008-41855 GCA_964424095.1 uncultured Candidatus Peribacteria bacterium | reverse complement strand
TTATTACTCAATAATTAAATTTCTGAATATTTATTCTTTTTCAAGATAGTCATTGTGATGCTGTTGTCAATTGAATTTGAAAGAGAAAATTTAACTATCTAAAAGATCTTGGACCGAGTTAAAAGTTTGTCCATTATTTCTTGTCTCAGTTATTGCTGTTTTCATTTGATTCTTTTTGGTTGGTGTAAATCAATTTTCATCAAGTCAGACTTCTATTCTTTTTTCCAAAACAAACTTTCTAAGTAAAAGTGACATTACTGCTGACAAAGATAAACCCATTTGATTTGCTATTTCAAAAGCTTGTTGTTTTAGTTCTGTGTCTATTCTCAGATTTGCTATTACTTTTGTTGAAGACATTTGTATACAATTAATATATAAATTTATTACATATAGTATACAAAAGCAATACAAAAAATCAAGTTTATTTTACAATCAAAGTCGCTGTAAAAATCTTTTTAATAAAGTTTTGGCTTGATATATTGATTCTTCTAATGGGTTGTTCTTTGTCATTAACTGGATTTGACCTGAAAGATCATAGGCGTTGAATTGTTGGCCATTGATTGAAATAACACGACCAAATTTTGAGACTTCTGATTTTGATTGTTTAAATGTATCGAAATATGTTTTGATATCTGTGTTGTAATAAAGTGTAGACCAATATTTGATTAGATAATTTTGGAATAAACTGAAATAAGTTTTGTAGAGTTTGTTTTCGTTTTTGAGTTTGATAGAGGTTTTGGATGCTGGTAAACTGCGACAAGAAATAAATTGATCATAATAACTAACACAGATTTTGGAGCCTGTTACGGTAAATCAAACTTTTTGTAAAATATTAAAATCTGATTTTTCTATCATCTGTAAAATATAGTTTCATGTACCAAAATATTCATCTTCTTTTGGGTTTGGATAACAAAAGCGATCAAGTTTGTGTTGTTTGTATCGTAATTCGAAGCAGTGAGCTTTGTTGAGAAGTCCTAGAGATCCTGTAAAAATAGTTTCTTCGTTTAGTTTGAGCGAGCCTGAAAGATATTTTTTGGTGGTATTGTGTAGGAGATAGAGGGATTTGTTATTAGAAGGATTGGATAGATTAGAAGGGTTAGATGGATTAGATTGGATTGCTTCGTTACCACTCGCAATGACTGAGGTAATTGATCAACTTTGTCATTCCCGCTTTGTTGTATTGGGGCGGGAATCTAAAGTTGATCCTGTTTCAACCATTCGGAGTAGGGAAACCATTTCAGCGTCGTCCTTGCCCTTTGGGTTGGGGAGGGCGGAAAGAATCTTGATGGAAGGGATGTATTCTGGGATTTCTGGGCGCCCTCCCCTCGGGATAAACTCTCATTCTAGAGGATCTGGATAGCAAAATGTATCGAGAAGATGAGACTTATATCGAAGTTCGATACATACTGATTTGTTGACCAAACCAAGCGAACCAGTCAGAATTGTTGTTTGATTTGCAAGAAGAGAGACTGTTAGATATTTTTTGGTAGTATTGATTTTGAGGTAGAGGGATTTGTTATTAGAAGGATTAGATAGATTAGAGGGGTTAGGTAAGGTTGTTCGGAGGAGGTGGAGTTCTTCTTTGTCATCTTTGCCAACGGGATTGGGAAGGACTCAAAGGATTTGGATATCTGGTATATCGTCTTCTAATTCTAGATCTGTTTCCTCTTGTGATTTAGGTAAAGCTGAGCCATAACATCGCTCGTCAAGCTGTCCTGTTTGATAGAACAATCCTACGCAGCTTCACTTATCCAAAAATCATCGTGTTTTGAAAATTGTTGTGGATTGACCTGAAGAAAGCATTCCCGTAAGATATTTTTTGGTGGTTTTTCGATTGCCTGTAAGTGTTTCTTTGGTTAATAAATATCGATCTTTTTTGGAAAGATCTATATTGAAGTTGAGATTTGATTTGATAGTAATAGATTCTGGGTTGAGATGGTTGAGGGATGTGATTTGAAGGTTTTTTGGGTTTATGATGATTCCTGTAGATGTTGTTCAGGACAAATCTTGTCAATTTTGATTTGATCCAGTGGACAGCCCTCCGGATGTTGTTTGATCATAAAATCAGCTATTTTGAGGGTTTTGTCAGTTATAATCTTGAAAAACAACATTTGAATAGACAACATATTTTTCATCAAATCCTGGTGAAAAGTTGTCAATCTTTGAGAAGATGTCCATATCTCAACTAGAGAAAAGTCAGCGATAAACTGATTTATTTCAATAAGTAGACAAAACCTGTATTGTGTCGAAAACCTGTCCACTTTGTCCAAGTAGTTGTAAAAATCAAGAAGTATTTAGTTCTAAATTAGGTTTTTCTATCTTTTTTTGTTCTGATAACCATCAGTTATCAATATGGACAATAATCATATATTCGTTTTTTTCCAAAAAAATATCCAGTTCCAAGGCTGATTTTAATAATGAGCCGGTTAAAAATATCTTGCCAGTAAAATCTTGATTAGCTTTGATTTCGATAAAAGAAGAAAATTGCGAGGTTCCATAGAAGATTTCAGAGATTGAGAGAATATAGGGTTGGGGGGAGGTGGGTGTCGGGGTGTCGACAATTTCTGACATTCCCCCTCCCCCCAAATCTGATCAACTGGTGGTCTGGGAATCCCCTGTTTGAATATTTCAAGATGTTGATGGGGTTGTATTTTCTCCTGTTCAATAAAAATCTCAAGTATTTGTTTGTAAAAAATCTCAACTTTCCCAAATTCCAGGACTAGCGATATAAGGATCTAAAACATTGATAGCAGAAGTTGATCCAGTTATAAACCAGATTTGATTGTTGTATTTTTTGATAAGAGATGTTTTCTTATCGTTGTATTTGGTAACCAAACCTGTCTCTGCTTGGAAAGTATCTATAAGATGTCCGCTTCGAGATAATGTAGTAAAAATAGCCTTTGTATCTGTGAAACTAAACGATAATGGGAGTGTTTGTTGAATAACCAAAGGAGATATTCGACTATATGTTTGAGAAGATTTTGTGAGAATAATCGATTGATCTTGCTGGAGAGAAACTGGAAAAAAAATTGACTGGGGTACTCCTAATTCCACCTCTCCAGAAAAATCTGATCCGAGATTTGTAATTTCTATCCATTCCTCTGTTCCGTCATAATAAATTTCAGAGATAATTAACTGCGGAGTTTGATTTATTTGGGTGTTTTGTCAGGTAGTATCGTTGATAAAATTATTTACAGAAAGATTTTCTGTAGTTTCTGGCACATTGTTCGATCCTGAAAGAATTTCTTCATTTTGAATGTTTTGGCCAGTATCGTTGGTTGGATTTTCTTGTATTATTTCTCATAAGTTTTCTCAGATCAGTTCTAATCAAGAATCAACTCATGGTTTATTTTCTAGCTGGTTTGCTTCACTATCGCTGGCAATGACTGAATTGTTTTGCTCCTGAGATTGTACAGGAATAATAATAAGAAAGTAGGTTAATGTAATGAAAAAGATAATTCGAAGACGTTTTGTCATTAGAAAATTTTAGGATATAAAAAATTAAGAATCTAGTTTTTTGTTGTTTTCTAAATTCTGATTTTGGATCAATGATCTCATTTGGCTAATTGCTGTTTTACTTAATTCTTGTATTCTTTTATATTGTGACAATCAGTTATTTATCAATAATGCATTTATACTCTCCAAGTTTGAAAGAACTATTAATTGTTCTATTGTTGCATAATCTCTTATATTTCCTTCTTTTGTGAGATTGTTTTTCTTTCGTTCGTTTGCTGTCTCTCAAAATAGGATTTTATTTAACAAATCTGCTTCTGAAGAATATATTCTATTAATTTCAGAAATTGAAAGTTGTTTGGGGATTAGATTGTTTTTTATCGCATCTGTATGAATTCTATAATTTATCTTTGCTATTTCTCTACTAACACTCCAACCTAAAGATTTTTGTTCTTGCTCTTTAAGTCTTTGAAATTCCTTGATAAGATATATTTTGAACCTAGGACTAATCCGCATTCAAAATTCAAAAGCAATGTCTTTGTGAGCATATGTTCATCCATAACGTCATGTTTTTGCTATCAAACCAATGGCTTGTGTTTTCTTTATTCGATCTTTTGTACTCAATTTATAACTATTTAATCAAGAATTACTTTTTATTGTGGCAAATTCGCCATAATTAAATTTCGTGTTATTTATTTCTTCCCATATTCAAAGAAATTCAATTGTATTTCTATTTCTAAGCCAATCTGAAACAAAAAAATCCCCATCCTTTGCTTTAATCATATCAGTTAAACAAATATATTCTATTCAATTAATTTCTATTATTCCTATTTTCATTCATTGGACTTGTAAAATAATATTTTTTGTCATAAGAAAATTTTAGGATATAAATCCCCCGAATTGTAAAATTACCAAAAAAGAAAAAAACTGACAAAAGTAGGACAAAAGTTTTATCAGTTTATAACTATATTCTGTCGTTATCTATTTTTGAAAAAATTTTAATCAATAATATGTTCCCAAATTTCTTCTTTTGCCTTAGAAATTGTTGTCAATCTATCTTGAGAAATCATAATTTTTTTAAATTCTTTGTGTTTTTTAATTTCCAAAATAAGTTTATTTAAAAATCCTTCATCTTTTTGATCTATAAGGATATCTCCATAATTATCCTGATATCGATTTGCGTTGTCATATTGGTCGTGAGTCCAAGCAATAGGAACAATAAAGAGCTTCATATCATATAATTTTTGTTCTGCTAATGAAGTTGTACCAGCACGAGTGATAGCAATATCGCAATGATAACAAAGCATTCACATTTCTTTTTGAGTCACAAAATCAAAACAAATAACATTTGGAAATCTTTCAAATTGAGGTCTAAGATCTTTATTTAAAAGACCTAAAACAACCAGAAATTGGACATCATTTTGAAGAGTTTTGTCTGATTCCAATGCTTTGATAATTGATTGATAAAGCCTTTGTGATCACTGAGAACCCCCAACAACCAAAATCCATGGTTTGTTTTTATCTAACTCTGGATATTGTTTGATAAACATTTTTGCTTCTTTTTCATCTACAATAATTTCTTCTGAAAGAATCTGACCAACTGTTTTTGATTTTGGCAATACGTTATCAAATCAGGTAAATGTTGTCCAAGCAAATTTTGATGCTATTTTATTTACCAATCACGAATGAGTGTCTGATTCATGAACAATAATTTTTTTGCGTAAAAGCCAACCAGCCACAACAACAGGAAGGGCAATATATCATCATTTACAGAATATTACATCTATTTTATAATAAAATAATCGAAAAAAAGACTGAATAACACCTACTAAAAACAAAAACAAATCTCTAATGTTTTTAATTTTTGCTTTTAAAAAAGTTTCTCTACGATATTTACCAGAATAAATAGAAACAAAATCCAGATTATATCATTTCTTTTCTGAATTATGTGAATTTTTTAATCACTTAAAAACAGTATGTTCTAGTGATTTTTTATCTCAAAACCAATAAATAGATGAAATATGATTAGAAAATGTTTTATGTTGGGTAACATATTCTAATAAGCTTTTTATAGGAAAAACATGTCATCAAGTTCCTCATCCAGCCATAACTATTTTTATTTTTTTTTGTTTCATGTTTTTGTTAAAAGAATAAAGATAGATTATATAGATTAGAGGGGTTAGGTAAATTAGGAACCTAATCATGTCTATTCTATCTAAAGCAAAGCGTGTCTATTTTCTCTAAAACTTTGAAAATACATGATGTTTATTCATCTGAGCCTTTCTTTTTTTGATATCATCTATTTTTTTCTTGTCTAATTTCATTTTGGCCATATTATAATCATATTCATTTTGCATAGCAAGCCAATCACCTTCTTCTTGATCAAAAACAACAGAAAGTAAAATATCCCGTTGTATTGTTATATTTCTTTTTCAGTTAATAAGCTCATTTACTTCACTAACTTTTTTCCCCAAAAGATCCGCAAATTGTTTTTGCGTTCGACTGTATTCTTTTAGTTTATTTGCTAAATGTCGTCCTGGATGAATCATTCTTTATGGTTACAAGGTTAAATAGGAGCATAGAAAAATAGACTTTGGATCTATATATCTATTTTTCTCTATTTCTATTAAATTAACTTCACTATTTCACTTATATAGTGAATATAATATTTGACTATAAAATTTCAAGAGATTTTATAAAAACTTGATCATTCACTAAAACAGTTAATACAGTTTCACTATTTCACTTATACAGTAAAACATATTTCACTAAAACAGTTAACACAAAACCAACACTATTTAAAAACAATATTTCACAATTTCATCGAATTAGTGAATTCATATAAAAAAACTTCCGGCTTCGTTAAAAAACACTGTTTTTACCAATAATTCACTATTTCACAGAAACAGTTATTAAACTAACTCATATAAATTACAAAAACAAAAAAAACATTTAATTCACTATTTCACATAACCAGTGAATTTATATAAATTATTTAAAAAAATCATAATATTTTTTTTGATAAAAAAAAGCGCTTGCCAGAAACAAAACGCCTTATTTTTATTTATATAAAAATTATTCTGTACATATCTTTATTGCTTTTCATTCTACTAAAGCATCTGCAATTTTATTGTGGGCTGATTGAAGAAGTCTATTGAATGTTGGAGCTGATATTCACATTTTTTCTGCTCATTGCTGCATAGATAAACCATCTTTATCTGCCAATCTTAATGCCTCATATTCGTCAAGTCAAATAATTATTGTTTCAATTGATCTTTGTGGGATTCAAGCTGGCTTAAAAACAGTACATAAAGGGTTTCACTCTATGTTTCTATGTTTTCTTCTTCTTGGCATCAGAAAAAATTATAAGTAAAACTTTTACAACAACCTATTATTAATTACTTTTATTTCCACGTCATTTTCCCATACTTTGTCATTTTCATCTTCATTGTCATTGTTTTTTTCATATACCTTGTCATATTCATGTTGTTGTTTCAGAAAGATTGTTTTTGTTACAATTTCCTCTTTTTTGACCAGTCATAGGTCATTTTCATTCTGGTCCTGTTCCATCTTTTCTTGGCATAATTATGTGGTTAATATATAAAAGTAAAAATATTATAATGAAATATGTTTCATAATCAATAGAAAAGATTGTTGTTGAAAATTGGTTTTATTTCATTCCGATCGATCGGAGATGGAGTGTATCTGAAATTGGTGGCTTTGGGCCATAAAGTTTATCTCCGAGGATCGGGGCTCATATACTTTTTAGATGAACTCTAATTTGGTGGCGGATTCATTTGTGAATCATAACTCTTAATAATGATATATTTTTTTCTTGATCGTAAGAAATCAATTCTATCGTAGTAGAAACCAGATGTGGCTCTCATCTTCATTGATTTTTATCTTTTTCATGGTTTATAAATATCATTTTTTGGTCATCAAAACGATGATGCATAATAGGGGTTTCTATTGTTATCAAATTCTCGTTTGACTTAAAAAATGGGTTGCCGTGAACTTGTGCTAGATACATTTTTTGTATGGCTAATTTTTGTTGTTGTTCCTTGTAGAAGGTGTAACTTTCTATGTTTTTGGCAAAATAAAGAAAACCCCCAGTATCATTATCCAATCTATTTAATAAACCATATTCTTGTTCTTTTGTAAATTGTGTTGTTTGATTAAAAAGAAAAGTATCTATATCTTGTTTTACATACCCACCAAGATAACAATATAAACTATATTTATTAAAATCAGAATTATTATTTATAATTGATTGTAATTTTTGTAAGTCCTCAAAATAATCCAAAATTGATTGTTGACCTCAAAAAGTAGAGGCAATTCCATTTGGTTTTCGGAGAAGTGTGTAGTTTTGGTTTGAGTGGATCATAGTTTTAAGGTTACTATATAATAACAATCTCGCAATAAAAAACAAATAAACTAAGCTTTTTTTACAAAAAGCAATAAAATTCATCCATCATCAAGGCAGTATCATGTTTATAATTATGGTCTAGTTAATATTATATCACTGCTTTTTGGCTACAGATAATGTTGATTTGGTGATGATTTCCTTCTTTTATTTATTCTTTTTATTGCTCGATTAATTAAAATTATAAAGTTATTTTTAAGTTTATTTTTATTCAATTATTGAATTTATCAGGCTTTTCTTTCTTTTAATCAAATCTTAATCATAAATAAACAAAACCTATTAACATTAATATAAATCATATAATAATTAACGAAAGCCTTTTCTTTATTTTAATTTTTGGAAACATAAAAACTAATATTGTTGATATTATTATTCGAAATAACCAATTTAATAAAAACAATAGCAAACTTCATTCATTGGGAAAATTTGATCAACATCAACTACAATTTGGATAAACAAAAGCTTTTAATGGAAAACCTCACTTTTTTTGAAAAAAATCTCATAAAAATAAAAATAACCACAAAAATATTTGCGAAAATGACCATATTTTTATTAAAAACTGATATTTTTTGTTTAACATTAAAGATAAAACCAATAGAAAGAAACTAATTCATCAAAACAAAACATACCAATATTGAAAATATCAACGCATATTTGATTCTATATACTCAATGTAATGTTGGTTTTCTATATATTTTCATTGGTTAATATATTGTTGGTAACGTTCTACTATAGGATATTTTTTGCTTATCAACTTCAATGTTGCATAATCTTTTCATGTTGTTTTAAAAATTCGATTAGTATCCAATATATTTCAATTCATTATTATGGCAACAATATTATCATTGATTTTTGGTAAATCGCTTGTTCAATAATATTTTTGGATTTTTGGTACAAAAATTGGTTTTTGTAAAAAATCTCATTTCATAACAAGATATGGGTCTATTGTATGTGTGTTTTCTGTTTCTTCAACAATTGTTCAAATAAAAAATAATTTAACTTCTGGATCGTTAAATAAGGACTCTGGAATGTCTCAAGCAAATGATGATCAGACAAAAAAACTTATCAATAAAAATATATAATAAATTAATTTCATTTTTATTTCTATAAAATAAACTTATGTCGTTATAATATTTATTATTTTTAAAACAAGAAAAAAGACACACTTTCGTGTGCCCTATGTTTTTTTAACAAATTAATTATTCTTGAAGCATAGCTTTTCTCTCTTTTTTGTATTTTCCCATAGCAAGATAAGCCATTGGAGCAGCAATAAAGATAGATGAAAAAGAACCAGCTAAAACTCATATACCAATAGTAAACGAAAAGTCTTTTATTGCTCCTGTTCAGAAAATATACATTGCAACGATTACTAATAATGTAGATAGTGAGGTACCAATAGATCTTCTCATTGTTTGCCATAAACTATCATCAAATACCTTACCATATATAATATTTTTTTCGTTTTTGTTTTGTATGTTTTCTCTAATTCTATCAAACACTATGATTGTATCGTTGATACTATAACCCATATTTGTAAGAACTGCTATGATAAAAACCGTATCAAGTGTTATAGAATTGTTGATCATCATCAAGAAACCATAAGCACCAGCAGGAATTGAAACATCAAATATCATAGTAATAATAGTAACCACAGCCAGTGTACTTGGTGGAATTGCTTTTCTAATAGCAGCAAAAGAAAACATCATATATATAGCCATCAAAGCCAATCAAATTAATAATGCGTTTCTAGCTGTTTTTTGCATATAATTTCATACACTTGGACCTGTAATAGCTTGTGAAATAATTTCATCTGTTGTAGAAATGTATGCTCAGCCCAATAGTTTATCTTCAATTTGATTTGAAAGTTCATTAACTTTTTCATCACTTTCTACTTTTGTTTTGATTGAAATTTCTGTTGTTGTTCATTCTGTTTGAATCAAAACATTTGTATTTTGATAATTTTGCTCTGTAAGATAATCTGTAAGGTTTGTTTGCAAAGCCTCATTATCTACAACATTTGATATAGTTATTTTAACTCAACCAGTAAATTCTTCTGAAAGCCTTACATTCATAAAAAACAATGTCCATGCTCATACAAGAACCATTGCTCCTATAATTAACCACAAATAGGTTCTTTTGATAATAGAAAACTTCTTAATCATTTTTGACTATAAAAAATAAAACGTCAGTATCTTTTATGGATTTGATAATTGTTTTCAAGAGGGAGTGGTAATATAATAAATTTTTGCTGCATCTTCTTGTGCTTTCTTTTTGTTTGTACCAAATCATTGTGCAAGTTTTTGGTTTCAAAGATATATTTCTGACATATATATCTCTACATTTCATTTTTCATCAACTTTATGTTCAATATCTTTGTATATTGGTAATTCTTTGTATTCTTTTTGTAGATATTCTTGAACCATTGTTTTATAGCTTTTAACAGGTTCTTTACTAATTGTTGATATTTTATTAAATATATAGGTTGTAATAAATTTTTCTGTTTCTTCACTTCAAATATCTAAATAAAGAAACCCCAATAAAGATTCTAAACAATCTGATAATATTGCATTTTTCTTTCTTCATTGCATTCTTTCTTCTCATTTGCTTACAAAAATATATTTATCTAATCCTATCTCTTTGGCTACTTCTGCCAACGTTTCCTCTCTTACCAAAGCTATTTTGTACAAAGTTAGGTCAGATTCTGAATAATTTGGATAATTTATAAACAATAATTTGTTGGTTATTGCTGAAAGGATTCCATCTCACAAAAATTCTAATCTTTCATTGTGATCTAGCATTTGTTTATAATCAGCAGCAAAAGATTTGTGTACAAAAGTCTGTGCCATAAGATATTCATCTTTGATATTTTCTACAGAAACACCTAGATTTTTGAGAAAATTTTTGATATTTTGTTGTTCTTGAATTACTTCTTTTGGAAGCATTTGGTAATTTTATGGGGTAAAATTAGATGGATTAGAAACATAATCATGTCTAATCTGTCTAAAAAGTTTATCTATAATAATCAAATCTTTTTCATTTTACTCTATCTATATAAGTGTTTCAAAGTATAATCAAAAGTTGTGTTCAGCTTAATTGTTCTTCAAAAATTTCTTCTGGTCAAAGAAATGGTTCTTCTGGTGAATATTCGTTTATATCAATCACCTTATCTATTGTTAAAAACGATTTTAACATATGAATTGTATGTTCGTATTCACCTGTTCACAAAATATAAAGTTCTGTTTGAAGATATGGACTTGGTGCGTTTTTGGTTGTCGGAACATTGAATGCGTATTTTTTTAGTTTAACAGCTACTTGATTTGCATGACCATCTGTTTTTACTTTTTTTTGTCTAGCATATTGCTTATCTATACCATTCCAAACTGTTATTTGAGGATTTTCTATGAGATATTCTTGGTTATGCATTACATAAAATGCAAAATTGTTTATATAATCATAATTTGAAGGGTTGGTTTTGTCCGATCATACTGGTAATATAACAGCTGCTCATCAAAACTGTGAAGAATCAGGTGCATATAAAAAACATCAAGGATAAGAAAATCTATGAGCTATATTACTACAATCTGTTGTTAGTCAATAAGAAAACATATGTTTAAGATCATCTATATATTGTACCAAACCTATCATTTCATCAACAGAAATATTTGTTTTAACCATTTCTGTATAATCTTCATATAATTGTTTTATTTTTGATGGCTTTAATCATTGTTGCATAAATTTACTAACTATTGCTTTAACAATTTGTTGTTGTCTTAGTGATCTATCAAAATCTGATGTTGAGTGTCTAGATCTTGCATACATTAAAGCTGTTTCTCAATCAATAGTTTGAAATCAACTAGATATTTGAAATGTTTTATATCATAAATTATCATCTGGATATGTTCTATCAAGAATTGGTTTTGGTATATCTATATCTATACCGCCCAACGTATCTATAACATTTTTAAATCATGCAAAATCTATAACTGCATAATAAGGTATTGTAACTCATATAATTTTTTCTAATTGATCCATCATAGCTTTTGATCAAGTAGCAAATTCACGACTTCTTCAAACTCATCTAGAAAATATTTCATTTATTCTTCAATAAACACCAATTTCTTTGTTGATAATATAAAAATCTCTGGGTACAGAAATCATTGTTACTGATCATAATTTTTTATTCCAAGAAGCAACCATAATAGAATCCGCTAAAAATCATCAATGATGATTTTCTCATCAATATCATAGCAACATAATATTTACATTTCAATATTGATCTTCTATCATTTCTGTTCATAATCTTTTACTAACGACATTTACTGTAGACTTTGCTATGTTATGAGCTATAGATTGACCTGCTTGAATAATAAACTTACTAAAATAACCTATAAAAAGAATACATAATATTGTTATAAAAATGTTAATCAGACTTTTACTTTTTGATTGTCCTTTTACCAAATCTCAATATGTATTATATTTTTGAATATCACCTATTCTCTTGTGAGTAAATTTATTCCTCATTTTGCACCAAAAACAAATAAAAATTAAACGGAGTGAATTATATGATATTTAATTTTAACATCAAGAGAAAAATATAACAAAAAAGTGTTTGAAAATTTGCATTTTTTTTATTTTTTAAATATAATTAATTTAGATTCTTTAAGTAATAGTGTTATTATATTCTTAAAGTTATCGTTTTTATTGAGTTATATCGCAATAAAAAACAAATAAACTAAGCTTTTTTTACAAAAAGCAATAAAATTCATCCATGATTAAGGCAGCCATGTCATTACGAGCGAAGCGTGGTAATCCAGATTGGAATACCAGACAATCTCCATATTGGTCATGGATTGCTTCGTTAATACTCGCAATGACTGATAGTTATTTGTCCTTTTTATTGCTTGAGTTATTAAACTTATAAATTAATTCAAAATCTTTTACTTTATATTATATAAAATGGCAGCAAGTTTTGATATCGAGCAAATCCTTACTCTTATAGAAAAAAACTCTAATATTTCAGATCTTCATCTTTCTGGTGGAGAAAGTATTGCTTATAGACTTAATTGAGAGATTATAAGAGAAGAACAAGCTGGAAAATTAAGTAATGAAAGTATGGAACTTATTCTTAGACAACTTTTTGCATGAAATCCTCAAAGATTTGATAAATTTTTGTGAGATAAAGAGGCTGATTTTGCTTATATTTCAAAATCAGGTATTCCATATAGAGTAAATGCTTTTTTCAAAACAGGTAGGGTTGGTGTTGTTATGAGAAAAATTAATGCAAGTGCAAAAAAATTAGAAGATTTAATGTTTGTAGATATAGCAGAAAGTGTGAAAAAAAATGTTTTGAGTCAAAAAAAATGACTATATCTTGTTACTTGACCTACTTGATCTGGTAAATCTACTTCTTTGGTAGCTATGCTAGAAGAAATAAACAAAACAAGATCAGAAAATATGATTACTATCGAAGATCCTATTGAATTTATATTTAAACCACAAAAATGTATTATTTCTCAAAGAGAAATTGGTCATGATACTTGGTCTTTTCCAAATGCACTTAGAGCAGCTATGCGTGAAGATCCAGATATTATTTTTGTGGGAGAAATTCGTGATAAAGAAACCGCTGAATCTGCTTTGAGTTTGGCGGAAACTGGGCATTTGGTATTTAGTACATTACATACAAACTCAGCTGCAAATACTGTAAATAGACTTATTTCATTTTTTCCTCCAGAAATACAAGATAGTGTTTGTGATAGACTAGCTACTGCATTAATTGGAGTACAATCGCAAATGTTGGTAAAAAGTAAAATGGGAAGTAGAGTCTGAATTTATGAACTTATGTTAAATACAACTTCTGTCAGAAATAATATCAAAAAAAGAGAAATAGAACAACTTGATAATATAATAGAAACATCTTCTTTGATTGGTATGATAAATCTAAAAAAATATTCCCAAAGACTTATTGATAAACAAATTGTAGATCCAAAAGAAGTTGATTGGTTGATGAAAGGTACATCACTTTAGATAGAGAAATAGAAGAATAAGAAAATAGAACTAGAGAAAAATAGAACCATAGTCTATTTAACTATAATACTATTTATCTATACCACTATTTAACTATTAAATTATATTAATTATGACAGATTCTATGTTTGGATATAGAGGATGATGAAAACCAAAACCTCTTACACGATGGGAAATAGAACAAATGAAAAAAATAATGAAAAAAGTTCCTATTATTAAAGCAAAAAGTGATGAATATCATAAAAAAGAAGAAAAACAAGCTGATGATGAATTTGAAAAAAAACTTGATAGCTTATAGATAAGATAGAATAGACATATGATTAGGTTCCTAACCCATCTAATCCATCTAACCTATCTAATCCATCTAACTCACCTAATACATTTAACATCTAACATTATATTTAAAATGGTTAATATTGATTTGATCCAACAAAAATTACCTCAAGAGTTACGAGAAATAGCTAAAAACTATAGCATTTCTGATAATTTTTTGGAAACAATGTCTGATATTATTATTTTAGTTTTACAATCAAAATCTTTGGATACTCAACAAGAAAAACAATCTTGGTTTGATCTTTTACCATTAATGAATCAAGAACAAGTAGATAAATTACGTGATATTTTGACTAGAGAAAAACAAAAATTAGAAGAAATTGAAAAGAAATATGAACAAAAGAAAGAAGATGTTGTTAATAAATATGTACAAAAATTTGATGAAAATTCTTATCAAAATAAAATAGTACAATTAAAAGAATATGAGGCAACTCATAAAGAAAAAGAACACGAGGAAGCTGATGCTCTTTTAAATAATTTATAATTAACAATTTATAATGTATAATTATAGTAAGAAATTTATAATCTGATTATTTATGTTTGGTTTATTTTTTGTAAATATAAGCTCTACTTTTGCTGTTAGGGATATTATGGATATTATGTTTCAACCTGCAAAATGATATGAAAAAGTTGTAGATCTTTGAAGTACAAAAAATGCTGTTGGTAATGAAGTTTTTAGAGAATCTACTAATATTTGATTTAATGAGGGTTTTGGTAATGGTTGTTTTGTAAATAAAGAATTAATTCCAAATGCAACACTTGAATCACAAATGAAAGATGCTTGATATCAATGAGATAAAAAGATTTTTTGTGAAGCTGTTTTGGGTGGTGATTATGATATTAGTACTCTTTGAACTGAAAAACAAGCTCCTTTAATTGTAAGAATAACTAAATTTTTACTTAGACTTACTATTGTTTTGGCTATAACAATGGTGTTGTATAATGGTATTTTTTGGGTTATAGAATCTGCTAAATGAGGAGATGTAAAAGATGCTAAAAATAATATAATTTATATTTTTGGTGGAATATTATTGGCTTTATCTAGTGTTGCTCTTATTAATTTAGTTAGTTCTATTACTTTAAGTAGTTTAAATCCTGATGATATGCCACAAAAAGATGATAGTATTGTAAATACTTCTTCAAATAGATCATCTTGATGATGAGGTAGTAGTTTTGAAAATAATTCTTATGATGATATAAATAATGATATTTGAAGATGATGAGAAACAGAATTAGAAATAAGTATTCAATAAAAACTTTAATTTATATAAAATAATTATGTTTAAAAAAATTATATTTGGGTTGTTTAGTTTATTAAGTGTATTTTTTTCTTTTCAACAATCTTTTGCTATTACTGTTGAATTACCTCGTGCTCAAGGAAATCCAGATATAGCAGTTATTTGACCAGAACAAATATCTGGAGATGAATCAACTTTTTTTAATACTATACAAATGGTTAATCAATATTTATGGTTTGGTCTTTGAGTTGTTTGTATGGTAATTTTAGTTTGGTGAGGTATTCAATTAATAACAGCTTGAGGTGATGCTGAAAAAATGAAAAAAACAAATAAACTTCTTATGGGAGCTTTGATAGGTATTTTAATATCAATATTATCATATTCTGTAGTAAGATTAGTAGTAAATCTTTTTCAATAAAAATTCCACAATTTGTTTTATTAGTTTATAAGCTTATTTTAAACAACAAATACAGTTATTGTCTGTGTTTTTGTTTTTTTATATATTATATATTGTTTTTTATATTTTGTGTTGTTTTTCAACTTTTCAACATTTTATATTTTGTTAAAAATTTTTTATTTTCAAGTTTTGAAAAGCATAAAAGTAAAAATAAACATTTTGTTGATATTTTTGTTTTATTATTATTTTTAATTTTATTTAATTACTTAATATATTATTAAATAAATATTTGTTGAAAAAATAAAATATATAAGGACTTGAAAATTATAAATAAATTCCTATTTATACATAGATTTATTTTTTTCTTTTATGATATGAAAGATTTATTGAAAAGAATTTCTATATGAATTATATCTTGAACTTTTATTTGATATTTAAGTTATCTATTTTTTTGATGACAAAATATTGTTCATCAATGATTTTCTGAATTTAATATATTATATTATATTGTTTTGGCTGTTGTTGCTATTTATTTATTTGTTTTGTTTGCAGTACATCCAATATATATGAAAATTAGTAAACCAAGTTTATTTGTTATGGGTATTGGTTTAGTTTTGATGTGAGATACTGTTTTAATAAATAATTCTGATTTATATATTTATATTTCTGATATTACAAAAATATTGTGATCTTTATTGGTAGTTTTGGCTTGGACAAATTTTTTTGTAAGTTCAAAAGCTAAAAAAACAAAAGAAGAAAGTAAATTAGAAATTATAGAGGTATAAAATAGATGGGTTAGACATGATTAGATAGATTAGATTATTTAAGCAGGCATAGCTCAATTGGCTAGAGCGCGTCCTTGCCAAGGACGAGGTTGCGGGTTCAAATCCCGTTGCTTGCTCCACTAAAATAAGCTTTTTTAAAAGCTTTTTTTGTTTTAATAAAAAATATAAAAAAAGACTTGACATTTTATAGTAAAAAGATAAAAGAATAAAAAATAATGTTTATATTGTTAAAAAAATATAAGATGAAAAATCTATCTAAATTATTGTTGGTTGTTTTTCTAGCTTGAGCTGGATATTTTATGGGTATGGTTGTTTATGGAGCTGATTGTCCTTCAATTTTTTGAGGTTATATTTGTGATCCAACAGCTAATGATGTTTGTAATAATCCTTGATGACAATGTTCTTGTAATTGAGTAATTATAAATCATTGAGTTACTTGTTCTGATTCTATAGATCCAACAGCTGATTGAATAACATGAACAGTTACTAATGGTAATATATGTGGTGATTTTGATTGATGTATGTGTTGATGAACTTATGTTACAAATTGAACTTATTGTTCAATATCTTCTAGTGATATTACATCACCTATTTTATCTAGTTTGGGTATTTCTGTTGTAAATAAAACAGCAACATTTTGATTTAATTCTAGTGAATGACCAATAACTATTTCTTGTTTATGATCTTGTGGTAGTTGTTCAATGATAGCTAATACATGAGATAATATAATTACTTTTTCTAATTTAAATAATTGAGAATATAATAATTGTTCTATTGTTTGACAAGATAATGCAGGAAATGTTAGTATACCTTTAAATATTCCTTGATTTGTTGTTAATTATACTGCATGATGATGATCGGTATGATGAGGTTGAGGATGAACAGCAATGTGTTCTGATATATATCTTACTTGTACAAATTGAATTTATACGCTTAAAACTTGATATTATTGTGTAGGATGAAATCTTTGAAAAACATGTAATGTTTCTGTAGGTACAGGTGTTGAACAATTATTGGAAACTATAAAAGAAAAAAGTATTGTTTATGAATATACTCCTCAATGAGTAAAAATCAGAATATTTGTACCAAAATATAGACAAGCATTAATTAGAAAAACAATATTGAGTTTAAATAGAAGTTTATATACAGCAATAAATAAAAAACTTTTGAAAGTATCTGATCCAAGTTATATGATAGAAAATTTTGAAAATTTAACTAATGATAGTAAAATTATTATTTATAAAGAAATTTGAGCTATTACAAAATTATATAATGATTTTTTGTGATTATTGTATTTGGTACTTGATATGAAACAAAGAGATTATTTACCATTGGCTAGAACATATTTGGAAACTTATTTCAAAGAATTTGCAAAATTTCAAAAATAATTTTCGATCCCTCTTCAAGTAAGGGGGATTTTTTTGTTAAATAAATATTAAAATCTGACTATTTGTGTTATGTTTTTTTATAAACTTTTTTGGATTTTCACTTGACTTTTATATTTAAATTGTTATAACAGCAGTATGAAAATGGGGTAGTTATAATTTATTGTAATAAACCTATTTCATAACGAAGTCGTATTTAACAGTAAAAACCGCTAAAATTAAAATATGAAAACAATGAAAAGAAAAATGTTTTTTTTGTTGTTAGTCTTTTTGGCTACGACAAGTTTTGGTCAAACTTTGACCTTAACAACACAAAATTACGATCCAGTTGTCATTTCGACAACTTCAGAAAACAAAACAGTTAATATCCGTTCTATGACGGAATTGACTATAGTTGCTTCTGGTGGAGGGGAAACATATTGGACGGTTGGTGAGAATCTAGTTACTACAGAAACACCATCAAATCCAGAGTTTCCTATAACAAATCCTACAAATAATACAGTTACAATAACCATACCATTGGCGTATGAAAATTTTGTTTTAACTGTTTATTTTGCCTCTCCTGTTGTTTCTATACCAATAACATTGGTTAGAAATGACGAGCCTATTCCTGGACTTTTAAATCAACAAAATGTTCGGGATTGTCCAAACACAACTAGAAATTTTCTCGCTGCTGATTATAATGAAAATTTTGATTATCAGTGGGAAGAGTGGAATGGTTCTTGGGTTAGTTTAATAGCAAATCCAAATTATTCAGAGAACAACCACTCATTAACTTTGCAAGTAAATAGTTCTACTCTTGGTAAAAGGTTTAGAGCTATGGTCAAAAACCGAAATTGTTTGGGAGCTATTGACTATACTGGGGAAGTTGTTGTTTTGGAAGTGTATGAAAGACCAACATTTACTATTTCTGATAATATGACAGAAATTGTTTGTTCAGGTCAAGTTGTAACTTATAGTATAACAGTTACTGGAGGTACTCCAAATTATACTGTTAGTTTAATTGGATCATCTCATCCATATGTTTTGGTTAGTCCAAATAATCAATCAAGTGTAAATTTAACAGTAGATGGAGATTCTGCACAATTTGATATAATGTTGTCTAACCCTCCAGTACCTGGTGAACAAATAACTGGATTTACAACTACTTATGTAGTTGTGGATCAAAACGGTTGTTATGGACTTTAAAGCAAACAAAGTAATAAACTAAAAAATAATGTTATGAAAAAATTTGGTTTTTTAATTGGAATGGTGTTTTTTTATTGTGTCTCAGTTTTGGCACAAGGACCAACACCAAAAACTAGTGCTCCAAAAACTTTTGATGGAGGTGTTGAATTTACGGTAGCTACTACCCAAACAACATGTGGATCTAGTACTGGAACAGCAACAATTAATGTGGTTGCTGGTACTCCTACTACTTATGTTTGGTATGATGAACTTGATAACGAAATAGCTACTGGTGTTAGTTTGATTGAAAATTTAGCATCAGGAAATTATTACGTTGTTGTTGGTAATACAGCAAATTGTACATCACAACAAACATTTAATATTGACGCATCAGATGTTAATCCTACAACAATTGCTTTAACAAGCGTTGATGATAATGTTTGTTTTGGTTCAGAAGTTGTAATAACAGCGACATCAGTTGACGCAACAGCTTATCAATGGTATAATGATGGTGTTCTTATTGATGGTCAAACATCAGAAATACTAACAACCACCGATTTACCTGTTGGAACAAACAGTATTACAGCACGTTCACAACAAGGTACTTGCTGGTCACCATTATCTGATCCTATTGAAATAGTGGTTAACTCTGCTGTTGAATTTACGGTAGCTACTACCCAAACAACATGTGGATCTAATACTGGAACAGCAACAATTAATGTGGTTGCTGGTACTCCTACTACCTATGTTTGGTATGATGAACTTGACAACGAAATAGCTACTGGTGTTAGTTTGGTTGAAAATTTAGCATCAGGAAATTATTACGTTGTTGTTGTTAATGCAGCAAATTGTTCATCACAACAAATATTTAGTATTGACGCATCAGATGTTAATCCTACAACAATTGCTTTAACAAGCGTTGATGATAATGTTTGTTTTGGTTCAGAAGTTGTAATAACAGCGACATCAGTTGACGCAACAGCTTATCAATGGTATAATGATGGTGTTCTTATTGATGGTCAAACATCAGAAATACTAACAACCACCGATTTACCTGTTGGAACAAACAGTATTACAGCACGTTCACAACAAGGTACTTGCTGGTCACCATTATCTGATCCTATTGAAATAGTGGTTAATGGATACCCAACTTTTACAATAAGTGATGATATGCCAGAAACTATTTGTGGAGATGAGATTGTAACTTATACGATAACAGTGACTGGAGGTACTCCAAATTATACTGTCAGTTTAGTTGAATCATCTCATCCATATATAATGGTTTCTCCTTATGATCAAACTAATGTAACTGTTACTGTAGATGGTGGACAAGCTATATTTAGTGTTAGACTTCAAAACCCACCAAATGCAGGAGAACAAGTAATTGGTTTCACAACAAGCTATATAGTTGTGGATCAAAACGGTTGTTATGAACCTTAAAAAGGAAAGTTTATGAAAGCAGACAAAAAATTTTTATTAATTTGTTTGGCTTTCATCCCTCTTTGGGGTTTAAGCCAACAACCAAAAACATCTAACCCCAAAAACTTTTCTTCAATTCCAGTAGTAAATGCTGGACCGGATTTAGTTCTTGTTCCTGGGCAAACCCAGGTGCAGGCTCAGGCTACGGTTGATGATGCGACAG
>CAYRHE010000008.1:17979-20908 GCA_964424095.1 uncultured Candidatus Peribacteria bacterium | reverse complement strand
CTTGTTCCTGGGCAAACCCAGGTGCAGGCTCAGGCTACGGTTGATGATGCGACAGCATCTATATTGTGGAATGGTCCTGTGGGTTTTAGTTCAAATATCTTGCGTCCTTGGATTTCTGATCTTGGGATGTATGAGATTACTGCCACTAATTCTTTTGGTTGTTCTTCGAGTGATCAAATGGAATTGAGGGAGGTTAATCCAACAGATACATTGTTTATCTCTCCACCTCCAGTATGTACTGGAGAAGAGCCAATTTGGTTGTTTAGTTATACAACTATTATGGATGGTTCTTTTTCTGGGCCTGGAGTGTATGGTTACTATTTTTATCCAGATAGTGTTGATGTAGGAATACATGAGCTTATTTGGAATATTGATGGTAAGACATACACAACTGAAATAACTATCTTAGCTGGACCAAATGTTTGGGTTCATCAGGATATGTTGTTTGGTTGTGTTGGACAGAGCGTAACTTTGTCAGCAGTTGGACAAGCTGATTCTTACCACTGGACCTTAAATACAGATACAATCTCAACAGACCAATATCATTCGGTATTTGTTGAAAATGAACCTGTTGTTTATGGTTTAGTTGCTGGTAAATATTATCAGCTTGAAAACAAAACTTGTTATATAAGAGATACTACTACAGTTTCTCAAATACCAACAGGTTTTAGTTATACTCAGGAAACTGGTGAAGGAGCTTATGGTCCAATATTTGGATCTAATGTTTCCTTTAATCCTGATTTTGAGTATGCTATATCTTACTCTTGGAATTTTGGCAACACTTATGTTCCAGGAGGAGGTACTTCCAATGAAATGTCACCAACATACAATTATAGTCCATATTATGGTTATTTTACTGTTGTATTGACTATGAATAGTGTGTGTGGTGTAACAACTCATTCTGAGGTTGTTAGAGTTAATTCTTTAACGACTAGTGCTGAAAGTTTAACTTCAGCAGATGTTTCTATTTACCCAAATCCGACTACCAGTTTGTTGAATATTAGTTTTGGAGACAAACAAATTTCAACAGTTATTATAACTGATGTTATTGGCAAAGTTTTGGTAAACCAGAAACTTGATAATTATTTTGATAGTAAATATCAGGTTGATGTAAATAACTATAAGCCTGGTGTTTATACAATAACATTGTCTGGTAAAAATGGAGGAGTTTTCTCTTCTAAATTTATCAAACAATAAATGATTTAGAAAAAGCCCTTCGGTTTACCGGGGGCTTTTTTATTAATTAAAAAACATGGATTGCCACGCATTTGTTCGCAATGACACTTTGATTACTACACTATTGTTGGCAATTATTTATTTTTCGAAATTAGTTAATACGCTGCAAAGTTCTACCTTCCCTATACCGTTTCATATATATTCCACTATTGAGCAGAAGCGAAATTCTTTGGCGGAGGGGGTGGAACATTCGGTATCTCAACCCGTAGGGCAATCAATATATTCTCCGCCAATCTCGGTTGATTCTTTTTTGAAAACTCAAAATCATTTTATTTGTCTAAAAAAGTATCATTCGTTGCTTTGTGGTAGTTCTCCTGGACATGCAGACCACATTCATCATGTTTCACAAAGAGAATATTGTAAATTTCAAGTATTGCTAGTTCAATCTTCAATAATCAAATCTTGTTGGATACCACTTGCGTAAAAATATTGTTGATCGTCAATAGTAGTAGTCAGAATTATATAATTTCCTGATCCAAACCAAGGATCGTTGCTTAATCAAACAGATCATTCATCAATTGATGGATTTAATTTTAATCGAGTTGTTTCTTTGTCTCAAGCTCGTTTTTGTCGATTTGTATTTCTTATGTTTATTGTTTGTTCAACACCTTCTCTAGCTAAATTTATGGCAATTATTTTTTGTCTAGTTTTTTGAAGATATGTGTTACTGTTTTTGAGTGCTTCTATAACCGTGATAAGTCAAAGAGATATAAGAACAACAATAACCATAACCTCCATTAAAGTAAATCATTTTCTATTTTTCATTTATCTATTTTTCTGTTTGAAAATAAAAAACACAATATTATAGTAGTGATTGTTTTTTGACTTGCAATAGTTTTACTTTTTGTCGTGAATAATGACAGATACGTTGGTTACTTATATTTTCTTTTTGTTGGTTGCTGTTTTGGTGATTTTGGCATTTGTTATAGGCAATGAAAAAATGATTAAAATTTTGTTGTGAAATTATATTTTGGCAACACTTTGTTTGGCAGCCAATCAATCTTTGGAAATTCTTACTCAATTTTTGATGATAACACCAAATTTGGAAATTATGAATATTTCTTATGAAAGTATTGTCAATTTTATTGTAGCAGGAAAAACAAGTATTGTTTTGATTTTGTATCTTTTGTTGTTATTATTGATGTATCAAAAATCAAAAATTCGTATAGTATTACCTAATGATGAAATTTTACAAAAAACATTTTCTTTGTTTCTTGTTCCTTTGACCGTTATAAGTTTGGTTTTGACTTTGGAAATTGTTATTTTGGGAATGAATAGTTTAAATCCAGCTTCTTTACAAATATTGGCTTTGGAATTTACAAACAATTATTATATAGTTAATTTTATAGTTCTTACGCCTGTTTGGATTTTATTACATGGATTGGCGACAGTTCTTATTACGACTGAAATTAAAATGAGTATTAGGACTGATATTTAGTAAGAAAAATTTCACAATAAAAAACAAACAAAAAGCATCAATCATCAAAGCGGTGTCTTTTGTCGTTAGTCAAAATTCTTGAAATTGTTTAATTCCTGCTTTGGCTACAGATGATGTTGGTTTGTTGATGATTTCTTTATTTTGTTTGTTCTTTTTGTTGTTCAATTAATAATCCAATTATTACTACATTAATTTAATCTAAAAATTACATTCTTTCCAAAAAACTCATACCGATAAGTTCCATTACGGTTTTCA
>CAYRHE010000008.1:0-17879 GCA_964424095.1 uncultured Candidatus Peribacteria bacterium | reverse complement strand
AAAAATTACATTCTTTCCAAAAAACTCATACCGATAAGTTCCATTACGGTTTTCATTCTTTCGAGGGTTTTTTGAAGAAGAGAAATTCTCGCTGATTTTAGGGGTTCTTCGGATTTTAGTATTTTTATGTTTGCATAATAACTATTTACTATTTTTGAAATATCCAATAAATATCTACATAAAAGATGAGGAGCTAATTCTTGCTGACTTTTTACTATAATTTCATTTCGTTCTGCTATTTTTTTGATAAGTTCGAATTCTATTTTTTCTGTAAGTAGTTTTGCTAGATTTTCAGGAGATGTGTGTTGAATTGGTTCTGGATTATTATCTATTAAACTTTGGATTCTAGCTCCTGTGTAAAGAATATATGCTCAACTTTCTCCTTGCATATCCAAAGCTTCATCAACATCAAAAACAATGTCTTTGGAAATATCACTTTTGATTAAGAAAAATCTGAGAGATCATATAGCAATTTTTTCTGAAACATCATCCAACCATTCTGCATCTTTTTCTGGGTTACGTTCTTTTGTTTCTCGATATGCTTTTTCGTGTAACATATGTAACATTTCGTCGATAGTAACAGTCCATCATTTTCTGCTAGCAAAAGGAAGTCTTTTTTCTGACTTTTCTTCTTCAGTGAGTTTGTATCAAAAACTTAGTAATGTTTTTGGTGTTAGATAAACAACCCCATATCCCAAAGGAGTATATTCTTTGTTTTTATTTAGATAACCAAGAAGTTTGAGTGACGATTTAACTATTTCTTGCGGAGGTATTTGTCTATTGTCAATAACAGTTATTGCTGTATTGTAGTTTCAAAATTTTTCTTTGAGTTCTCAATTTGATTCACCAGTTGTTGTGTATATAATATTTCAACTTGGTTCGTGAGAAAAAGTTTTGTATAAAAAGTTTTTGGTAAGATATCAAAGTTTCCACAAAGCAAAAGCAATATCTTTGGCTATATATGTAGCAACACCATCTGATTTAATCAGAATTTGATATTTTTTTTCTTCTTTTTCGTATTGTGGTAAGCTAGATAGATCTATTACTCGACATCACATAGCTTCTCATTCATCAACATATTTTACATAACCTTTTTCTTTTAATAATTCTATTGCTTCTGCAAAAAATTTCATATGAAGAATATCAGTTTCCCGGTTAATCATATCAAAAGAGGCATTCATTCTTCGACATGTTTTGATTTGTTCTAGAGCACATTTTTTTGTATATTCTTGATGAATTCTATATATATCAGGATCATTTCCTTCTTCTATTTTGCGTAATGTTTCTGATAATAGTTTTTTAAATTCTGGGTCTTCATCATTTTCTCTCATTTGTGTATAAATTTCACCACAATAATGATCAAACTTTTTGTTTGTATCTATTGGTAAACCATAATGCATATGTCAAACAATATTGTAACCAACATTTACTCAGCTATCATCACCATAGTTTGAGGCATGTGTTTGATATCATAAATAGTTAAACATCTTTTTAACACTATCTCATATACAAATATTTCTTGCTTGTCAAATGTGAAGTGGCTTGTTGGGATTTGCGCTCATATATTCAACAAGAACTTTTGTGTCTTGATTTCCTCGATCAGCTGGTGTTGGATCTTGTGTTCAACAAAAATCATTTATAAATAAACTTTTTTTGATATAAGTATTTATATAGGGTCAAACAGCTGTTGTTTTTTCGAAAAATTTTGAGTTTATTTGTTGAGATATTTCTTGTGCAATTATGTTTGGAGATTTTTTTTGTTGTTTTGATAATCAAAAACACGGAAATGCAAAATCTCCTCAAATATTTTCTGGTGGTATTTCTATAAGATCAACAATTTCTTCAAATGATAAATTTGTTTTGTGTCTTATTATTTCTGCAAAATGATTTTTGTATTTTTGTAACATTTTTTTAATAAAAATTAAAAATTAATAATTTGTGTGGAAGTTTATTTTAATGACTTGCTTTTTTTTATCAAGTTATATTTGTTGTTGTCTATTGTTGTCTATGTCTTTTTTATTTTAGGTGGCGAGTTTCTTGGCGTCATTTGTGGATTTGTTTTAGAAATAGGTTTCGCCAATCCTTTTCTTCTTCATAGTTTTTTTCTGTTTTTTCTCGTCATAAGACTTCTTGGTAAATTTTATAATTTTCTATGTTTTTGTTGTATATGTTTGGTCGTATTTTGTTTGCTATTTCGAGTATTTTTCTTGAAAAACCTTGATATATTTGTTGTGTTATCAATAATCATCATCATTGTTGTACTATATGTTTTATTTTCTGGTTTTCGTACTCTTCAATAATATATGATAAACTAAATTCAGATTTATTTTTTTGTTCATTAATATTTGTATTAATTATGTGGGTTTGGTTGATGTTTGGTTGGTAATATTCAACTTTTCAATATTCTTTTGTTATTTTGTTGGTATTTCATGATTTTGTTAGGCTTATTTTTGATCAAGGATATATTATGTATATTGTGTTGTCAGGAAATTTTATTACCAATTTGTTGTTTTCTTTTTTTGTTTCAACTTTTTCGTTGAAAGCTATTGATCTAGATTGGCTTTGGATTAAAAAAAGTTTTTGATTTGACTGTGTGGGAATTATTTTTTGGTCTCAAAATAAAGAAGTTTCTTGGATTTCAACATTCTTTGGATTTCAAAAAAATAAAAATTCAATTTGTTGTGTTTGATAAAAGTTTGATCAATCTGGTGTTTCTTGATATAGAGGCAAAAAGCCTAAAACAATAAAAAATCAGGTTGATAGTATTCATATTGTGCTTATTGTTTTGAGAAATTTATTTTTAAATAGAATAAAATTTATTGATGTTACCCATAATATTATAAAAACTAAAATTTGCTCTTGGTATAAATAACTTGTTTTGTAAAAAATATAAGCAATTATTAATCAAGCCAAATTTATTGTTAATCATTGAATTTTTTTGTTTGTAATAATCATTTTTTTGTGTTGATAAAAAAATTTGTCTTTGTATACTTAAAAAAATCTGTTTTTCAAATCACTTTTTTGATTGTTTTTTTAAATATTTTTTTGGATTTTGGTTCTTTTTTATTTAAAAACCGCTTAAAAACTGTTTTTGAGAACAACCATTTTTTTTAAAAAATTGCTTGATTTTAGATTTTTTTTTACTATATATTGGTCTCAGCGTATTTTTTTTGCTGAGAAAATTTGGATGTATGTATGCGGATATGATGTAATTGGTGTAGCATAGCAGACTTCAGCTCTGTTCGTACGGGTTCGAGTCCCGTTATCCGCTACGAAACTTTGGAACTAATTGCGTTATTTATTATTCTCTCATTAAAATGCTAAAACAAATTTTTGTTGGCTTGTTTGTTTCTCTTTTGGGAGGCTCGTTAATCTTTTTTTCACAAGCAGTTACAGAATTGTTTTGAAGGGTTGAATGGTTTGAGCGTAATATTGGTTCTACAAGAAGTGGTTATGTTATTTTTGGGTTTTTGATTATCGTTGTTGGTTTTCTTATTTTGTTTGGGGTCCTTCCATTGGGACAATCAGTTACAGATTCTGTACCAACATTGTGATAGTTTTTATGGGGAGATGGCAGAGCGGTCAATTGCATCAGACTGTAAATCTGACGCCTCACGGCTACGTAGGTTCAAATCCTACTCTCCCCAATTTTGGGCCCTTAGCTCATTTGGCTAGAGCGCCTGCTTTGCACGCAGGAGGTGATCGGTTCGACTCCGATAGGGTCCACCATTTGAATAATGCTCCCGTAGTTCAATGGATAGAACAACAGCCTTCTAAGCTGTGGATCTAAGTTCGATTCTTAGCGGGGGTAAGTTTATAATTAATAATTAACAATTGATAATTTATATTAAAAATTATTTCTTATTGATTCTTAATTATTGGTTGATTCTTCTTGGTGGAAGAACATTCGCGTATTCTTAGATGCTCTCGTAGTCTAGTGGTCTAGGACGTCACCCTCTCACGGTGAAGATCGCGGGTTCGAATCCCGCCGGGAGTGAAAATAGCAATGAATAATTACTTATATATAATTACTCATTTATTCTTAATATATTGATGTCACAACAAAAAACTTCTTATCAACAAAAAAAACCGAATTTTGTTCAAAGACCTTCTGGTCAAAGACCGATGCAAAAACCTGTAAATAGGTCTGCTGGTCCTTCGGGTTTTCAAGATCGTAGGGCCCCAATGATTTTTGTTAATGAAAGCATTAAAGCTCCTACTATTATAATAATAGATGAAGAAGGTAACAATGTTTGAACATATCCTAGAAGAAAAGCGTTGGAAATAGCTCAGGAAGCTGGTAAGGATTTGGTTCAAATGAGGTATGATCAAGAAAGTATGACATCAACAGTTAAATTGCTTGATTATTGAAAATATATGTATCAAAAACAGAAAGAAGAAAAGGAAAAAAAGAAAACACAGAAAAATAGCTGACTTAAAGAATTGAAAATCAATTATGCTATTGGTGAAAATGATCTTCAATTAAAAATAAAAAAGGCTAGAGAGATGTTGCAAGATTGATACAATGTTAAGTTGATGATAAAACTTAAGTGAAGAGAAAAAATATATGCAAGCAAGGCTATAGAAAAAATTCTTTCTATGAAAAACTCGCTTTCTGATGTTGGAAGGTCTCAATTTGAACACCCAAAACAAGAAGTTCAGTGATTTAGTATGATTTTATTTAATAAATAGTTGTTTATAATGGCTCATAAATTGAAAACACACAAAGGAGCACAAAAAAGATTTAAAATTACTAAAAAAAAGAAAGTAATTTTTGGTAAAGCAGGAAACAATCATTTGTTAACAAACAAATGAAAAAATAATAAAGCATATGTTTCTGGAAAAGAACTTCATGTTTCTTTTGCAAAAAAAGTTAAAGATTTATTTCCTTATAATTAGTTCCCATGGTTAGAGTAAAGAATGGAATACAAAGACATAAAAGACATAAAAAGTTTATATCTTTGGCAAAAGGGTTTAGACTATGAAGAAAAAATGTTTATAAACAAGTTAGACTAGCTTTGGTTAAACAAGGTGAGCATGCTTATAAAAATAGAAAAGAGAAAAAAAGAGATTTTAGAAAGCTTTGGATAGAGAGATTGTCAGCTGTTGTTAGAGAAAAAGGGAATAGTTATTCTTCTTTTATTGGAACAATGACTGCAAAAAATATTCAGCTTGATAGAAAGGTTTTGTCAAATATTGCGGTAGCTTTTCCAGCTGTGTTTGATAAAATGTATGAAGAAATTATTAAATAATATTGTTGTCTTTTATAATATATAGTCTACTTGTCATATCCTCATGCCGGGATGGCGGAATTGGTAGACGCACAGGACTTAAAATCCTGCGACAGAAATGTCGTACCGGTTCGATTCCGGTTCCCGGCAAATTCAATTTTACCTTTTAAGATCATATGTAATGTGATTTATCGTTCGAAGAGCAGGTGATTTAAATACAAACGAAAGAGTTATATCTTTCTACAAAAAAGAATTATGGGCTTCTCATATTTTGGATAAAGCAAAAAAGCAAAAATATTATTGAACAAAGTGGTATAGAAAAAATGTTTCTTTAGATTTTCCTAGTGCTAGAAGATACAAAAGAATAAAGGCAATTGTATCGTCTGCTTATAGAAAAAACAAGAAAAAATATAATACACTTGCTCAACTTGGAAAAATAGTATAATAATAAGTCTGATTTTAAATTATAATTTTGTTTGTAATGTATGCTGTTATTGGTCTTAATTGACATCAATATATTGTTACTGAAGGGGATTCTATTGTTATAGATTCTTTGGATGTTGAAGAATGAAAAAAACTTGAGGTTAAAGAAGTTTTGTCTGTTTTTGATGAAAAATGAGAAAAGGTGTCGGTTTGATCTCCTTACATTGAAAAAGCTTCTGTTACTTGTGAAGTGATTACTCATCAAAAATGAGATAAAATGAGAATTACAAAATTTAAAAGGAAAAACAGATATCAAAGAACTATTGGTTTTAGACCAAAACAAACTGTTTTACAAATTAAAAAAATAAACGCTTAATGGTAAAAGAAGGTGTTTTAGAACGAGATGGAGAAGTTTTGGAGGCGTTGCCTGCAGGTTTCTTTAAAGTAAGGTTAAAAGATGTTGAAACATTGATCCGCTGTAAAAAGTCGTGAAAAATGAATCAATCTCATATTTCTATTATTCCTTGAGATTGGGTAAAGGTTGAGGTTAATCAATATGATATGTCTCAGTGACGTATTGTATATAGATATAATGATTATCAAAACCAAAAAACGGCTAATTAATGGTTTGAATTATTTACTTATATAAAGTGTTTCCTAAATGAAGGTAAAATCATCATTAAAGAAAAGATGTATTGATTGTAAAATCATCAAAAGACATGGAAAACTCTATGTTACTTGCAAAAAAAATCCTAGGCATAAAGCTAGACAAGGATAATTTTATATCATTGAAAAATCACAATTATGTTTAGATTAATGTGACACGTTTTGGAAGAAAATAAGTCTATCTGGATAGCATTGACTGCAATTTATGGTATTGGAAGAAGTAGATCCAAGAAAATTTTGGAAAACTTGGAAATTAATCCAACTAAAAAAGTAAAAGAAGTCGATGAAGACGAACAAAAAAAATTGAGTGATCAATTAAAAAGTTTGGTTTTGGAAAGTGATCTTAAAAGAGAGATAGCTCATGCCATCAAAAGACTTAAAGAAATTAAATGTTATAAAGGAATGAGACACAATGTTGGATTGCCAGTTAGATGACAATGTACAAGAAAAAATGCAAGAACTGCAAAAAAACTTTTGTGAAGATCAAGAGTTAGACCAGTTTTGAAAAAATAATTTTATTTGTTTAGATAATTTTTTATTATGGCAGTAAAAGATAAAGCTTCTCCAAAGAAGAAAAAGGATATTAAAATTACTTCTGGTATCTTGAAAGTTACTACTACAGAAAACAATACTCTTATTATTTTGATTGATGAAAATTGAAATAAGATTGTTGGTGGTGGGACATGACTTTTGTGATATAAATGAGCAAAACAAAACACTCCTTATGCGGCTGAAATGTTAGCAAAACATTTGTTAAAGGAGGCACAAGGTTTTGGTCTTAAAGAAATTTGAATAATTTTTCAAGGTGTTGGGCTTGCTAGAGAAGGTGTTTTTAAAGCAATTAATGAAATATGATTAATTGATATTCAATACATCAAAGAAGCAACATCTTTGCAATTTGGTGGTGTAAAATGAGTAAGACCAAAGAAAAACTAATTTTATTTTTAACATTTTGTATACATGAGATATACAGGGCCTAAGTTTAAATTATGTAGAAGAGAACAAGTTGATTTGTTTGGATCAAAAAAATATGATGTGAAGAGAAATAGAAATCTTCCATGACAACATTGAGCCAATATGCAGAGATCTTCTGAATACGGTAAGCTTTTGAGAAATAAACAATTGCTTAAAAGAACATATTGATTATCAGAAAAACAATTTGTAAGAATTGTGAAAGATCTTTCTTCTCAATATTCAAAAAATAAACAAGTAACACATGATTTTGCTTTGTTTCAATTTTTGGAAAAAAGAATGGATTCTGTTGTTTATAGATCAGGGTTTGCTAAAACAATTATGCAAGCAAGACAAATGGTAGTTCATGGTCATTTTTTGTTGAATGGAAAGAAACATAACATTCCATCTACATTTATACAACCTGGTGATAAAATCACAGTAAAACCTTCTTTACAAAATTCTCCATTGTATTCACAAGCTATGGATAATAAAAACAAAGTTCCTTCTTGGATTAAATTAGATAAAAATGCATATACTATAGAATTATTAAATCTTCCTCAAATGTGAGAAATACATGTTAATGCTGATTTGTTGAAGGTAATTGAATTCTATGCTAGAGCTTAATGCTTCTTTATATATTTTAACAAAAACATATGCTAGATATCCAAAAACTTATTTGAGCGCCAAAAATTGTTGTTTCAGAATTAGAGGATAGAACCACTAGATTTGAAGTAAAATATTTACCAAGATGATTTGGTCATACGCTTTGAAATGCTTTGAGAAGAATTGTTTTGTGATATAGTATAGGTGCTGCAGTTACAGGACTTAAGATTAAATGAGTTTCTCATGAATATCATGTTGTTGATGGTGTTCTTGAAAACGTTATTGATATTATGCTTAATTTTAAAACATTGCGTTTTGGTTTTGATGAAAACATTGATTCTGAACAATGGATATCACAGAGATTTTCTGGGGTTGGGGTATATACAGCGAAAGATATTAAACTTCCGGCTGGTGTAGAATTATTTAATCCAGATGTTCGTTTGTTTGAAATAACAGATCCTTCAGTAGAATTAAATATAGATATTAGAGTAGAAAAAGGTTATGGTTATTATAGTATAGATTTCTTGAGAAATCGCGACAAAAAAGAAGATTGAGATGTAAATATTTTGTTGATAGATAATGAATTTAAATTAGTTGAATCTATCAAATATGAAGTAGAAGAAGTTATAGAAGATTTTACAGGTTCTACAAAAGATTTGTTGGTATTTGATATAAAAGCATGATATAGTGGTGTTTCTTCAAAAGAAGTTGTTATGTTTGCTGGAGAAATTTTGGCTTCATACGCTAAATTGTTTGTATTTGATAATGTATATATAGATAGGTCTGTTTTGATTGATATGGATGATCTTGTTCAAGAAACAGCTAAAGCAGAACAAGAAGTTTGAATAAAGACAATGCCTATTGATGCGCTACCACTTAGTGAAAGAACAAGAAATGCTCTAATAAAAAACAATATATTATATGTTGAAGATCTTGAAAAGAAAAAGAAATGAGAATTATTGTTGATGAAATGAGTTGGAAGAAAAGCAATTGATGAAATAGTTAGCTCATTAGCTAATATTAATAAATCTTTGATTGGATAAAGATTTAGATACTGATTTTGATCGGCACTCTTCTCTTATCTAAAAGCAAATTATTACAGATTCTTTTAGTGTTTGAAGAGGTTTTATAATTTATGTTTATAGTCAATGAGACATCAAAAAAAGAGGTTGTTGAAAATCAATACATGAGTAAAAACAAGAGCTGTTTACTTGAGAGTGTTGCTTACAAATCTCGTAAAAAACTGAAAACTTACTACTACTCAAAAAAGAGCAAAAGTAGTTAAATGAGAAATTGATAGTTTCTTTTCAAAACTTTTGGAAATAACAGCAAGATTTAAAGATGAAAAAGATGCAAGAAGAGAATGTATAAGATATATTACATCTATTATTTATGGTGATGAGTGAAAAAAGGTTCTTGATACATATCTTCCAAAATATATTCAAGAATGAAGAAAAACTGGTTTTGTGGCATCTTATAATCTAGGTTTTAGAGTTGGTGATGCCGCTCCAAAAGTTCTACTTAAATTATTATAAAAAATCTTTAATTGATAGATATTATACAAATGGAATTTACTAAAAAAGACCTTAATAAAACTCTATGGGTTAAACCAGCAGATATGGATAAACAAAGAGTTTGGTGGAAAGTTGATGCAACATGAAAAACACTTTGAAGATTGGCAACAGATATTGCCAAAAAACTTCTTGGAAAACACAAACCTCATTATTGTGATTTTTGGGATTGTGGAGACTTTATTGTTGTAGAAAACATTCAAAATATCTCTGTTTCTTGAGGAAAAGAATTGAAAAAAATGTATTATGATTACAGTGGTTATAAGGGAAATCTTAAAACAACATCATATGCAGACGTAATGAAAAAGAAACCAGAAAGAATTCTTAAAGAAGCTGTAAGATGAATGCTTGCAAAAAACAAACTTAGAGATAAGAGAATGAAAAGATTAAAATTGGTTGTATGAACAACAACAAAATATGATAATTTTAAACCTATTAACCTTTATAAATAATGGCAAACAAAGAATATCATTATGCAATTGGTAGAAGAAAAGAAACTAGTACTGTTGTAAAGCTTTTTGGCAAAGGTGCTGGTAATTTTGTTGTAAAAACAGCAAAATGAATAGAAAAATCGTTACAACAATATTTTGGTGGTAATGATTATTTGTATCAAAATGCTATAGCTCCTTTCCTTACTTTGTGAGCTGATATGTTGAAAAAATTTGATGCACAAATAAAGGTTGTTGGAGGTTGAATTGCTGGACAATCAGATGCTATTAAACTAGCTTTTGCTAGAGCTTTGATTGATCGAGATCCAGATCTTAGACCAACACTTAAACCTTATGGTCATCTCAAAAGAGATCCAAGAGTAAAAGAAAGAAAAAAACCAGGTTTGAAAAAGGCGAGAAAATCTCCTACTTGGTCAAAAAGATAATTATATACAGAAATCCCGTGCAAGCGGGATTTTTGCTTTTTTGGAAAAAATCAGTATATTTTATTTGTTGCTGTTATTTCGCAATAAAAAATAAACAAAATTCGTCTATCATCAAAACAGTGTTTTTGTTTTGTTATAAAGTATTATAATAATTAAAATCCTGCTTTGACTACAGATAATGTGGATTTGTTGATGATCTCCTTTTTTGTTTATTCTTTTTATTGTTCAATATTTAGGAGAAAAAAATTTTAAATTATACTTTTATTCATGAAAAAAGACATTATCCTCTTTGGAATACAATGATCGTGAAAAGGAACTCAGGCTGATTTGTTGATGAAAAAACTTCAAGGATATTTGTATTTTGAGCCGGGCCAGATTTTTAGAGCTTTGAAATCAAATGATAATATATTGTGAGAACATATTAGAGATCGTATGGATCAGGGAAAAATGGTAGATGATGCGATAACTTTTGGTGTTTTTGATGTATATAAACATCTTTTGAAGCCAGGAGAACATATGTTGATTGATTGATTTTTGAGAACTTTGGAGCAAATGTATTATTTTCTTACACAAGAACACAAACACAAAAGAGATTTTGTAGGAATTCACTATAATTTGGATAAAGAAGAGGCAATTAAAAGATTATACAATAGAGCAAAGACAGAATGACGTAAAGATGATACAGAAAAGTCAATTCGTACCAGACTTGATATTTATGAGAGAGAGACAAAACCTGTGGTTGAGTATTTGGATGGTTTGGGCAAAATTATACATATAAATGCAGACCAATCTATCGAAGATATCTACAAAGAAACTGTTGAATTTTTAAAATCGCATTGATTATTACAATAATATCTATATTTTCTTGTTTATTATTTAGTTTTTATTTATTTTTATGGGTTTTCTTTCTTATCTTGGTTTGTTTTTTGCGTTGGTTATTTTTGGAATTAATATATGGCTTATTACTTTGTTTTTTATTTGATTATTGAGAAAAAATAAAGCAGCTCCTTATGTTGGTACTTTTGACAAAGAAATTCGTCTGATGAAAGAGAATTTATATTTAGAAAAATGAAAAAAGTTGGCTGATTTGGGTTGTGGAGACGGTAAAGCGCTTAGATTTTTTGCAAAAAATTTTGGGATAAAATGAACTTGATATGATATCAATATTTTTGCTCTTTTATTGGGTAGAATTGTAAATTTTTTTCTTGGTTATGGGAAATATATAAAATTAATTAAATCTGATTTTATGAAAGTTGATTTGTCTAGATTTGACTATGTTTATGTCTATTTATTGCCTGTTCAGCTTGCTTTTATAGAAGATTGGCTTTGGAAAAGTATTGGTAAAGACACGATAATAATTTCTAATTCATTTCAATTTAAAAATCATACACCGTTTGAAGTGATCAAAGACAAAAAGGGTAAATGATGTATTTTTTTGTATAGGAAATAGATGGGTTAGATAGATTAGAGTGGTTAGATAGATTAGGACATAATCATGTCTAAAAATCTAAAGCGAAGCGTGTCTATTCTATCTAAATTTGAAATGCTACTCTGCGAGTGGTGAAAGAAGAAATTTCTACATTACCAGAAAGATTGTATTTTTGCTTTAAAAGGCCTAAGGCTCATTTGATATCAGTAATTCCTTGTGTGTCAGGAAGAACTACGCCACTTATATTGGTTTGTTTGTTGATCATAAAAATTCCATAATCTTTTGGTGAAAGTGTGAGTAGTTTTTGGATGTCGGGTTGAGGTTGGATTTCTTTGACGATGTCTATGGCGATTACTTTGGTTTGTTTTTCTACTTTTTCGAGGATTGCGTGGTATAGGATTTCAACCAGCTCTGGCAATGGTTTGTCTGTAGCAAGAACTCCGTTGGAAATAAGTAAATTGTTGTTAGCATCAAATAATGAGAAAAAAAGTCAGAGTTTGTCTGTTTTGTCATAAAAAGAAAGAAGTTTTGTTTTGATTAGTTCTAGCATGATTTTTGTTAAGAATTAAGAATGAATAATATATAATTAGTTGTTGTGTGATTGCAAGAAATTTATTTTTTGACAAAAAAACAAAAAAAAATATAATATGATAAGATTTTTATTTTCTTTATGTTTATTATGAATAAACCAGGTGGTTCTTTTAATAAAAGCAAAGAAGAGCAAAGAAAAGAATTTTTATCTAACTTGATATTGCACTCAACAAATAAAATTACAGATAATTGATTGCGTATAGCAAAAAAACTTTGATGTGAAAAAGAATATAAAAAAACGATAGAAAATAATCAAAATTATGTTAGATTTTTTTGAACAGAAAAAGATGAAGAAGTTTTGGTTCAAAATAAAAAGTCTAATGAAATTAAAAACGATATTGCTTGGGAAGAAGATACTTTTGATAGTTATGATTTCGCTTCTGAAATAGCAGAGAATATAGGTTTTTTCAAAAAAGAAACAAATGTTAATCCTAATTTGGATGAATATATAGAAGAATTAGAAAATCTTATTTTGAAAAAAGCTTCTGACTATAAAAAAAGTATTGGTTGATGAAGTCTTTCTGAGGAAGATTTGAAAAGTTGTTTTGATTTGGCTTGTACGGAATTTTCTAGTTTACATCCTTTGAAAAAAGATCATTCTTATCTTTTTTCTGTAGTTTCTGATAGATTTTTTGGAAAATAAAGTTTGGGGTGGTTTGTGGGTTATTTAACGTTTGATATTCGTACGACTTATGAAATATATTGTTATAGGCTCTGTTGTGGAATCGTAGTAATCGATAATTATTTTCTTTTTGTTGGATATGTAAAAGAAGGATCTTTTATATATAAACATCAATTTTCATCACATCAATCAAAATAGTAACTAGCATTTTTATCTTTAAAGCATCATCGAATACAGTCTTTTTCTTCTGTTAGTGTTTTATAATCAAATCATGAAAACAAACTTCGGAAATCTCAGTAAACATAGTTTTTGTCTTTTGCAAATGTGTGAGGTCATTCTCCTCATAATCAATCTTGGTATAAAAAAACAAAAGTTTTAGTATCTGCTCATTTTACTTCAATTCAAGTTGAATTTAGATATACTTTGTTTTCATAAATAAAGTATCATCATCAGAGATATTTTTTATTTTGATTTATACATCATGATAAAACTATTATAAGTAGAGTTATTATTGGAATTATTATTTTTTTCATCAACTAATTTTAATAAGATATAAATAATGGATATTTCTTTTTTTTAGAAATAAAGGATATCTAAAAAGATCTCCTTAGATTTTAATTTAAAATAAAATTTACATTTTTGTTTTTTTAAGGTCATTTGACAACATTGATGGTTCGTCTATATCATTCTCATTTTAAAATGATATAATTTCATTTTAATTTTGTTAATAATTCAATACCAGTCGAATTATATCAAAGACTATCTTCTATAACAAGGTTTTTTAACTCTAAATTGTTTTTTATATCAATTTTAGAAAAAATATTGATTTTGTTTCATGATTTGTTTGTTCAAATAAATCGATTGTCAATATTGTTTCAGTTTTTGACTCAGGAAACAATTTCTTCTATTGTTATTTTTTGAGAAGATATAGTGTTTTGTATTATAACCCTTGTTTTATTATTTGTTTCTTCTATTTTATTATTTTCAAATAATTTTATATCAGTTCATATTTCATATGAATTTTTTCGTATAAAAAGTAGATAAAATATAATAGTTAATAATAAAATAATTCAAACACTAATTAAGTTTTTCCTTTTCATGTAAAAAAATATTAAAATATAAATAACATATTCAAAATGTTTTGTGAGTTTTTTTTAAAAAAATTAAACTAGATTAAAAAGGTGCTTCTTCATCTAAATATATTAAATTAATCCAAATGGGTATATATCATCTTTTGAGTCTAGTACGATTTCCGTTTAAACGGATGTCCGGATGTCGTTATAGGCTCTGTTGTGGAATCGTAGAAACTGATAATTATTTTTTTTAATTAATATAATTATTTATTTTGTTTCAAACAAATCTTAATAGTATATCACATAAAATTATATATGTTAATCAAAGTAGAAAGAAAAAGAATGTTATGTTAGCTGATAAGTATTGTATTATTTCATATCTTAAAAGTCAACTAGGACGTCAAGGAACACTCATAAATCAAGGGTCTATAAAAAAAAGGAATGTAAGAATAGAAAATATAGCACTAATAGTTGATATTCGTTTATTTTTGGCTGAATAAACTTTCCTTGATATATATATACCATTCAATGGAATTAATACAAACCAAGAGAAAAAAATTAGAACAATAGCAAATTCCTTTTCTATGTTATAGCCATGCCAAATACCTAAAATTATGATAATATTTAGAATTATTAAAAATGATAAATATCTATATTTCTTTATTCGATTCATTACGTTTGTATTGATAAATATTATATTTAATTATGTTTTGCTAAAATTATTTTATTTCAACAATTTCTAATTGTGGCATTTCACAACTTGGAGCACATCAGTCTGCATAATAAAACATATAATATCTTTCATGAAATTTTTTATTCATAACATATCATATAGCCATTCATTCATAATCAGAAAATAATGAACATAGATTTTCTGTAGACATGTCTATATTTATTATTTCTATGTCTTTTCACGGAAAATATTTTTCTTCCCAGATTCATCTCTCTGTTTCTAATAAATAACAGTTATTCTTTATAAGTTCCTTGTTATCTAAATTTATAGCCTCTTTTAAAGATATGTTTTTATCTTTATTATACATTTTTATAAATGGGCTTATTTTTTTTTCTGTAGAATAAATATTTATTTCGCTATTGTTGTATTTGTATATTTGATTTAGGTCTGTTTTTTTTGTGAAAAATGAAGCAAAATCATCTTTAAAAGAGAGTTTTATTCATAGTTCTGGATATGTGAGAGAATAGTAATATCATGTTGTATTACCAACTCACATTCCAGGGTATTGGTCTTCAGAAATAAAATGTTCTTTTATTTTCATTTCTGGTGAATTGATTATTGTTTCTTGGATGAGGTTTTGCTTCTTTGTCAGAGAACAACCACTTAAAATTAGTATAATTATTAGTAGTGGTAATATTTTTTTCATATAATATTATATATTAAGGACTAAATTTTTAGTTAAAGGGAGAATGTTTTTCTCCCTTTTTGATAATGATTTTAGTATAAAAACAACATATTGTGGTAGCTCATAACATTTAAATCCAAAAAACTTTGTAAATTCATTGAATAAAATGTTCCACTACTGGATAAGGTATTTGTATACCAAACATCAGAATTTGATAAACTTCCTCCCCAATAGATACTCCATACTGTGAAGTAATGTCCGATTCCACTTGAACTTCCAATATATAAAAATGGACTATGGTGAGCTGAGATATGGTTTAACATTGCATAAGCCGCTGTTAAATCATAGTCTTTATTGATAGCAACTCTGTTACAGTTTATAGGATATCCCGCGTTGTTGTCAACATCATTACAGTAATCTTTTAATTTTGTTATCAATGAAGAATTGTTACACCATGATTTACAATGAGCAATTTTGTTTGAATAGCCACCAGCATTAGTAGGATAATTTAAATTTCCTTTTCCTCTAATTATTGAAGCTGTTGCTAATACGTAATTTGTCCAACTGCATTCATTAGTGTTTTGTTGTAAATGATAATATGCATTCTTGTAATTTTGGTTTACGCCATATAAACCTGTTGCATAACCTGATTTTAAGGTTGAAACTTCTGTTGTTTCATTTGTACTTAAATATTCTTTTACGATTTCATCTTTCTCACAAGAACTAATGAATACTGTTGCAAGAGCAACGATACTAAATAAGAATATTTTTCTCATAACACATTTTTTTGTTTTTATTAACTTAATTTAGCTTAAATCCCTGATTAACGAAGCGATTTTTCATTTCTTCGGATGTATTTCATATCTGATATGATTACATCAAAAACATTTTATTAACCACTATTCATTTTATTTTTATTTTTTTGCAACGGATGTGTTGATAATGAAATACTATATTAAAGTCAATATGATTTTTAGAAAATTGTATCTTATTTAGTATTTGTTGAAAAAACAATAGTTGTTAACTAAAAAGAAAATATATATATTTTTGAAAAGTTAATATCTTGATTACTATGTTCCACAACGTCCGGCTCTAGTCTGACGTACGAATGTATGTATAGACAGAGCCTGTTAGATGACCGAACGAAGTGAGGTAAGGAGCGAAGCGACGAAATGTATCCCCAATTTGGATTTTCCTTATTTTTAAAGATGAATAAAACCCAAAAAATTAAATTAAAAAATCTAAATTAAATATTATTTTTTCTTTGTGAATTTTTGAACTTCCTTGTCAAAATCAGAAATATAATTTTTATCTTCTTCTTTTCTGTATTTCTCATATTCTATTTTTGCTTTTTCTAGAGCTTCTTTATGACTTATATTTCAAGAATTATCTAACAATTCTTTTTCACTTGTTTTTAGAAAATCATCCAATTTGTTTATCCAATTTTGCATTGTCATAGTTTGCATATTCATAGCTTGAAGTTCTGCAAAATCTAAGTACATTGATACAATTAGATTTAATTGTCTTAGTTCATTTTCTGTAAGATAGTTTTTGGCAATTCATATATCACGAGTTGTAATATACTTTCATTTAAAATTAGTTAATCACATAAATTCTTTGTCTGAATTAACCCTTTCGTTTATAACTTCAGCAGCTGTTTTTCCGTGAATAGCATAATGTATTTTGTTTTGTACGGTAGCAAAAAATTGTTTTGTTAATTCGTCATCTCTTTTATAATCTATTGCTGTTGTATAGATATCAGTTATTTTTTGATAGAAATTTCTTTCACTACTTCTAATATCACGAACTCTTTGCAATAATTCCTCAAAATATCTAGATTTTGCTCATTCTTGTTTGAGTCTATCATCATCCATAGTAAATCATTTCACGATGTATTCTTTGAGTCTTTCTGTTGCTCGTATTCTAAATTGAGTTCCTTGTTGAGATTTTACACGATATCATACAGAAATTATCATATCAAGATTGTAATAATTAATCTGTTTTTGTTGAAATCCGGTTTTTCCGGATTTGTGTAAAGTTTGGTTTTCTTTCAGTTCTCATTCTGCATATATATTTTTTATATGTTCATTGATGGTTTTTTTTGATTTACCAAACAATATCCCCATTTGTTCTTGGTTTAGCCAAACAGTTTCGCCGTCAAGTTTCACTTGAAGTTTTGTTTGTCAGTCTTGTGTTTCGTAGATTATTAGATTTGAGGACATAGGTTGATTTTAAAATACTAAACTGATTCAGTTATAAGAATCTGACTTTCTTTGTCAATCTATTTTTGACAGAGTAATCAAATCACTCTACAAAACATGTTTTTTCAATAGATTTTTATTGGAGATAATTCTATTTTTGCTTTTTCTATGTGCTTTTTTCAAAATTCAGTTCTAAGTTTAAAAAATTCAACTGGTTCTATTTTTCATGGTTTTGCTCATTCTTCACAATATATATTATCAAAAATATTTCCTATATAACGTC
>CAYRHE010000007.1:37191-44007 GCA_964424095.1 uncultured Candidatus Peribacteria bacterium | reverse complement strand
ATGTTTTGCTTGTTCAAAACCGTCACTCACCTGCCCTACAAGACTTTGGGTAGGACTATTTGATGATATTATTTCTGGGTGTAATTCTTCTATCTTTTTGAGATATGCAAAAAGATCATCATATTCTTTATCAGAAATAATTGGAGAACTTTCTATATAATAAAGATGATTATGATCTACGAGACAATCTATCAAATCTGTATACAATTTATGCAATTCATCAGAATCTGAAATTGAATTCACATTTGGATGTGACACAATAAATGATTGTATTGTTTTTGTTTGCTCTGATAAAGTCATTAATTTTAAAAAATATAAAGTTCGTAAAGCTTATAAAGTTATTGAGTCATTAGTAGCTATAAAGCATAAGAATGAATCGAGCAATAAAAAGGACAAATAAAAGAAAGGAATCATCACTAAATCAACACCATCCGTAGCCAAAAAGCAGCGATACAATTGTAACTAGACTATAATTCTAAATAGAACATTGCTTTGATGATGAATGGATTTTATTTGTTTTTTATTGCGAGAAAACTTTACAACTACTTTCCTTTAAAAACTACGCCAAAAGTTGCAAAGAGAATATATAAATCCATAAATAAAGATCGATTTTGAATATAATATAAATCTAGTTTTGCCTCATCTTGGAAATCCAAATTATCTCTACCAAAGACTTGTGCATATCCTGTAATTCATGGTTTAATAGAAAGTAATCTTTTTTGCCAGATTTCATATTTTTCTACTTCACCTGGAAGATGTGGTCTAGGACCCACCAAAGACATAGTACCTATCAAAACACAAAAAAGTTGTGGCAGTTCATCAAGCGAAGTTTTACGAAGAAATCTTCAAACTTTTGTTACTCTTGGATCATTTTTTATTTTTGGAAGAATATTTCCTCTAATATTTGCATCAGATGCAATAAGTTGTTTATATAATTTTTCTGCTTCTGCTCATCCATATTTACCACCTGTACTTAGATGGGTAAACATGCTACGAAATTTTATAAACGTAAACAATTTATTATCCTTACCTACCCTTTTTTGTAAAAAGAATATTGGTCATTTTGAATTTGTTTTGATAGCAATTCATATTACCAGCATTATAGGAAAGAAAAGTATTATCAAAATAACTGAAGCAAAAATATCAAATAATCTTTTCCAAATTAGTGACCATCAATCAAGAGTAGAATTTTTGTATTCCAAAGCAATAATATTGTTTATAGCTTCTGGTGCATAAACCACATCTTCCAAAAAGAATCCTTCAGAAATATGATAAAATCTTGTGTATGTAAATCTTGTTTTCTCAAAAACATCTTGCAATAATTCTTTTTCAAAACTTCAAACAGCAACAACCATAAAGTAATTAGCCAAATCTATATCAGGCAAATCCTTTACCCTAATAAATTCTGTTTTGTAAGCAAAACCATTTTTGATATGTTCAATAGCTTTATAGCTTCACAAAGTATCACTTCAAACAATAATAATTTTACGATCGCTTTTTTGGTGAAATTTGGACTCTATATAATTTCGTATTTGATCAAAAAAGAATAGAACAAAAAATACAAAACCAGATCATACCAATATAATAAATCTTGAAATTCCAAAATAAAATATGAATCACTGCCCAAAATAAGCAATAAAAGTAATTGTAATAATCCAATATAACCAGACTTTTGTAAATGTTTGAAAATATTTTTGTATAGGTTTATGTAATTCATAAAGATTTTTGATAATTCAAAGCCCTATAAAAATACCTGCAGCTATCCATGAGTAAATCATAGTTTCTCTATAATTAATCAATGGTATTTGCAACTGAACACCAGGTATTAAATCTGTAAATAAACGAATTTTATAAACAATAGAAAAAATAACAAGAATTATTATTCAATGAATTAAAGGTCTAAGTAGACGATACCATACGTTAAGTTTTTTCATAGTTTCTTTTGTAAAATTAAATAAGATCTGCAATTTTTTGACTCAAATCCTGAACCTGATTTTCAAACGATCAAATTCTTGGAACAGCACATCATGAAGCATGAATATGCCCTCATCATCAAAACATCTTTGCTATTTTTTGTACATCAATATATTTACTTCTCAAAGACATATAACATTTTCAATTAATCTCATCTGTTCTAAAAATAATACTAACTTTTGCTTCATCGATATCTTGAATAATAACTTGTCAAAAATCAGCCTCCTCACGATCAATATTCAATTCTTCAAGATCTTTTTCTGTGTATCGAGAATAAATTAAATCTCATTTTTTTGTTAATCTTTTGAACATACGTTCCATCATTTTGATACCAGCAAGTGATTTTCTACGAAAAGCATTGTTTACTATCATTTTTTTGTCTGCACCCAAATTTACAAGTTCCAATGCATTTGTCAAAATTCTTTTATGATCTTCATCATAACGAAAATTACCAGAATCTGTAGTTAATCACAAATAAAAATATGTTGCGATTTTTGAGTCATAAAAATCATTTCGCCATTTGTATGTCTTTTCAAAAACAATTTCACAAGCACTCATTGATGTTGGGTCTGAAATAACATTTCGATTCTCGTATTTATGCTCATAAACGTGATGATCAAAAACAACTATAGAATGATTCTTAAAATAATCTGTATCTTGATCATAAAAAGATGAAATACGAGAATATTCCGAAAAATCCAAAAAGACTAAAACATCATATTTTCAATAATCAAAATCTGATGAGAATTTTTTGGTTTCTGGTAAAAAATCATAAATTTTACTAGGTAATGTTGGTGTAAAATAATTTACATCTTTACCCATTTTTTCCAATAAACGACCAAAACCAAGCATTGATCATATACAATCTCAATCTGGATTTCTATGACCAAATAATGCCAAAGTATTTGCTGATTCCAATATTTTTTGTATATTTTTTTCCATATTTTTTATAAAATATAAATTATTTATCATATAACTTGGCAATTTTTTCGATAGCTCATTCATCTACAAAAACTTCTTTGGTTCATATAGTTATTTTTTTTGAACCAGGATTGTCTTTTATAATATTTGTTAATAGTTGCATTTTTTCCATACTATCAGGTAACTTATATTTTGATTCTTCTGACTTTGGTTTTTCTACAACAATTGGTGTTAATTTTGTTTTTGTTTCTTGGCTTGGATTGTTGCCTTCTGATCTAAGTATTTTTGCTTTTATAACGGTTATTTCTGGATTGTATTTGCCTCATGCTTGTTGTATAAGAAAATCTCTAGATGTTCTGACAATTTTTTCCAAACTAATGGATCTTCATTTGAAGATATGGACAACAACTATATCATTTTTCTTGAGATCAACTGTGTCTTTCATAAAAATTTCTATTTTTCATGAGATATCTTCTATCTCTACAAAGAATCATTTCTTCTTTGCTCTTTGAATATTTCTAATATATCATACTATAATAAAAGTTCCTGTTATTTTTTCTTTACCTTTGAATTGGGAAATAAAAGAAAATTTTTTGATATAATAATATAATCAATCAAGTGGATTTCACGAAACAAAAGTTTTAAAAACGTCTTGATCCATCAATAGTTTTTCCATAAATGTTGTTTCATAAGTGTTTTTATAAGTTATTTTTGTTTGAATATCTGTCATACCAAAAAGTCATCCTCACATTTGATGAGATGCTTTTGTTCGCTGTAAAAGTGTTTCTGTATTTTCAAGCATTGTCTTTCTATCACCAAATTGATCCAACGCTCAAGATTTAACCAATCACTCCAAAGATTTTTTGTTTATTACTTGCTGACACCTTTTGAGAAAATCTTCTAAAGACTGGAATTTACCATTTGATTGTCTTTCTTTTTGGATAAATTCTCCTATTTCCAATCAAAGTCATTTTATAGAAAAAAATCATAATCTAACTTCATTTTCGATTGCCGCTACATGATTAAAAGAAGTATTTATATTTGGCGACAAAACAGCTATTCAATGATTTTGTGCTTCATTTATATAATTACTCAATTCATCTGTATCTTCCTCTACTGACCTAATCAATGCTGCATAAAACTCCACTGGATAATGTGCTTTGAGATATGCTGTTTGATAAGCAATCATTGCATAACATACCGAATGTGATTTGTTGAATGAGTAAGATGCTGCAGGTTCAATCATTTTCTCGTAAATATATTGAGAGGTTTCTCTTTTATAATCTCTATATTCTTCACATCTTTTGACAAACTCTTTTTTGAGTTGTTCAATTACTTCTTTTTTCTTTTTACCGACTCACCTTCTGAGAAGATCGGCTTCAGCCAATGAAAATCATGCCATAGATTGCACAAGAAACATCAACTGTTCTTGATAAACAGCAATACCATAAGTTAGATCCATAATTGGTCCTAAATCTTTTATTAGTTTTTGATTTTCTGATTCAGCTATTTCTTCTGAGTATTTTTTGCTAAGTTCTGATCTAAGTTCTGCATGCATATAACTAATTTCTTCTTCTCATTTTTTACGAGCGATATAATTTGGTATAAATTCCATAGGACCAGGACGATAAAGCGCATTCATCGCAACCAAATCATCTATACGATCAGCTTCAAGTTTGACAAGAAATGTTCTCATTCATTCGGATTCGAATTGAAATATTCCTGTTGTATCTCAAACTTGAAAAACTTTTTTGAATGTTTTTTCATCGTCTATTGGTGGCAAAAAAGACATATTTTCCATAAAATAAGAAAACATCGGATCCAATTCTTTTGATTCTTTTTCTGCTTTTTTGGCAATAATTTTGATACAATTCTTGATAACGGATAAATTCCTAAGTCACAAAAAATCCATTTTTAACAATCAAATGGTTTCAAGAGTTGGCCCATCATACTGACAAACTATATCATGTGTGTTTTCTTTTACATATTGTATAGGTGAATATGTTGTTATTTTTTCTGGAGCTATAATTACTCAACAAGCATGAACTCATAATTGCCTCATATTTCATTCTAGACTTGCTGCTACTTCTGCAGTCTTTTGTACTTTTTCATCTGATTCATAAATTGATTTTAGTTCTTCTAATACTCAATCTGATTTGACAGCATCTAGCATAGACATTTTATCTGGCATCAAAGATGAGATAAGGTTTGATTTCTCAAATGGTATACCCATAACTCTAGCTACATCTTTGAAAGCCGCTTTGGGAGCCATCTGCATATAAGTACCTATTGAAGCAACATTTTCTTCTCAATATTTTTCTCTAACATATGAAATTACTTGTTCTCTAAGCGTATCCTCAAAATCAATATCAAAATCTGGCATAGAAATACGAGCTGGATTGAGGAATCTTTCAAAAAGAAGTCCAAATGGAATTGGATCTACTTCCGTAATTCTAATTACCCGGGCGAGTAAAGAACCTGCTCATGATCACCTTCCTGGGCCTACTACGATTTGGTTTTTCTTTGCTCGACGTACAAAATCTGCTACGATAAGGAAGTATGAATTGAATCACATTTCTTTGATAACTTTGAGTTCGTATTCCAAACGATCAATATACTCTCTAAGTGTTCAAGATCAGATTTTTTGTTCTCCATGCTCTGATAAATAATCTTTTTTGAATTTTGTATAAGTCTGGAGAGTGATTTCTTTGAGCTCTGTTGGACTAATTTCTGGCAATGATTTCTCTACCACTCCTTTGTTGGTAATTTTGGTCAATTCCAAAATTGTTTCGTTATCCCATCAGATATTGAATTTGTGATTTAATCATTTGTATGCACGATAACGTAATTCAAATTCGTGAAGATTCATTTAATGAGTTATAAGGTTTATAAAGTTACTCAAGCCTAACGTTCTAAATTATAAGGAGTCTCTCGCAATAAAAGACAAACAAATTCATCTATCATCAAGGTAATATCTCGTTTAGAATTATATTGGTTTGGTGATAATCTCTTCTTTTGCTTATCCTTTTTATTGCTAGATTTATTTTTTTCTTTTTATTGCTCAGTTATTTGATTCATTGAACAAAATGGACAATTATTGAATTAAAATATTCTAAATACAACTATATCTGCACTATGTTACAATATACCAATTTCCCCTTATGATTCAACTCAAAAAAGCTTTTTTATTACAAAAAAATCTCCCACCCGAAGATGAGAGATTTGTTGAAATTTATTTATATATTATTGTATTCAAGCTCATAAGTTAGATGGATCACTCTGAGCGCCTCATATAAGTAAGAATATAGTACTTACTATAATCCAAGACAAACCTACTACAACCAATCCAATAGCAGCTTGTTTCAAAACTTTGAATCCTTCTTTGTATTTTCCATCATCTCCAGCAGCAGTAACCATTTTGAAACCACCAAACAATGCCATACCCAAAGCTATAAGAGACAATAATCAAAGTACTCGATTGATAAATGATTTAACAACATCTAGCAAACTTACATTACTTCAAACACCAGCTTCTCAAGCGAATCAAGCTCATTGATCAACACCAAATTGAGCAAGAGCAGTTAAGTCTCAAACAAAGATACCAAGAGCAACAACGGCAACCAAAACTAATGATTTTCCTAAAAATTTTTTCATGTTTGTTTTATAAAAAATAAATAAAAGATATCGTTTCCATTGTTATCAAAGCGATAGGGATTTTCAAGTGTTTTTTATAAGAACAAACATTTATAAACAAAGCAACAAATCACGTCAGAAAAACGGCTCCAAAACCAAGATAAACCTTTTTTTTATTATCTATTTTATGTATTAAAACCCCATATTCACGTTGTCAAAACTAGAAAAAAGTATACAGTATTGGTTGGTATAAAGAGTTGAATTTTAAAATCTAAATCGTACATATTA
>CAYRHE010000007.1:26071-37091 GCA_964424095.1 uncultured Candidatus Peribacteria bacterium | reverse complement strand
TACAGTATTGGTTGGTATAAAGAGTTGAATTTTAAAATCTAAATCGTACATATTAATTTAGTTTGCTTATAAGAAGTATCTCGTAATAAAAAATAAACAAGAATCAATAATCATCAAGGCAGTATCATATTTGGAATTATAGTCTGGTTATAATTGCATCGCTGCTTTTTGGCTACGGATTATGTTGATTTGGTGATGATTATTTCCCTTTGTTTATTCTTTTTATTACTCGAGTTATAGAACTCACTTGTTATATATTCATTTATTCTTTAACCGCTGAGTTCTAAATTCTAAGTTCTAAACTCTTTATACATGAGAAATATAAAAACCTACAGAAATATGGATGAATATATACAAAAAAAACTTGATAAAATTCCTTTTCTAAATCATATTAGAGTTACTAGGGAGTTTTATCTACTTGTTTTTTTTGGTTTTTTATTTTTTATACTTTTTTTGAGATTATTTTGGTTACAAATTTTTAATCATAATTATTATGAAGATCTTTTGAGTAGACAACACGTAAGTCAATCTTTTTTGAAAGCAAAAAGAGGCAATATTTATGCTTATGACAAATCAGGTAAACCAGTACAACTCACAGAAAACATAACAATGTATAATATATTTGTTGATCCAAAATTTGTATGGGACAAACCACGCTTTATAGAATTACTAACACCTGTAATATATTCGCATTTGTGTGAAATGTATTGAATGAAACAAATAACAAAAGAAAACTGTATAAAAAATTTGGAAATATATGCAAAAAAAGACATACTACCAAAAGAACCAGAATTTTTCTATTATTGAAGTGGGATCGTAACAACATGATATCGAGAATATAATCGAACTGGATATTACGATCAAATAGAACAAGTTTTGACATGATTTACGAAACAAATAGCTTACTGACTTATTAGAGATCAATTAGATAAGATGATTCAACCATGAATTAGAACAAAAAACTATTTATGATTTTTTACCAATCAAGCTTTTTTACAAGAATTGGAAAGTAAAAATTTGGATTATATATCTATAGAATCTGATAACTATGTATATATTATACCAAAAAAAATCGCTAGTATTTCTAGAGAAATGTGACCACTTAAATCTCTTTTAACTAAATATTGATATATATCACAATACAATAATTTAGAAAATTATTTTGAAGAACAAGAAAATAGATATGTAAAAATAGCTTCCGATGCTAACCCCATGATAGCACAAAGCATCAAAAATTTGAAAATAGAATATTATAAGGAACGAAATAAAGATAGAATACCATTACTACACTGACTTTGATTGGAACCATACACCAAAAGATATTATGAGTATTGATCTTTCTTGTCAAATATTTTGTGAATGGTTGACAAAAACTGAAACGCTTTTTATGGTATAGAACAGTTCTTTGACACACAACTTCGTGGAAAAGATGGTAAAATAATTTGACGTTCTTCTTCTTGGATTGGTAATGTTTGAGCAAACGATTTTCAAATAGAAAATGTTGTTGATGGCGACGATATCTTCCTTACTATAGATATGGGTATACAAAAAGAAGTTGAAACGATAGCAAAAAAATATCAAGAACAATTTAAAGCAGATTCTGTTAGTATATTGATTTATGATCCATTTGATTGAAAACTAAAAGCATCTGCCAATTATCCAACATTTAACCCAAATGACTATAATTCTACATTTCAATTAAGACCACTTTGATGGGAAGATAGATATATTATTGATGATCTAACACATCTTGATGTACCTGTTTATATAAATACTTGATGAAGTTATAGAATAGCTACAACACTAGAAAGAGAAGATACAACACTATCCAAATACATAGCAAAAAACATTTATTGACCAAGAGTTTTTGTAGACAAAAACATATCAATGCCTTATGAACCTGGTAGTATTTTTAAAGCATTTACCGTTGGTATTGGAGTTGATCTAGATGAAATAAATATGTATGATTTTTATAATGACACAAATGAAGTAAAAGTATGACCTTATACAATCAAGAATGCGGATCCAAAAAACTGTTGATGATATAATAGTTTTTTACATGCTTTTGTGTATTCTTGCAATGTCTGAATGGTTAGAATTGCATATGGAGACTGAACTGGTAAAATATTTGGTATTGGCAAAGAATCTTTTTATAATTACTTAGACAAACTTGGTTTTGGTAAGTTAACAAACATTGAACTTGCTGGAGAATCAGAATGATTTGTAGAAAATTCTTCTACTGTTGCGCTTTCTAGATATCTAAATAATTCATTTGGTCAATGATTATTGACAACACCTTTACAAGTTGCTGCTTGATATGCGCCAATAGTCAACTGATGATATTATGTAAAACCGACAATTGTGGAATGAGTTTATGATAGAAAAAGTGAGAATTATATACAAAATCAAAAACAAGTTTTGGGGCAAATTTTTAAACCAGAAACTTCTGATGTTCTAAAAAATTCTCTTTTCAATGTGTTGGATCAGAACCCAGAATTGAGATGAATAACTCTTATAGAGTGATATAATCTTGGTTGAAAAAGTTGAACATCTCAGATTTCTTATAGATGAAAATATCAGCAAGGACTCTGATGGACAAACGCATCCTTTGTAGGAATTGTAACAAAAGATGATCCAAAATATGTTGTAGTTATCCAAATTCGTCGTCCCAGATCTAGTATTTGGTGATGACAAACAGCTGGTAAAGTATTTTGAGATATTGCAAAATTTTTGATAAATTATTCTCTAATCGTAAAATAATTTTATTTTTTATTATAACTCTTATGACTAGTGATTTTTTGTTTACAGATAGTTTTATTTCTACGGCAAATAAAAACTTTGATACAGTTATTTTTGAAAATACATTTGATAACGAAGGTAACGATTTTTTGGGAGCGGTTTCTTATCATACTCGTCAAGAAAAAAAACTTCTTATTGTTGTATCAAAAACTCCTGTAGATACTATTTTTCCACTTATACAAAATGGGAAAGCAAAAACTTTTATAATAAACCCTAGTTGTTGATTACCATGATTTGCAAACAAAGGATTTTGGGATATGCGAGATATTTCAAAAGCAAGAGATTTTGGGTTAGATGTTATAGAACCTATATATTACGAACAAATTTTGGATTTTTTGGATAATCAAACTAATTCATGCTATATAAGAATAAACGAGCATATACCATTGAAAAACCAACTTCCAGAAATCAAAAGCCAATGACATTTTGTTAGTTTTCAAAACCAATGATATAGTTGAAGCAACTGAACAATATTGTGCTTTTGATCAACATTAATTGATAGTTTATATGGCGCGGGGCATCTTCAAGAAGATTGAAATGCTATGGATCTTTTCGCCAGCTACACACCATTTTTTACTTTAACAGAAGATATCAAAGAAAGTTTAAAAAGAACAGAAAAACTTGTAATCATTATCGACCAACATTTATGATCTTTATATGATATTTGGTTGATGTGAACACTTTTGGATTCAGAATTAAAAAATATTTCAATAACATTTATTACTCCATACTACAAACAAGTCTCTAGCTTAGCATTGGAATACATGTATGAACAAGCAGATATGGATTGATTTTCAATAAAAGAAAGAATTAATAAATAAAATGTCAATATATCTATTGAAAAATAACAGCAAATTACTATAAATTTAAAGCAATAGGGTATCTACTCTGGATTTTCTTTACCCATTATTATTGCTTATGAACTCGAGAAATCTAAAAAAAACTTACTTTCATACTTATGAAAGATTTTTTGTCGAAAACAATGTTGTAATATCAACACCTTTTGTTATGAACCGATCAGGCGATGTTTTAAACAACTATTGTTGAATCTGATTAAAACAACAACTTCCTTTACGCCTATATATGGGTTACTCAAAAACAAATTCAGGTAAAATAACTATAAATAAAATTTATCATTTAGATTTCCATGAGTATAAATTTATCGAAACAAATGCTTTGGAGTACGCACCATATTTCAATGACCTCAACAAATTTCTCCAGAAAAAATACCAAAAACTATGTGAAAAAATTTGATGAATAGAAATAAATATTCTTTCTGAAGTACCAAGGTGAGTTTGACTTGGATTTTGATCTGTATTGGCATTGTGATTATCTGTTTTAATAAACAAAATAGAAAACACTATAGATGATAAATCTTTGGAAAAAATAATTCATAAAAACATAAACGAACAACTTAGTGATGAATATTCTGTATTTTATAAAATTTTTTCTGATGCTTTAGAATTTGATAAACATATTTATTGAATGATTTCTTCTTGAACAAAACTAGCATCATTTTTTCATTCTTACTACCCTATCGTATCATTTTCTGAAGATTATGAAAAAAATTGATCACATAACAAAACAAAAAGATATTTCTGATTTAAATTAAATGACCTGTATCCAGAACTTAGAGAAATACCATATGTTCCAATTGACTATGGAGTAATTTATTCTGGAAAGCCAGTACTTCTAGAACAAATAGCTTGAGATAATTATAAAAACAATGGAACACTTGCCAATCAAATAACAAACGAAATCAAAAATCTTTTTTGAGATTTTTTGTCTCATTTATCTCCAAATCAAAGACCAAAATTTTATAAAAACCTTATTGAACCAGAACATGATGAATTTACCCAAACATATGGAAAAATTATGTGAATTATTAGTTTGAAAATGTTATATTTTATGTCAAAAGTTTATCGCAATTGATATGATGAATCAAATGTACTGTCATTACTTGATACATTTAAAAAACTAAGACAAGCTGATTGTGTAACAAGAGACAGTTCTCATACATTTTTGAGATATATAAAAGAAATTATTGAAAAATTTCAATGATCTTCAAAATATCTTTCTATCGCCCCAAATGATACAACTATTATGTGATGATCATTAATCTTTATGTTACCTTTGGAATGATTTAGAACATCTATTATGAATGTTGTAGATAATATAAACAAAAATTTCTCTTGATCAAAACTTCTATATGCAAACTGGTTAGATGGAATAGCGTTTGAATGATGTAAAATAGAACAAGACCTTTCAAAAAACAAACATTCTGAATTTCTTGATGGTAGAAACTGTGTAATAAAACGAACAGACTGAAAAATTGTTGTTTGAGACTGTAACAAACTGTTAGAAAATCAAAAGAAATGACTTCTTTTGGATAATATAAACAACAAAATATATCTCAATTGACAAAAACTAACATCTCAAGAATTACATTCTCAAAGCGCAACAATAGAAATTTTAAAAATGCTTTTAGAAAACCCTGGAAAAGATATATCCAACAAACAACTACCTATTTCTAGTTATAGCAAAAACAAAAACGATATGCTGGGTAAAATAGTTATTCCACTACTCTCTTTGATAGAAAAAAAGACAAAGAAAAAACTACCTTTGATCTGTAAAGGTAGCTTATATGATTTTACTATGAGACTTGATAATTCTGATATAGAAATGACAATTTTAAATCACATATCATCTTAGATTCTAAGACATTCCTGGAATTCATCATCCACCAAGCATATTTCAAATATTTGAAGGATCAAATCACAAAACTTCTTTTGTTTTTTCTGCAGCAACTTCTTGTGCTTTGTTTTGTGCTTTTTGAAAACAAGCAACAATAAGCGATTCCAATTGTTCTTTTTTGTTAGGATCCAAGAGATTTGTATCATTGATTTTCAAATCTTTTAGCTTCATTTCTCCAGAAATATCTACAACAATAGAATCCGCTTCATTTCAATTCATATCAGTAAATTTTCATTCTTTACCTCTAATAACAAGATTTTTTAGTGCGTTTTGTAATGTTTTGTACTTATCATACATTTTTTTTAGTTCTCCTACTTTTCCAAACATAATAATAATTAACAATTTAAAAATTATGACTTTTGTCTAATGGGTTGTAATGAAATATTTTTTAAAATCAAGATATTCCAGGAACTGGAAAGTTTTTACAAAAATCCATAACCTCTTGTTTGATTGTTACAAGAACTTCCTCGTTATCATGATTTTTGAATGCGCGATCCATAAAATCTACAATTTGTTTGGTTTCTGATTCTTTCACTCCTCTTGTGGTCATTGCTGGCATTCAGATTCTTAGTCAAGATGGTTTAAATGGTGGATTTGGATCATCTGGTATCGTAGATTTTGATGTAGAAATTCAGATTTTATCCAATGTTTTTTCTGCTATCGCGCCATCAAGATTTGTGCCTTGGAAGTTTACTATTACCATATGATTATCTGTACCTCAAGTTACCAGTTGATATCCACGAGCCAAAAGCTCTTGAGCGAGAGTTTGAGCGTTTTTGAGGGTTTGAGCTGCGTAATTCTTGAATTCCTGGGTTTGGGCTTCTTGGAGAGCAACTGCTATTGCGCAGATCGTATTCATATGTGGTCATCACTGAACACCTGGGAAAACTGCCCTATCGATTCTAGTTGGTATATTTTCTATGGTATCTTCTGGTTTTTTGAGTGGATTAGAAACAACTCATTTACTCAAAATCAATGATCATCTTGGTCACCTCAGTGATTTGTGCGTAGTTGTCATCATTGCATGAAATCCATAATCAAAAGGGTTTCTCAAAACTCCTGCAGCAATCAATCCTCCAATATGAGAAACATCAGCAAAAGAAATTGCACCAACCTCTTTGGCAATTTCTGCAAATTTATCATATTCTAATTCTCTAGGATATGCACTAAATCCAGCCAAAATCATCTTTGGTTTGTACTCGTGAGCCAATGCGCGAACTTGGTCAAAATCTATTTTACCATCAGCTTTTGTTTTGTATCTTTGGAAATTAAATATTTTTGAAAGAAAAGTAACTGGTGCTCAATGAGTCAAATGTCCTCCATGCGTCAAATCCATACCAAGAATTGTATCGCCTGGTTCCATAAGTGCTGCATATACACATACGTTTGCAGCGGCTCCCGAAAGGGCCTGAACATTGGCATGGTCTGATTTGAAAATCGTTTTTGCTCTATCGATTGCGAGTTGCTCTATTTTGTCGGTATTTTCTTGCCCTCCATAATATCTTCTTCCTGGAGTTCATTCGGAATATTTGTTTGCAAAATGAGATGATTGCGCTTCTAGTACTGCTGATGATTGATAATTTTCACTCGCAATAAGTTCCATCCCTTCTGACTGACGCTTTTGCTCAGCAAGAATTAATTGATATGCATCCATATCAGCTTTTTGTACTTGTTCAAACATCTCATATATAAATTAAAGATTAAAATTTATAATTCTGATTTTTTATATGTTTTTATATTCTTCTATCAAGCAGAAATTTTTTACGATAGAGGTACTGTTATTTTGGTAAAAGAAACCCTTACAAATTCTTGGTTTCATTTTTTTGTATCAATATTGTCTTTATAATTAACCTTAGAAGAAACTAATTAATATTGCTTTTTAATATGAAACATATATTAATACTTTCTTTTATATTTTTTTATTAAAATAGAAAAAAATGAAGCTTATAAATAAAAAAAGCAATCCTAACCTTGATAAAAAATTAGAAATACCTTATTATATAAACATCAGTCTACCTATTTCTTCATGAGAAAAGAAAAAATATATTTCTAGTTGTTGATTTTGATCTTTAGCTAACTGGTGTAAAATAATGAATATTAATTTTTCTGAAGAAGATATAAGAAATCACTTTCTTAATAATGTGCCTATTATTTTTAGAAATATAGTTAAAAAAAAACGAAATTATATTTGAACAACTCCATACATTTTAAAAAATGGTTTTTGAAAGTTTCTTAATGATATATGAAAAAATCATATTGTTGTAAAAAAAATCTGAGTAACAATAGAAGATATTATTAAATCTTTGCAAAATTGAAACGCAATAATGGTATTATATACTAGGAGACAAAAATTTGTTTTTGAAACAATGAAAGAAAAATCAGAATTATTTAATAAATATTTATGAAAATACGAAAAAATATTTACATATCCATATCCTCATTATGCGCTTCTTGTAGGTTTAGATGGTAAAAATCAAACAGTTGCTATATTGGATCCCAATACTTGAACTATAGAAAATATTTCTTTTCAATTATGGCGAGAACAATTTTGTTTGGAAAGAAAACATCAATGAGCGCTTTTTCATTTTGCAAAAAAAATTTGATTGATGAAAGCCAAAACTGCCCTTTATTTAGAAGAAACTAATTAATCTCTCCTTCCAAACAACCACCTTTCAACAAGATCTGCTGCGAAGCAACCAAATCTACCAAAAAGCAAAATTGCTCAGATTCCTACGTAAACCGAATACCAGAGGTTGCTTCGCTGAGTGAGGTCAAAAGCAACTAAAATCATAAGTTTTACTATATACATAGGTACCCAAAAAACCAAAGAAGCAAATGTATCCCCCATAAATTCCCAAAACTTATAATGATTTTTTACATCATGTTTAATTTTTCTCAAAACAAGATTTCTCCATCGACCAAAAAATCACGAAGTACTAAAAGTTATCATAATAGCAACCAATCTTATTACAATTGCATTTCATGTTCCCAAAATAAACATTTCTATTACAAACCTTGTTATATCACCGACCAAATAAACAATTCCAAATTTTTTCCATTCACGCCAAAAATCTTTTCCAAAAGAAAAAGGTGTTGGGATATGTATTTTTGTTGTTAGTTTGAGAAATTGCCAGATTCAATAAACATATAAAACACTTGCTAATAAACACAAAAAAAAGACTAAAAAATATACTCACATAATATTGTTTTTTACATAATAAAATTATTTTATAATTTTCAAAACCTCTTCTATAGTCTTTCTATCATTTGCAAGTTTTGGAATTTTATTTTGTCAACCAAGTTTATTTTTGGATTGTAACCACTTGTAAAAACTACCTTTTGGTACCAAATGAACTGTTGGTTCTCCAAGAACTTTTGTATCATATCTTTCGTCATAATAATACGAGTTTACGTTGCAAAGTTCTTGATCAAGGATTTTTGCAAATCATTCTTGATCTTCTGGAACACTCTCACATTCTATTATCCATTCATAAGCTCATCTTATTTCTCAACCTTCGTACATAATTGGTGCAACCATATAATCATAAGCATGGACTCAAGTTTTATCACTTGCAGCCAACAATGCTCTATCAGTATAATCAGCAGTTACACATTCCCCCACAACATCAATATAATATTTTGTTCTTCCTGTTATCTTAATTCTCCAAGGATTTAGTGTAGTAAACCTTATAGTATCTCACAAAACATATCTTCGCAAACCAGATGTATTGGTAATTAAAATAACATAATCTTTATTTAATTCTACTTGATCCAAAGTGAGTACAGTTGGGTTATCCTTTCCATATTCTTGGAATGGTATAAATTCATAAAAAGTTCCATGGTCAGTAAACAAAAGCATATCATCAGCATCATTACTATCTTGAGATGCGAAATATCATTCAGAGGCATTATAAATCTGATAATATTTCATGTTTTTGTTTGGCATTAATTCCTCTAATTGTTTTTTGTACAAACTAATAGACATTCATCATCGGAAAAACAATTCCAAATTTGGTCGTATTTCATGAATATTGTTTTGAGATTTTTCTTCCAACAACCTATATAAAAAATTTGAAATCCATGATGGTTGACCACTAATTGAAGTAATATTTTGTTTTGTTGTAAGTTTTATTGTTTTTTGGACTTTTTCTTCTCGATCATCCATATAAGAAATTTCTGGTCATGGAGTTTTAAATACTTGCCCTATCCATGGAGAGTTTTTCTGTAAAATAGCAGAAATAAAGCCGATATTATCTTCACCAGTGAAAGGGTTTTTTACAAATCATCATCAAATAACCAATCATTTACCTTGAAAAAACTTACTTTTGGGATTGTTCTTAACGTATAAACTAAGCGAACCAAGTCATCATTTAAAATGAGATGTTCTGAGGTTTTCATTTGTAATTGGAATATATTTTGCTGTTCATCAAGTTGTACCTGATGATGTTGCAAATCGATCTATTTTACCTGGATAACTAACATTTTTCTCACCTTTTACCATACGTAAAATCCATGGTTCAAAATCCTTATAATAAAAAATAGGAACTAATTTTTGAAAATCTTGGATAGTTTTTATTTTTTCAAAATTAAATTCTTTTGCAAAAGACGTTTTTTTTGCTTTTCTTATAAGATCAAAAAGAATTCTCTTTTGTTGTAAAAAAGAAGGAATATATACATCTGCATTTACTATTAGATAAGCCTTAATTACTTTTTCAAAAACACGAGATGGGAGATGAAAAACATGCTTTGGAATATCTATTATTTTTTCTGGACTTCATAAGATATCTATAGAGGTTTCCAAAACATCAATACCCATTTCCAAAACATTTTTTGGTATACTAAGAATGATTTTTGGCGCAAGTAAAACTTTTTGAGACGCATTGATCAATCTTTCTTGAAAATCTTTGATTTTATTTGACATATATACTTCTATTTTTTAAATAAACACGATTTGTTGTATGTATTGGTTATAAAATTGCAAGAATTTCGGATAATTTTTATTTTCTCTTGTGAAAAGAGTTTAAAAATGTAAATATTAGTCTTAATTGAACGTTCTTTTATTATTGAATTCATACAAATTAAAAATTGTCGAGTTCTCTCGCAATAAAAAACAAACAAAATATATCCATCATCAAAGCAATATTATTATTTAGATTTATATTTAGTTATAATTAAATTCCTGCTTTGACTACTGACGATGTTGATTTGTTGATGATTACTTTCTTTTGTTTGCTCAATTTATTGCTCAATTTATTACTCGATTCATTACGTTATTAAATTCATAAAATTAAAAATTATTTTACATTATAAAATAAACCAAAAAAAATGAAGTACCATTCGTCGTTGATCAAGAAGTATATCTCAGTAAATGATACGCCAGAAAATATAGCCCAAAAGTTGATTGTCAAGACCTGCGAAATTGAAGAAATAATCGAAAGAAAAATTTCAGATTTGATTGTTATCTGAT
>CAYRHE010000007.1:23242-25971 GCA_964424095.1 uncultured Candidatus Peribacteria bacterium | reverse complement strand
TGCGAAATTGAAGAAATAATCGAAAGAAAAATTTCAGATTTGATTGTTATCTGATATATAAAAAGTTGTGAAAAGCATCCTGATGCAGATAAATTAAATGTTTGTATGGTAGACTGTGGCGATAAATGAGAATATCAAATTATATGTGGTGGAAGCAATGTAAGAGCCGGAATTTATGTACCAGTTGCTTTGCCAGGTACGGTTTTTGAAAAAGCAGGAATTACGATTGAAAAAAGAAAAATGAGATGAGTCGAATCAAATGGAATGATTTGTTCAAAAGAAGAATTGGAAATCAATGAAGATCAAGAATTACATAGTATTTGGGATTTGGAAGTTGATTTGGATGGTATTGAAGTTAAGGATTTGGGAACGCCCCTTGCTCAAAAATTTCCTTGGCTAAATAGTTATGTATTTGATGTTGACAACAAAAGTTTAACAAACAGACCTGATCTTACAGGACATTTTGGAGCGGCTGTAGAACTTAATGCAATATACGAAGCGAAAGATATTAGCTTCAACAAGGTTTCTGAGTGGATGAAACAATTTGCTGATACAAATATTTTTGATACTTTTGATCACGCTACTCCAGCCAAAAGAAATGTGATCTGAGAATCTACTAGCCTAAATAGTTATACCCTTTTGGAAATCAACAATATAGAAATCAAACCTTTGTCGTTTTTCACGAGACTTCAATTGATTGATATGGGAGCAAATCCTAGAAATAATTGGGTAGATTTTTCAAATCTTTTTATGCTTTTGACTGGACAACCTATTCACTTTTTTGATGCTGATAAAATTGATGGAGATGTAATAATTAGAAATGCCAAAGATGGCGAAGAATTTATAGATCTTTTTGAAACCAAGCATAGTTTGAAATCGACAGATATTGTAATTGCTGACAAAAACAAAATTCTTGCTTTGGCTTGAGTTGTAGGTTGATTGGAAAGTTGAGTTTGAGAAAACACCAAAAATATTTTGGTAGAAATTGCAAATTTCGATCCAGTTGCAGTGAGAAAAACTGGTACAAGACTTGGACTTAGAACAGATGCAGAACTTAGATACGAAAAAAATATCAATCCTTGGTGGTCTATGTATTGTTTGTTGTTATTCTTAGATGAACTCAATTATTATAAAAAAGATTTATGAAATTTTGAAATCTGAGGAGTTTCAGCTTATGTAAAAGCCGATTTACAAGAACAAAAAAATAAAGGAATAAATATAGACTTGGATAATATTGAAAAAAATATATTTTGAACAAAAATTGAAAATTTCAAGCAAGATGCAAACAGAATTTTACAATGACTTGGATTTCAAATAAAAGAAAGCTGAATTATTTGTCCTATACGAAGATCACCGGATGATCTAAATATTCAAGAAGATATAACTGAAGAAATAATCAGAATTTATGGTTATGAAAATATAAAAGGTTTGCCGGTTTTGAGCGATGTACAATATACACCGTATATTCCAACTGTAGAACTTATGAGAACACTCGAAGATATTTTTGTACAAGATTTTTGTTTTGATCAAACAGAAACTTATCCTTGGACAAGTGCGAAACTTTTGCAACAATTTGGGACAAACCCAGAAAATTGTTATAGTTTACAAAACCCTGTAAATATAGATACGCCTTTTTTGAGAGATAATATGATTTACAACCTTTTGGGGTATGCTACAAAAAACAATAAATTTTTCGATAGTTTTCGTATTTTTGATATAGCTAATGTATGGAAGAAAAATTTAGAAGAAAAATCTGATAATGATAAAGCATATGCTACATCATTTGTAGATGAATCATTTGAACTCGGAGCATTGTTTTATGAAAAATCGTTGGATACTTGGAATAATGACCCATTTTTGACTACAAAAAGTTTGTTAACTCCTTTATTGCAACGTTTGGGTATTGATAAAGAAATAACTTTACAAGTTACAAATCACAATCATTTTCATCCAAAAAAACAAGCTGATATTATCTTGGATTGAGTTGTTGTTTGAAGCATAGCTTCATTACATCCATTTATTCTCAAAGATCATAAAATCCCTGAGACCGCAGGACTTTGTTATTTATCATTGTCTTTACCAAAACTTATAGAAGCAAAAGGGAAATCTGAAATAAAAACAACATCATACGAAACGCTTCAAGATCAGATTGTTTGGAGAGATTTGTGTTTTGTTGTTGATAGTACAAGTAGTTTTGAAGCTATTTTGAAAGCAATCAAAGATATCAAAGAAATTTCAGCATTGGAAGTTTTTGATGCATATGAAGGTAAAAATCTAGGTGAAGGCAAAAAATCAGTTTCTTTGAAAATCAAAATTTTGGGAGAAGGAAATCTCACCACAGAACAGATAAATGAAATAATGAATAAAGCAATCAAAGCCGCTGAAAAAGCAGGATGAAATTTGAGAGCATAATCTCTTGCTTTTTGTTTTCTTTATTATATACTTACCTATAGAATTCTTATGGATTCTAGCTTTTTATTATTATTACCTATTTTTTTATGAGTACAGGTACAATCAAATTCTTCAACGTAACTAAAGGTTTCGGTTTTATCACTCCAGAAGATGGATCAACAGATCTATTCGTTCATATTACTGGATTAAACGAAGAATCTTATCCACAAGGACAACTTCCACAAGAAGGTGACCAAGTGACTTATGATGTTGTTGAAGGACAAAAAGGTCCAATGGCTGGAAATGTTTCAAAAGCTTAATTGGATTACCTAAAAAAA
>CAYRHE010000007.1:18330-23142 GCA_964424095.1 uncultured Candidatus Peribacteria bacterium | reverse complement strand
GTACCGTATCATTTGTGCTGGGCAAGGTTGTACTGAGGATAGTCTTTGTCTAGTTTAATCATTTCATGATCCCTCAGGACTTTTGCGATGATGGAGGCCATGGAGATCTCGGGGATGAGGGCGTCGCCGTCAATTATTGGAATTACGGGACATCATAGTGTCTGGTCGACGCCAAATGTTTTGTTGCCGTCAATACTGAGTTCGAGTTCGAGACCAAATCATCTGAAAATATCGGCAATCTGAGCCATGGCCTCCACTGTCTTTTCCTGTTCCAAAAAAAGATTTTGCAACTTTATTCATTGCATAGCATCACAAGAACAAAGAACCTTACCCAACTGCTTACTAATTTCTTTTTGATAAAGTTTTTGTAAAACCATCTGTACCGCTCTAAGTACGCCAAATTGCAATGCTTTGGTCATACCATAAAGATCTATTTCGCTTGATGAAACAATCCCATATCAATAAATAATCTGCTTTTTTTGTTCTAATATTTGGATTTTAGCAAAGAATTCTTCTCTTTGACGCTCGGAGAGTATTTTGGAGTCTTTATAGTGTTTTTTGGTAAATCTCTGGCGGGGAAGAACTGCTCCCACATACAAAGGTCATGCCAGCGGTCCCCTCCCCGCCTCATCAATATATATTTTTAGTTTCATGATTTAATCTAAATATAAATTTAATGTTTTTTATGTAATTCATAGTAATTAGCTCGTTTCACTCGCGTAATTTATAGTAATTTATTACGATTAATTACTGTTACCAATTGAAAATTACAATTAATTACAATATAGTTGTATATTATAAAAAAAGAGTTGCAATTCCATCCTAAATTTTTATATATACTTGGCTTCGTTTTAGATTCGTAATTTTTTAATATGGCAAAAAGAAAGGTTGAAAACAAGACTATTGAAGTGATACTTTTGCAAGCAGATAAGCATTTAGGAGAAAAATATGAAATTGTAAGAGTAAAACCAATTTTCGCGAAAAATGTTTTGTTACCAAATAATATAGCAGTTTTGGCTGATGCAGTAAACAAAAACAACTATGCTCAGAAAATGGCCGCTGCTGAAGAAGTTAGAAAAAAGAAAGCTGCTGATTTTGATGATTTGTTTATGAAAATTCAAAATGATAATGGAATTTTGATAACAAGAAAAACAAATAAAGACCATACTTTGTATGCAAAAGTAAATGAAGAAGATATAGCAAAAGCTATTCATAATATCTATGGAATGGAAGTTGATTCACATTTCTTCAAACTAAAAAAGAAAATTAATGCTTTGGGAAATTTTAATGTACCATTTTTGTACAAAGAAATCAAAAAAGATGTAGTTGTTCGTGTTGAAGAAGAAAAAGAAGAAAAAAAATCTAGTAAAGAAGATAAATCAGAATAATTATCTAAATATATAAGAGAAGATGGCAGTGATGTCATCTTTTTTTTTAAAAAAAAGAGCGATTTGGAAACCAAACCACTCTTTGCCTAGATTAATTAAAAGCCATTAATTCGCGGATGGCTTTGACATTCCTGATACCTGGATGTCTTGCATAGATCATAACACAAACATCGTCAAACCCCCGCTTGATTGCTGCGGCACAAATATCGTTGATGAGTGACTTAACTTTTTCTCTATAAGTACAAACAGACATTTCATATCTACTTTGTAAAATAGAAAAAAGGTAGCTAAAATCATCTTCATCCATATTTGGATTCTTCAAGAGATGTTTTGTCAAAAGCTCAAACTTCTTTTCTTTTTTAGCATCTCTTTCGAGATTGATCCCATGAATCAAATCTTCTAGATTTATTAATTCATGAATCTCTCTTTTTGTACCAGTTTTCTCTGCAAGATTTTTCACCTCTTCAAAAAAAGATTTATCTTGCTCTATTTTTTTTACAAATTCGTTCATTTTTTGTTTTTTTTAGTTTAACATGATGTGTAGTATAAGGATATTCCAAAGTTTTTCAACAACAAAAAAAGTGCCCTAAAATACAGGACACTCTTTGGTTTTTATGCAGCAAAAATTCGTATATTAACTTTATTCCGCTGTTTTTTTTGTTTTTGAATCTTATTGTCCTTAAAAAGGACTTTGGCTTTGTTTTCCTCAACAACAACATCAACCGGTAGGTTTGTTTCAGAAACGTGTTTTTTAATGAAAGTTATTATTTCATCAAAACTTTCTTTGACCCTGATTCTCTTTATTCCTTTTGGCAGAGTAAATGCTTCTTGATAAATTAAAAAGCTTTGATGTTTTCCTAGTACTGAAAGAATTTTTTGACGAGAAGAAACTCCTCTTTTTCTAGTACGTGGTTTGACTTCACTTTCAATAGTTTCGAGGTTGTTTTTATTGGATGTTGACTTATGAACAATAAAAGCATGTGATGAGTTTTTCTTTACTTTTTTATTTCTTGGACAAAAAACTTTTTCATCCTCAAAATATATAGAATCCTCGATATTTATAGATGATTTTGAAGCGGTAATAATATCTTTATTTTTATTAACACTCAAAGAACAAAAATCATCTAAAATAACTTTTTTCCCTGCTTTTATTTCTGAAAGCAATATAGATACGAATGTATCTTTTTCGTCCTTATCCATCTCCTCTTCACTAAAATAAGCCAGAGATAGAATATCTTCAGTATACTCGCCCAAAGATATATCCAATAAAATAGCAATAGCTACCTTTATTAATTTTGAATCAAACTCATCAACTTTAATAAAAGATATTAACTTTGAGAGCCTAGGATCTTCAGATTCCTGATTTATTTTTATCAATTTCTGAAGTAAAAAATCCATTGACCTATCCTGAGAGACATTATGTTCAGGAATATAGTTAGCCTGAGACATAGCTGCTGATAGCGAGATATAACCTGCATCTTCAAAAAGATTACCCATTTTTTGATTTTTTTTAATTTTGTTTTGAAACTTAAAAAATCCTCCTTTCTTTCTGTTTTTTGTTTGACATGTTTTTAATATATATTTTTGAGTTTTTTTTTCAATATGCTTTTATAGAAAAATAAGATCTATTAATTTTTGACTGATAAATTTATACAATATTACAGTTTATTATTGGGTTATTTATTGCTCTGATATTGTGAAAAACGAATAAAAAATATAAAATCATTTGTTTATATAAATAATATATTGACTTTGGGGTATAAAAATATAGAAATAGATTTAGATAATTTTTGTCAAACACTTAAAAAACAAAACAATATGCCAACAAAAACAAAAGAGAAAAAGGTATTTGTTCTTGATACCAATGTTGTTCTTCATGATCCAGAGTGTATTATGAAATTTCAAGAACATGATCTAGTAATCCCCATTACAGTTATTGAGGAACTGGATAAGTTTAAAAAAGGTGGAGAAGAATTAAATCTTCACTCTCGTATGTTCTTAAGATCCTTTGATAAACTGACTATGGACCCTAAAGTATTTAATGGAGGTTCATCCTTGGGACAAGGGAGAGGAACTATTCAAGTCAAATTGTGTTCAAATATCAATAAACAGGTAAGAACAACTTTGGCCGAAGATACTAAAGATCATAGAATATTAAGTATTGTATGTGACCTAGTTGATGCTGAACAAAAAAAAACCGCATCGCAAAAGAGGAAAGTAATTCTTGTCTCGAAAGACGCCAATCTCAGAATTAAGGCAAGATCTCTAAAAATGGATGCACAAGATTACGAAAATGATAAAGTTGCTATTATGGATGAACTTTATACAGGAAGTCGTGGAATAGAAATTGTTTCAAAAGATATCATTGATACTATGTACTCGGAAAACAGTATTCCTGTAGAACAGTTACAGCTCAAAGACGCTTTCTATCCCAATATGTATTTCATTTTGAAAACAAAAAATGAAAAATCAAGTGCTATTGTACGACTTGACGTTAATAAAAAGAATATTATCAGAGTTGAAAAAAATACCATCTCTGGTATAACCCCAAGAAACTCTGAACAAACATTCTCTATGAATGCTCTCTTTGACCCAGAAATTAACTTAGTTACACTTTCTGGTAAAGCTGGTACTGGCAAAACATTACTTGCTTTGGCTGCTGCTATTCAACAAGCAAACAATAAAATTTATGACAAGGTTCTTCTAGCTCGTCCCATTGTTGAGCTTAGTAACAAAACTTTGGGATTTCTTCCTGGTGATGCTAAAGAAAAAGTATCCCCATATATGCTTCCTTTATTTGACAATTTAGCTGTTATAAAAAACAGTAATAATAGAACCAAGGAAAGTATTGAGGAGATGGAGAGAGATGATAGAATACAGATTATACCCCTTGCGTTTGTTCGAGGAAGAAGTTTGAATAAATGCTTTTGGATTATTGATGAAGCCCAAAACCTTACCCCTCACGAGGTAAAAACAATTATTACCCGTGCAGGAGAAGGGACAAAAATCGTTTTTACAGGAGATCCTCAACAGATCGATCATCCTTATCTGGATTCTAGATCCAATGGATTATCCTACATAATTGAAAGATGGAAAGGACAATCTATGTTCGCCCACATTACATTAATCAAAGGTGAACGAAGCTATCTAGCTGAATTAGCTAGTCAAATTATGTAACTAATTTAAACTTGCTCTCAAAAAAGAGCAAGTTTTTTCAAATTAAAAAAAATCTGAATTTCTTCAGACCATTTTTAATGGTAGGCGAGGTGGGATTCGAACCCACGACCTTTCCCGCTAAAGCGGGACTGCTCTAACCAGCTGATTAACTATAAAAAAAATTCTCATTTCCAGAGAATCTTGATTGTTTTTTAGGCGAGGTGGGATTCGAACCCACGACCTTTCCCGCTAAAGCGGGACTGCTCTA
>CAYRHE010000007.1:8863-18230 GCA_964424095.1 uncultured Candidatus Peribacteria bacterium | reverse complement strand
TAGGCGAGGTGGGATTCGAACCCACGACCTTTCCCGCTAAAGCGGGACTGCTCTAACCAGCTGATTAACTATAAAAAAAATTCTCATTTCCAGAGAATCTTGATTGTTTTTTAGGCGAGGTGGGATTCGAACCCACGACCTTATCCTTAAGAGGGATCTGCTCTAACCAGCTGAGCTACTCACCCATATAAACTTTTCATGATTTATATATCTAACAATATGTCATGATTTTTTTATTTTAATTTCTTGTTTTATGGCTTCTTCTTTTGTATTGTATTCAAAATATCATAATAATTCAACATTTTCTCCAATCCTTTTTGTGAAATAATTATTTCACCTTTTATGTTCTTTATATCTTCTATCAATATTATTTGTATATCATACATAATATTTGCTTCACTTAATAATATATACGTAATACATATATTATTTCAAAACATATAAATACGACCTTTCCCGCTTTAGCGGGACTGCTCTAACCAGCTGAGCTACTCACCCATATAAACTTTTCATGATTTATATATCTAACAATATGTCATGATTTTTTTATTTTAATTTCTTGTTTTATGGCTTCTTCTTTTGTATTGTATTCAAAATATCATAATAATTCAACATTTTCTCCAATCCTTTTTGTGAAATAATTATTTCACCTTTTATGTTCTTTATATCTTCTATCAATATTATTTGTATATCATACATAATATTTGCTTCACTTAATAATATATACGTAATACATATATTATTTCAAAACATATAAATACGACCTTTCCCGCTTTAGCGGGACTGCTCTAACCAGCTGAGCTACTCACCCATAATTTTGTGCGGGTTTTACTATAGATAAATAAACTAGAAATTCAAGTAACTTTTTTCTTTTCTTGAAAAGACTTTTCGTTTTATTATACTAGCTTTGTTTATTTAAACAAATATTTTTATGGTTACTTTTTCCAATATACTATATTTAGCAAAACAACATAAATTTATACAAAAAAAACTAAAGAGCAAATCCTCTGTTTTTCTTGTTTGATGATGTGTAAGAAATTTGATTTTAAATATAGAACAACGCCCTAATGATATTGACGTCACTTTGGCTGGTAATCCTTTGGATATATACAAAAATATCAATAAAACAGGACTTTCACACTTTATGACAGAAAAGTTTTGAACAATCACTCTTGTAAAAAAAGGAAAAACAGAGATTCAATATGAAATAACTCCATTTCGCATGGAATCATGATACGAAGATTTTCGTCATCCTGAAAAAATAAATCGAAGTAATGATTTATTGCTTGATGCAAAAAGAAGGGATTTTACAATTAATTCTCTATATTTTTTTGCTGATAAAAATGAAAAAAAAACAAAAATAAATTTTAATCCAATAGATCAAAAAACATTACTAAAATGATTAAATAATAAGTGAATCTTTGCTATCAAAGAACAAAATTTATTGATTATACAAGATCACGAAATTATTAAAACCCTATTTGAAAATTGATTATATCAAAAAGAAAGACTAAATGATATTATTGATAAATACGAACTTGAAAATAAATCAGACTATTTGTATTTTATTATAGACCCAAACAAAGGAATTCAAGATCTTTTCAATAAAGCATTACGCGCTGTTGGAGACCCTGATCATAGATTTCAAGAAGATGCTTTAAGACTACTTAGAGCTTTGAGGTTTGTAAATGTAATAAATAATCAACTAAAGAAGAAAAAAACTGATGCTACTTTGTTTGATTTTGATAAAGCCACATGGAATGCACTCAAAAAAAATCACCATCTTATTGAAAATATCGCAAAAGAAAGAATCAAAGACGAAATTGTAAAAGTTTTTAAAAAATGAGATCCTTTTGGTTTTGTAGCATTACTTGATGAATCTCGTATTCTTCAGGCAATTTTTCCTGCTCTTTATGCGACAAAAAATGTTAATCAACCTGTGAGATTTCACCCTTTTGATGTTTATACACATACCCTTCTTACTTTATACGAACTTCAAAAAATAAATTCTGATTATTTGGTTAGATTAGCTATGTTATATCACGATGTTTGAAAAGTTGCACAATTTGGTGCATACAAAGATGAATTGAGTAAAGAAGAAATTAGAGCTATTTTATCTGGGCCATTGAATCATAGAAAATGATGACCGGATATTGTAAAAAAAGATTTTTCAGCGCTTGGTTTCTCAAACAAAGAAATTGAACTAATTGCGCGATATGTTGCAAATCATCACAAACCTGAAGAAATCCTTGATGGTGAAAGTATTGATCAACGCAAAAAAAAACTTAGAAAATTTCTATCTGACTCTTGATACAAACAAGTTGAAAACATATTAGATATTACTATTGCAGATAGACGTGGACAGTACAACCCCTTACAAAACAATTCGGATCTAAAAGATGTTTTAGATTTAAGAAACCTCCTCAAAGAGATTAATAATGAAGAATGACAATTTACAATAAAACAACTTGCTGTTGATGGAAAAACAATTATGAAATATTTTAATCTTGAACCTTCAAAATTTATTTGAGAACTTATCAGAAAGTCTTTTGATCGAGTACTTAATGACATAAAAACAAGAAATAAAAAGAAAGAAATATTGATTTATTTAACCGGCTATATTAAAAATAAAAAATCAGACTCTTCTAAAGAAATTTGTATTTAAAATTTTAAATATTCAAATATTGTATTTTAACTATTAACTTTTAACCAAAAAAACATGGACCCCTTATCGATTATTCTATTTATACTTTTGTTTGGTTTATCTGCTTTTTTTTCTTGAAGTGAAATCGCTTTTATGTCTCTAGCAAACCACAAAATTGATTCATTTGTAAAACAAAGAAAAATTGGCGCAAAAAGTTTGAAATTATTGAAAAGCAATTCAGACAGATTACTTATCACAATTCTTATATGAAACAATTTGGTTAATGTAACTACAGCTTCTTTGGCAACAAAAATCAGTATTGATATTGCCAACGCATCTTGAGCGGAGCAAAGTTTGGCTATCTGAATATCTACTTGAATAATCACTTTATTACTCTTATTGTTTTGAGAAATATTTCCAAAAACTATAGCTACTCGTTATGCAGAAAAAATATCTTTACATGTTGCTGGGTTTTATATTATTTTAGGAAAAGTACTTTATCCAATTATAATTACTGTTGAATACCTTATGAATATTTTTCAAAAAAAACAAAAAAAACACCATATTATAACTGATGAAGAAATAGAATCGCTTATAGAAATGGGTAATAAAGCATGAGTATTTGAAAAATGAGAATATGAAAAAATTAAAAACATGCTTGATTTCTATGAAATCACAGCTCAAGAAGTAATGACTCCTAGAATAAAAATAGAAGCTCTTCCAGACACTATGACAATACAAAAAGCAAAAGAACAAGTTTTAAAATTTTCACACTCTCGTATACCTATTTACCAAGAAAACATAGATACAATTGATAATTTTATTACATTAAGAGAATTACTATTAGCAGAAAAACAATGATATGAAAATAAAAAATTAAAAGAGTTAAAATTATCTGATATTATAAAAGTACCTTTGACAACTCCAATCCATTTTATCTTGGAAAAATTTAGAAAAACACGTAGTCATGTTGCTTTGGTTATAGATGAATATGGTTGAGTTGCTTGATTAATAACTTTGGAAGATATTGTTGAAGAAGTTTTTTGAGATATTATGGATGAAACAGATAAAGAAACTATGCCAATTAAACAAGAATGACTAGCTTATATATTCCAATCCCATCTTACTATGGATGGTTTCTTGGAAAAGATGGTGCTCAATTTTTATGATCTTGATATTTCTGAAGAACAATTTAGCTGAGAAACACTGAGTTATTTTATTACAAGTCATTTGGAAAGATTTCCAAAAATAGGAGAAGAAATAATTTTGAAAATTAAAAATGATGAGAACCAATCAAATAAAGCACTACAATTAAAAATATTATCTTTGGAAAAAAACACTATCGGTGAAATAAAAACAGAAATTGTAAAGATAGAAAACACAAAATAAATCTGGTTTTTTGATTTTTCTAAGTATTTATTTATAATCATATGGGTTTTATCTTCGATTGTTATTTATGGATTTCGAAAATATTATCATATTATGAATTATTGGTTTTACAATCTTATTGATAGGTTGATTTTTTCTATATCGCTTTGTTTCTGTGCAGATAGCATACACTCATAGAAAAAAACAAATTAAAAAGTTAAGATTTTTACAAATAAAAATTTCTAAGAATATAGTAAAAACTTCTGAATGAGATTCTGGAGACAATATATGAAGCATGAAACAAAATATTGAAATAATGAATCAAGTTTATAAAAATCTTTACTCTATTTTTGATGATAATTGGAAACATACTCATCTTTGAAACAACTACGTTTCAGTAGAAATTTTTATAGAGAAAGAAGTTATTAAATTTATTATTTGAGTTCCTATTGATCATCTCGAAACATTAGAAAAAACTATTTGAAGCTTCTACCCATGATCAGTTGTAGAACCAATAGAACAACCAAAAATATTAGAAACTTGAAAATATATGGATTGATGAGAATTTACACTTAGTAAAGACAAAATTTTTCCTATTAGAACATATGAATCATTTGAGGCAGACCCTATGGATAGTCTACTTTCTGCTTATTCAAAAGTTTTTATTGATGAAAAATTATGCTTACAGCTATTGATTGAACCACTACATGAAGAACTTTTTAAATGACTAAGAGAAGAAATTGATAAAGCAAAAAAGAAAAAGAAAAACATACTAGAACAACTTTTTGGTCTGTTAAAAACTGATGAAAAAAAAGAAGAAAAAGAAGAAAAAAATTATGAATTTTCACAAAACCAACTTGGAGATTTGGATAAAAAACTAAATGATGAAATTTTTAATGTAAAAATTAGAGCATTAGCTACTTCTCCAGACCCCCATAGACCAAAGAAAATAATAGATGATTTGGCTAAATCTTTTTTTCAATATACATATACTGGTTTAAATGGCTTTAAATTTAAACATTCTCAAAATATTATAAAATTTGCGAAAACTTTTACTCAGAGATCATTTTTCTCAGATGATTGAATTTTTTCTAAAATGATTAACTTTGGTAAAAAACAAATTTTAAATATAAAAGAACTTTCTTCTATTGTTCACTTTCCGCATCCAAAATTCAACAAAAACCCAAGATTTGCTTTTCAAAATTACAAAATTGTAGCTGCTCCTGAAAATCTTCCTGATAATTGAATTTTGATTTGACGAAACACTTATCTAGGAAATAAAAAAGAAATTAGATTTACTGAAGAAGATAGATTTAGACATCTTTATATCGTAGGACAAACAGGTACAGGTAAATCTACCCTATTACTTACTTTAGCATTAGAAGATGTAAAAAACGGTAATGGACTTTGTATTCTGGATCCTCATGGTGATTTGTGTGATTATATTATGGAAAGATATCCAAAAGAAAGAATTGATGATTTGATTTATTTTGATCTTGCTAATACAGAATATCCAATAGCATTCAATCCTTTGGATGGAACAGAATCTGAAGATGAAAGAGATGTTGTAACAAATGACCTGATTGAAATGTTTGTAAGTATGTATGGTGAAGAAATATTTTGACCAAGAATTCAAGATTATTTTCGTAATGCGTGTTTTTTGCTTATGGAACAAGAAGAATGAGGAACTTTGGTTGATATTATGAGACTTTTTACTGATGATGCTTTTGCTGAAAGTAAAATAAGAAATATAAAAAATCCTGTAATTGCAGCCTGGTGGAACAAAACATATAAAAAAATGTGAGACAGAGAAAAAGCAGAAATAATACCATTTTTGCAAGCAAAATTTGCACCTTTTACAACTAGTACTTATGTTAGAAATATTATTTGACAACCAAAATCTGCGTTTAATTTTAGCCAAGCAATGCAAGAAAAAAAAGTTATTTTATGTAAGTTATCAAAAGGTCTTGTTGGTGAAGAAAATAGTAAACTTATTGGAAAAATGATATCAATGCAAATCAAACAATCAGCTTTAAAAAGAGCATCAATGGAATCAAAAGATAGAGTTCCTTTTTATTTGTATGTAGATGAATTCCAAAACTATGTCTCTCAATCATTTGAAAGCATTTTATCTGAAGCTAGAAAATATAAACTTTGACTTGTTATGGCTCATCAATATATGGACCAACTCAAACAGAAATGACTAGGATGAGAAATAGATCTTGGTAAAACAATTCTTGGTAATGTAGGATCTATTTTATCTTTTAAAATAGGACCAAATGACGCTGAAGTCTTAGAAAACGTGTTTGCCCCAGATTTTAGTAAATGAGATCTTATGAATTCAGAAACATTTAAATGAGCTATGAGATTGTCTGTAGACAAAACTCAATCAAAACCCTTTAGTATTAGTTGTAAAGTTTGTTATTGAGAACCCAAAACAAATACACCAGAAAAAGTGGCTATTATGCAACAGATATCTGCACTTAAATGGTGAACAAAAAGAGAACTAGTTGATAAGGAAATCTATTTCAGAGTCGGTGTTTAATTGAAAATCTTTTTTAAATTTAACTGTCTTTAATTTTTCTTTTAAATCATCTAAAAGTATTTGTTTCTCTTCTGAAGTAAGAAACAAAGATTCGTCTTCTGCATATACTTTTTGATTAAGAAGCTCTTAATATAAAGATAATATTTGATAATCATTTTCTGCTATTAATATTCTTTTTTTATATAAAAGAAATTCTTTTTCTCTTATTAACTTTTTTTGTAAAACCATTGTATCTATTTTGCTATTTTGATACTCTATTAGTTCTTTTTGAGTAGATTCTTTGGAAATATCTTCGGCACGCAATACCAAGTTTATTAATTCTTTATAAACATTGACAAGATTTCTTGTATATGTAATTTCTTGATCTAAATTTTTAAATTCAGAATCTATATAATCCAAATTATTTTCTAAGCCACCCATATTAATAACAATTTAACTTACTAAAAATTATACAACTTTTTTATATTTATTTCTATGGTTTTGTCAATATCTTTTTTATCTATGATTAACGTACTAGAAATAAAATCATAAATATATCAAACAAAAGCAGGATGATTGGTCTGCCCTCTGACTACTTGCGGAGCAAGGTAGGGTGCATCCGTTTCTAAAACTAATTGATTTTTATCAACAATAGCCAATGTATCTCTGAGTGCTTGCGCATTTTTGTAGGTTACATTTCCACAAAAACCAATAAATAGATTTGGAAACATATCATTTAATTTACGATACTCCTCTGGTCCGTATCCCCAACAATGAAAATAAATAGTCTGACTCTTATAATTTTGTAAAATATCTATTGTTTGGTTGAATTCATCTCTCGAATGGACTACAATTGGAAGATTGAGTTCTTGGGCAAGGTCGCACTGAAGTGCAAAGAGTTCTTTCTGGAGACCCAAAGTCTCTTGCCCACCAGGAAAATGAACATCTATTCAAATTTCTCAAATTGCTACAATATGTTCTTTGTGAGCAAGGTATTGCTGTTTGAGATCTTGGACTTTCTGGATATAATTTTCTTTGGTAATAATGTTTTCTACACATTCCAAAGGATGTAATCAAAGCGTTGCTTTTACTCGAAGATTTGGATATTTTTGCAAAGATTCTTTTGCTATTTCAATCCCCTTTTGATTATAAAAATCACTGGCTCAGGAATTTACCAATCATTTTCCTCCTGATTTCAAAAAAAGATCCATATAATGTTGCCACTGTGGAAATATATCTTCATTATTAAGATGAGTATGTGCGTCGTACATTTTATTTTGGTTATAAAGTTGTAAATTTTTTAAAATTATTAGATATTTTTCACAATAAAAAACAAATAAAATTCATCCATCATCAAGGCAATATTATACTTAGTATTAATAGTCTCGTTATAATTGTATCGCTGCTTTTTGGCTACAGATGATGTTGGTTTGGTGATGATTTCCTTCTTTTATTTGTTCTTTTTATTGCTAGATTTGTTAGGGTATATAACCTAAATTAAGAATTGAATAATAAATATCCAAAATCTAAAATCAATATTTTCTCTTGTTTACGAAATCAATAATATTATACATTATACATTTTAAATTATTAATTATAAAAATGGGATTGATTATAGGGATTTTGATGTTTATGTGATTGGTTTTGATTCATGAACTTTGACATTTTATTGCAGCAAAAAAAAGTGGTGTAAAAGTATTGGAATTTGGTATCTGAATCCCACCAAAAATATTTAAAATCCGAACAGACAAAAGTGGAACAGAATATACATTAAATCTGATTCCTTTGTGATGATTTGTGAGACTAAAAGGAGAAGATCCAAAGCACGAAGAAGAATTTAATGCAAAAGATAGTTTTATCAAAGCAAAAATTCGAAGCAAAATTGCAATTCTTATCGCTTGAGTAACAGCAAATTTTTTGGCAGCTTGGGCTATTTTCACCTTTGTTTTTTCGACAGGTACAAAACCAATATCTATGATATCTGAAAACATGTTCACAACACAAGTAGAAAGTTACTTGATGCCAACAAAAAGTTTTCTATATCAAAAGTGATTTATTTCCGAAGAACAAAAGAAAAACATAGAGAACCTTCCTGTAAAAGTTTTTGAAGTAATTCCTTGATGACTTTGAGAAAAATTATGAATTCAATCTTGAGATATTATCAAGAGTGTTAATTCTGTTTCAATCAACGCTTGGAATATAGAACAAGTTCTAAAAAACAATATTTGATGAGAAATCTCTTTGTACTATACAAGAAATTGAATTTCCAATCAAACAGAATGAATATGCGAAGAGGAAAGTTGCCTTTTGGGAATTGCATTTAGCTATTCTGGGTTTTCAAAAGAAAACTTATCTGACTTAGAGTGAAATTTTATAAAATTCCCTTTTGTTACAGCTATGTGAATTTCTCTCAAAGAAATTAAAGCACAAACACAACTTACATTTAATGCACTATGAAATTTGGGAAAAAACTTAATATCTTTCGACAAAACAAAAATTAGCTGAGCATTAAACAAACTTAGTTGACCTGTTGGAGCTGTAAAATTTGGGGATATGCTATTGGAAGCTGGATGATGGAAACAATTTCTAGCATTTGCTGGACTTATTTCATTGGCTTTGGCTATATTCAATGTTTTGCCAATTCCTGCATTGGATTGATGAAGATTGCTTGGGGTTTTAATTCAACGGATATGAAGATTAAAACCAGAAAAATATTTTACTATTGAGGGTGTTATTAACTTTGTTTTCTTTGTTCTTTTAATGGGACTGGGTGTTTATATAATTTTCAAAGATTTGGTAAGATTTTGGGGAGTAAAAATTCCTTTTATTGG
>CAYRHE010000007.1:0-8763 GCA_964424095.1 uncultured Candidatus Peribacteria bacterium | reverse complement strand
CGTAAAAAACACAGAGCCAAGTTTTTGTTTGTGTTTTTAGCCGTTTAAAAATATAAACTGCGAACGTTGATGTTTTTATTTATTGTTTTACTACTTTGTTTTTTATTGCGAGATATTTGTTATAACTTAGATCTTAAAATTAAGAACTTTACGAACTTTAAAACCTTAACAAATCTATCCCAAGCTAATATATAAATTTCTTACCAATCATATTACAGTAAATTTTCAAAATCTAATAATTTCATCATATGTGAATGTTGTGTTTCATATTGGAATATCTTTTCTAAGATTTGTTGCTATACTTGAATCATAAGCATAAAAAATACGTTCTTTTTCATTGTATCACCAAATACTTATATAATGATGAAACCGCAAAGCTCTAAGCAAATTAAATCTAATTTTCGCATCATAAGCATGAGTAATCATCAAAATAACTGGTCATGCTTTGAGTTTGTTTTTTAATTGATCTATTTTTTTTTCTTTTTTACCTATAAGAAAACCAATCTTCGCGTGAAAGCCATATTTTTTTAATAATTTCAAAATCTGCCAAGGCATCATCCCTCACATAAATTTTTGTAACAAGTTATCTGTATAAAAACTTTCATGCCTGTAATATGATTTTCAATTGGATTCTACTATAATTTTTATTTGTTCTGGTCAACAATATCAAATTTTTGTTTGTAATGGATAATAAGTAGGAGCATTTAATATTGTAAAAATATCCTGAAATGTTGTCATTTTTCGGTTTTCTATACTATATAAAATATAAATCTGACTTTTTTGTTATATAAAATAACATTTGCATTGCAATTCAAAACTACTTTTATAAATACAATAGTGATATTTTTATCGTTATTATTTTTTCGTATGCAACAAAAAGAACTTCTTTCAAAAATTACCGAATATTGGAAAACCAATAATATTTTTCAAAAAACCCTTGAGCAAAGATCCGATCTATTTCAATCAAGAACTTATGACTGACCTCCATTTGCCTCAGGAACACCTCATTTTTGACATGGACTTGCTTCGTCTATGAAAGATACTATTTTGAGATACAAAACAATGAAATGATACAAAGTTAATAGAGAACGATGACGAGACTGTCATTGACTTCCAGTAGAAAAAGCTGTTGAAAGTTTTTTGAGGATTGATGGTAAAAAAGATATAGAACAAAAAATTGGTATGGAAAAATTTATTGAAGAATGTAGAAAATACGTAAGTTCTACTAGTGATGAACGAAGAACTTTTGTAGACAATTTGGGAAGATGGGCTGATATGGACAATGCTTATTATACAATGGATCTAAATTTTATGGAATCAGTACTTTGGTCTTTCAAAAACATGTATAACCAAAACCTTGTCTATAAGTGATTTAAAGTACAGCGGTACTGCCCTAGCTGTGCAACTTCTCTTTCTAATTCAGAAGTAAACGAATGATATCAAGATAAACAAGACCCTGCTATTACAATCAAATTTGAAATAAATAAAGAAAAAAGTTCTGAATTTGAATCTACAAATGATTGATTTATAGAAGTAGTTGATTGTGTACTCAAAAAAGACAATAAATTTTTTATGCTTTATCATAAAAAAGGTCAAAAATATGTATTCCCTGGATGAAAAATAGATAAATGAGATTCAGTAGAAAAAACAGTTAAAAAGGAACTAAAAGAAGAACTTGGTATTAGTGTTGAAAAAATAAATCAACTTTGAAGTTTCAAAGAAATAATGCCGTATTGATTATTTAATCTAAACATTATTGAAGTAGAATATACAGGAGAGCCACAAAATCTTGAACCAGAGAAACATACTCATACAGTTTGGGCAGAAATTATAGAATCTGATAATTCACTTGGTTTTGCTGTTAAAATTGATGAAACAATTATTGATGATGAATATGAAATAACCCATCAATTTTATGACTTATATGTTTATCATCACAAAATAGCACAAAACATCAGTTCATTACAGTGAAATTGAGATGCTAGTGTTAATATTCTTGCTTGGACTACTACACCATGGACATTGCCTGGAAATAGTTTTTTGGCTGTTGGAAAACATATTGAATATGTTATGGTTTTTGACAAAAATAGTAAAGAATATTATATATTGGCACAAGCGCTTCTTAAACAATATTACAAATCTTCGGATGAATACTTTATAGTAAATGTTTTCAAATGAGAACATATTATTGGATTATCTTACGAGCCAATACTTCCTTATATAAAAAATTTTTTATCAAAAGAATATCAAAACAAGTTTTGTAAAGTAATTGAATGAAACTTTGTAAGTACAGAAGATTGAACAGGAATTGTACATATTGCACCAAGTTTTGGTATAGAAGATTTTGAAGCAGTAGCTAATTTTTTGCCTAGAGAAGATGCAAAAAATTGGTTATTTATTCCTTTAAATGAATATTGAGAGTTTACTGAACAAGTAAAAGAATATCAATGAATTAGAGTATATGACGCAAATAAAGATATAATATCTAGATTAAAATCAGAATGAAAATTAATTTTGCAAAAATCATATAGCCACTCATATCCTCACTGTCGAAGATGCGATACACCACTTATCTCAAAAGCATTAACAAGCTGGTTTATTAAAGAACCCGAACTAACAAAAACAACTGTTCCAAATGCTGAAAATATTTGATTTGTCCCAGAAACTATCAAAAACAGATTTTCTGATGTTTTGGCTTCGGCTCCAGATTGGAATCTAGCTAGAAATAGATATCGATGATCACCAATTCCTGTTTGGGAAAATGAAAGAGACCCAGAAGATAAAATAGTTATAGGAACATTAGACGAACTATATAATAATACACTAACTGGTTCAAAAAACATAACTAGAAATATCTTTTTGAGACATTGTAAAACAGATTACAATGAAAAAAAACTTTGTGATAATTTTTGAAAAGCAGTTCTATCTGAAAATGGGAAAAAACAATCTAATGATCTACAAAAAAAATTAAAGAAATACACCTGAGATAAAAATAATTTAATTTTTATTGTTTCTCCACTACAAAGAACCTTATTGACAATAGAACCAACCTTGATTGAATTATATTGAGAAAAATCTTTCGAAGAAATAAAAAATAATTATAATAAACAAGTTGAACATTACCAAAAATTATGGGATGATGAAAAAATAATAGAATATATAGAAAAAAGTAATCAGACTATATTTGATTGTTGAAATAATGTATTTATAGATTATCGTATTACCGACCATATTTCTCCTGATATTCAAGATAAATTTTGTGATTGTTCCACTCTAAATTGGTATGATTGGGAAAAACCAATATCTAAACAAGGAGAATCAGTACCTAAAATGTTAGAAAGAACTAAATCATGTGTTAAAGAGCGAAATAAAAAATACCCAGCAAAAACATTGATATATGTTGCTCATAATGACGCTCTTGCTATGTGTAGAAATGTATTTATAGAAAAAGATTATCATATTCATAGAAAAGAACTATTGCTTGATAATGCCGAATTTTGAATACACTATTGGGATACAAACTATAACAAACAAGTTGATTTACACAAACCATATGTAGACAGTTATTGGTTTGAGATTAACTGAAACAAATATAAAAGAATTCCTGAAGTTATGGATTGTCGGTTTGAATCTGGAGCTATGCCATTTGGACAAGCAAATTACTTATGAGACCAAACATATGCAACTAAATGAGAAAAACAATTCCTTTATCCTGCAGATTTTATTGTTGAATGACTTGACCAAACAAGATGATGGTTTAGAACAATGCATGTAGTAGGAAATGCAGTAATGAAACAAAATTCATTCAACAATGTTGTTATTAATGGTATGGTTCTAGCAGAAGATTGAAAAAAAATGTCAAAAAAACTAAAAAATTACCCAGAACCACAAAAACTTTTTGAGCAATATTGATCTGATGCATATAGAATGTATTTATTATCATCCCCTGCTGTAAAAGCAGAACCTGTAAGATTTAGTGAAAAATGAGTTGATCAAGTTTATAAAGACTTTACTAGTGCCTTAACAAATGCATATAAATTTTTCGAAACTTATGCAAAAGTTGATAATTTTTCTTTTAAAGCGCCAACTTTATATGCAATAAGACATGCTCAAGCAGAAGGCTGAGACGATTGAAAACTTACTACTCAATGAGAAGCCAGTTTGCATCAAGCAGAAATTGTCGAAAAAATATTGAGAATTAATCCAGATATTATTATTTCTTCACCATTACAAAGAGCTCAACAAACAGCAGAAATTATAAAAAAAACTCTAACTACTTATAGGGAGAAAGACGTTGAATTAATTGTAGATAATAGATTAAGTACATGAGATTGAACTATTAATTTCTATGAAGAAATAAAAAAACAACAAGAATGAAAAACTATATTATTGGTTTCTCATGATCCATATATAAATTTGTTATGGCAAAATGCATACTCTACATCAGAAAAAATTGATTTCAAGAATCTTGAAGCTATTTCTATTCCTAGTTATTCAATAAAAAATGAACTTGATAAATGGATCTTAGCAGCATTACATGAAACAGCAAAAGAAATGGAACAAGCAATGGATATGTATCAGCTTGATGTTTGAGCAAAAGCTGTTTTAAGTTTTATAGATAAACTCAATAATTGGTATATAAGAAGATCTAGAAGAAGATTTTGGGCATCCTGAATGGATCAAGATAAATATTCAGCATATATGACACTATATACAATTTTGTTTCATTATTTACAACTATGTGCGCCATTTGCTCCATTTATATCTGAATATCTATTTCTACAATTACAACAGTTTTTAAATAAACAAAATATTGAATCTATACATCTTACACACCTACCAATTTGGTCATCTCATTATATAAACAAACAACTATTAGAAGAAATAGCAAAGGTAAGAAGAGTTATCTCTCTTTGACTATTTATAAGATCTAAGAATAAAATAGCCACAAAACAACCCTTGCAAAAAATAGAGTTGCAAATTGATTAAAATTCACTACAAAATTGATAATTTGGTTTATGTATTTTAATTATTAATCATATTGGAATGCCTGCAAAAAAAACTACAACAAAAAAACCTGTTACAAAAAAAAGAGTTACTAAATCTGTAGCGAAAACAGCTGAAAAAAAATTTGATGATGTAAAAAACCAATTTAAAGAAGAAGCTAAATTTGTTCAAGAAGAATGAAAAGTAATAGCTAGTGGTATTTGAAAATGGTGGGATAAATCTTCAACAGAAGAAAAAATCTATACTATTTTGGGTATAATTGCTTTGATTTGGGGGCTTTATGTATTGAAAAACATGATTTGGGGGCTTTTATTGATTATAATTGGTATCCTTTTTGTAACTGGTTATTTCGTTAAAAAAGAATAATTTATTTTTTGAAAAATTGGGTATGAGAAATCATACTCATTTTTTTTGTTTGATTTACTTAAGAAGAATAGTACAATTGAAGAATAGAAAAATAGACTATTTATCTATACCTCTATTTACCTATTTATCTATTTAAATTGTCAAAACTTACTGATGATATTTTGAGTAGCATCGATATTGTAGATGTAATCTCAAGACATGTTTCGTTGAAAAGAGCTTGAAGCAACTACTCTGGTTGCTGTCCTTTTCACAATGAAAAAACTCCGTCGTTTATGGTTTCCCCTCAAAAACAAATTTTTAAATGTTTTTGATGTGGTAAATGAGGTAATGTTTTTACTTTTCTACAGGAATACGAAAGAATTGATTTTTGGGATGCTGTAAAATTACTAGCAAAAGACGCTAATATTGACATTGCAAACTACGAAATAGACACAAAAAAACTAGACCAATATGCTGATGAAAAAGAAAAAATCAAAAGAATTCACAAACTTGCTCAACGTTTTTTTATTGATTGATTAAAAAAATCAAAAGAAGCAAAAGACTATCTTCATAAAAAAAGAAAGCTTGATGATACAACAATCGAACATTTTGGTGTTTGATTTGCTCCTGATAGTTCTTATGATTTATGGAATTTTTTGAAAAGCAAATGATTTAGTGATAATGACTTAATCCAAGCATCATTAATCAAACCAAGCAAAAATTCAGATTTTTATACCTTTTTCAAAAAAAGAATAACTTTCCCAATTTATGATACCATGAATAATATTATTGGTTTTAGTGCTAGAGTTCTAGATCCTAATGACAACCCAAAATATCTAAATAGCTCTGAACATCCGGCATTTGAAAAATCAAAAATTTTATACTGACTTAATTGGGCTAAACAAAACATTAGTCAATTTGGATTTCTAATAGTGGTAGAGTGACAAATGGATGTTATTGCTTTACATAGACTTGGTTTTCCTGTTGCTGTTGCAACATCTGGAACATCTCTTACGGAAGATCATATAAAGATTTTAAAAAGATATACAGATACCGTATATTTTCTTTTTGATAGTGATCAGGCTGGTCAAAATGCAACTCAGAGAGCACTTTCACTTACTTATCAGCAAGATCTTTTTCCAAAACAACTTATCCTACCTCCAGAATTCAAAGATGCAGATGATCTTGCAAACTCCCCTTCAGGTAAAGAGCATTTTGCCCAAATTTTGGAAAACGCAGAAGATGGTTTCTCTGCTGTATTTTCTTATATAAAAACCCAATATGATATAAAATCGCCAATAGACAAGCAAAAAATATTAAATATTCTTTTTGGACTTATTCAAAAAATAAACAATATTTCACTACAACAACATTATATACAAGTTATTAGTGATACATTAAGTTCTCCTTTTGAATTTACACGATCTCAATACAAACAATTCACTCAAAACGAAGGTAAAATACATACAAGACAAAAAATTCAAAAAACAAATTTATATAAGCCGTCAAGAGAACTTCTTTTTGCTTCACTATTTTATAATAATTTTTTTGAACAACACCAAGAAACACCAACAATTTGGTCAACACTTATAGCACTAAAAGAATTTTTTCTTATATTAGAGAACAACCCGCTTACTCCTTTTCTCGATTCAAAAGATGAAGAAACAATAGAATCTCTAAATCAACATCAACTTCGATGGGAAAAAGAATTCGAACTAAAAACTGAAGAAAAAAAAATACAACTCATAAAACAAACTCTTGGACAAACTATAAAATCTTTTCTTCAGCAAGCACTTAAAAATCCCCATATTTCTCATGAACAAAAACAACAACTTCTAAAATTAAACAAAGATTTTTCCAAATAAAAAATTATATTTCGATAGTTTGTATCTTTCAATCTAAGTTTTCAAAAATTAGTTTCCATGCTGTCAAAAGCATATCTTCTCAACTATCATTTCAATATAAATAGTCACCTACTATTGGCAAACCTTCCTGAGAGAGATGATATCTTATTTGATGTGTTCTTCATGTGAGTATTTCTAATTCTATATCAACCCTATTTTTATTTTTAGATATTTCATAATTAATAACTTTTGTAATTCCTATTTTTGGTATAACATGAGGAAGTTTTGCAACAACAAGAGATTCAAGAACAAAAGGCAGATTATTTTTTATTGATTGAAGAAACTGTGCTCCTTTGGGTGTAATTTCACAGGTTGCACGATAAAACTTTTTGAGATTAACATTTTCTTTATCTGAGTGATTATAACTTTCAGATTTTTGCTGAAAAAGTTTCTTAAAATGAGCTAAACCTTTTTCTGTTTTAGCAACAATCATCAATCAATTTGTTTGTTTATCCAATCTATGCAAAATTCCAGCCCTAATAAAATTACCAATACTTGGCAGAGATTTAAATTTGTGATATAAAAAACCAGAAACTGATGGCTCATGAAGTTCCCAAATTGTTCTTGGATGAGATAATACTCATTTTGGTTTGTTTATAACAAGAAAATCTGAATTCTCATACACAATAGGAATTTCTATTTTTGGAGACTCTTCCATTGCTTGACTATCTAGATATCTTTGAAAATTATCTACCTCTATAATATCATTAATCTGAAGCTGATACGATTTTTTAATAGGTTTATTATTTACAAAGACTCCTCCTCTTTTTATGATATGCTGAAAAAAATTTCTTGATAATAAGAAGTGATTTGATAAAAAACTATCAACCCTTTCCCCTTTTCATTGATAAATTAAAGATTCCACTTTTTTTTATAATTAAATAAAATTCAAATATTAAACATTAATTCAAATACTATATACCATTTCAACAAAAAAACAAGCTTTTTTATCGGATAAATATGTATTTTTCTTGTTAAAAATTTGCATTTTTTGTGAAAACGATTACAATTAGTATGTAATTAATATGTTTTATAGTATAATTTATCGTTATGGATCCTATGCAAATCCAAAATCAACAACCAGTTGGAACAATACCACAACAACAAATACCTGTTCAACAAATACAACAGGATAATCAACAAAACAATGTACAACAACCTGTACAACAATCTATTCAACAACAAACAAATGAATGAGATAGTTTTTTTGATAAAACCCTAAAAGGAATTGTTGATTTTATAGCAAAGTTTGCTGCACCAAAAGTAGAAAACAATACAAACAAAGAACAAACAATACAAAATACACCACCTACGCAACAGCCACAGCAAATTCAAAATATTCCTTGAGCTTGATTTTTGGGGTCAATATGAAACACATTAGAAAATATTTGAGATAAAGCTTTTGATCTAACAAAAAACAGTGTTTCTAATATTATAGACGGAGCTCAAAATAGTGTTTCAAATAATGAGACAGCTCCTGTTAACAACCAACCAACAGCTCCTGTTA